>CABYTP010000030.1 GCA_902521955.1 uncultured Candidatus Actinomarina sp. | reverse complement strand
TTAACATTGGAAGGTCTCTGTGGCTTTTAATCCACTTAGAAAACATATGATTAATAATTGTCTCAGATGTTGGTCGAACAACTAATGGTTCTTCTAATTCTTTTCCACCCGCATGTGTAACTGTTGCTAATTCTGGAGCAAAACCTTCTACATGTTCAGCTTCTTTTTGAATAAAAGAATTAGGTATAAATAGAGGAAAATAAGCATTTTCATGACCTGTTTCTTTAAATCTTTTATCTAAATAACCTTGAACACCTTCCCATAAGGAATACCCGTATGGCCTAATTACCATAGTTCCTTTGACTGGTGAATAATCTGCAAGTTGTGCTTGTTGAATAATATCTGTATACCACTGATTAAAGTCTTCTGACATAGGAGTTATTTTTTCAACCATGTCTATATCTTAAAGGTTTTAATTTTCAATATCAGTATTTGTAGATATCTCAATCACTGATTTTGTTTTTTTAACAAAGTCATTAATATCGCCTTGCGAATCTATTAGTTCTTTAGCATCCTGTGCAGCGATGTTTGCAGCATTTTTATCTGCAGCAGCTAACCTAGCCTCTATTCCCTCTTTAGCAAGAAGTCGTCCTTCTTTTACTAAAGCTTCAACCATATCATTTTCTTTTACTACCTTTACTACTTGACCTTTTATGAAAAGATGACCTCTTCCTTTTCCAGCAGCAATTCCTAAATCGGCAGATCTAGCCTCTCCAGGACCGTTAACTACACACCCCATTACAGCAACTTGTATAGGGAAGCCTTCTTTTTCCAATGCTTCCTGGGCTTCACTTGCAACTTGTATTACATCTACTTCCGCTCTACCACAGCTGGGACAAGCTATTAAGTCTAAAGATTTTCTTTCTCTTAAATTGAGATATTCGAGTAGCTGTCTACCATATTTTGCTTCTTCAATAGGATCAGTAGTAAGTGATAATCTTATAGTGTCACCAATTCCTTCTGATAATAATGTTGATATCCCTGCTATAGATTTAATTAAACCTCCAGGTAAAGGTCCTGCTTCAGTTACACCTAAATGTAACGGATACTCAACTTTTTCAGCAAGTAATCTATACGAATCAATCATTGATGGAACATTTGAGTGTTTTACGGAAATCTTAATATTATTGAAGTTTACATCCTGAAGATACCTGGTTTCTAATAAAGCTGATTCAACTAGCGCCTCTGGGGTAGCATCTCCGTATTTCTCTAATATATCTTTATCTAATGATCCTGCGTTAACACCAATACGTATTGGAATATCAGCATTCAAACATTCTTTTGCAACTTCTTTAATTTGCTTTTCATTTCTAATATTTCCAGGATTAAGTCTTAATCCCTGAACTCCAGCTTCAATCGCAGCTAAAGCTAGCTTATATTGAAAGTGTATGTCTGCAACAACCGGCACTGGACTTCTGGCGCAAATTTTAACTAATGATTCAGCAGCTTCAATTTCATTACAGGTAACCCTTACAATGTCAGCACCATTTGATGCTATTTCATAAATTTGTTCAAGGGTTTTCTCTGTATCTCTAGTTTTAGTTGTAGTCATTGATTGAACGGTAACGGGATGTTCAGAGCCAACTCCAACATTCCCGAGCATAAACTGTGATGTATGTCTTCTTTTTGTCATAATTTTATTGGTTGTGTTATGTCTAAGTAAAAGGCAGTGATTCCTAGAAAAACAAAAACTATAATAACTACTGCAGCAATAGGGTAAAGTTTTTTATCTTCTACTTTTTTTCCAGTAACTCCCTCATAGAGTGCAAGTACTATTCTTCCTCCATCTAAAGGCACTAATGGGATTGAATTAAAAACAGCTAAAAATATATTTACAAAAGCAAGCAAACTAAATAAATTAACGTAACCACCTTCGGCGATTTGATTTCCTGCTTGTGCTAATCCTATTGGGCTCAGTGGCCTAACCTCATCAGGGATAGATTCACCAGTGTATGTACCTAGTAAAGTTTGTAAATTTTGAGGACTAAATAATGTAAAAATTCCCTGTATTGCAGATTTTGTCATATCTAATTCAACTAAAGCTGTAGCTGGAACAGCTTCTAATATACTTAATGTTTTCCTTTCTAATACTGGAGATACACCAAGGTAACCATAACTTTTATTATTTATATCCCTAGCCTCAAGAATTG
>CABYTP010000029.1 GCA_902521955.1 uncultured Candidatus Actinomarina sp. | reverse complement strand
CTAAATCCATGACTGGTCACCTTCTTGGAGGGGGTGGTGCATTTGAGTCTTTAGTATCACTATTAAGCTTAAAAAATAATATTATTCCACCAACAATCAATCTACATAACCCTGATGAAGATTGTGACCTTAACTACACACCTAATGTTGCTTTAGAAAAAGATTTATCTATAGCAATGTCTAACTCGTTTGGATTCGGTGGTCATAATGGAGTTCTTGTCTTTAAAAAAGACTAAGTCTTTAATATAAATTACTTTGGAAGCATTGATCCGCCGATAGAATGCACTCCTCCATCTGCATGAATAATTTCTCCAGTAACCATTTCAGAAAGATCTGAGAGTAAAAAACTTACAACCTTTGCTACAGGATCAGGATTTTTTGTATCCCATCCAAGAGGAGCTCTATTACTCCACTCCTCATTCATGTCTGAAAAACCAGGTATATTTTTAGCTGCTGTTGTAGCAAGTGGACCTGCAGCAACTGCATTTACCCTAACACCATTTTCACCCATATAGTAAGCCAAGTACCTAACAATTGACTGAAGACTAGATTTTGCTACTCCCTGCCAATCATAACCGGGCCAAGCTTGCGTATTGTCAAAATCCAATGCAACAATAGATGCTGGTTTATTAAGTATTGGTTGAAATGATGTGGCTAAGGTCTTTAAGGAAAAGGCTGATATTTCAAAACTTTTAACTGCATCAGAAATATTGGTATTTAAAAAATTACCCCCCATAGCTTCTGTAGGTGAAAAAGCAATTGCATGAAGAATTCCATCTAGATTTCCAACTTCACTTTTAATATTTTGAACTGCTTCATCTACTTCTTCTTGATTTTCAATATCCATTGGAAAGACTTTGATGTCTTCGGAAAGTCTTTTCACAGCTCTTTCTGTAATTCGAAGTCCTTTACCAAATCCTGTAGCCACAACTGTTGCACCATTCTCAATTGCAATCTTTGCAGATGCATAAGCAATGCTTTTATCAGTAAGTATTCCTGTTATTAATAAAGTTTTATTTTCTAATATCATATTTTCCTTATAACTATTTGACCAAACATATAGTTAGTAAGTATCACAGAAATATAACTTTTATAATTCTTCAGTTGTTGAACTGCTTGAAGCTTCTTCCTCTTTTTTGATTTGTGAACCTGTTACAACCGCTAAACCAATCTCTACAAGCCCAAATGCAAAAAAACCGTTAAATTCAGTGAAGACTGCAAACGCAATTAGCCCAAGCCCTCCGCTGTATCTAATTATGTTTAATTGTTTTCCATTCTCTGCATTGCCTCCTAGCAAGAAAAAAGCCATTGCTGCAAAGTAGAGAGGTAAACCGATAGATCTCACAATCATCTCCTGATTTTCTGCAAGTACAGCAGAAAAATCAAATAAGAATAAACGATAAGTCACTTCTGGCATAATAAACCCTACTAAAACCAAACCAAGGTAAATTAGTGGGTCAAGTCTATTAATTAATTTATAATTCATAGAAAAATTATATCCAATTAATTGTCTTCACTTAACGAATTCAAAAGTTTTTTTTGTAACTCTTTGACTAATTCAACTAACGATGACTCTTTGTGAATATTTCTCATAGTCTCTACAAGTGGAGTGGATTCAAGAATATTATTTACAAAATTTAACCTATTCATAGACCCAAGCTCTTCTCCTATCTCAGAAAGATCAGAAAGTAAATTCTTTGTAACTTCAACAATTGGTTTTGTGTTTCCATCTGTGTCAGTTATAAATTGTGCATTTAGTCCCTCTTTAATCGCAGCCCATCTATTTCTTTCAATAAGCCAATTCGGATCTGGTTCACTTAATCTTCCTGCTTCCCAGTCTCTTCCAATTTTTATCACTAAAGCTTGAACGAGTGTTGCTACTGATACAGTCTCAATTAAAGATGGCATAGAATCTGCTATTCTTGTTTCCACTGTTCCATACTCTGGATGAATTCTCACATCTTTCCAAACCTGTCTATATCCAACATCTGGCTTAATCACACCAGCTTTAACAAGTGTTTGAAGTGATTGCTCGTATTGAGACCACTCATGATATGGCTCAGGCAAACCTGTATTCGGCAATCCCTGAAAAACACTAAGTCTTGAACAATGTAACTCTGTATCTTTTCCTCTCCAGAATGGAGATGAAGCACTTAATGCTAAAAATAAAGGTAAATATTTTCTAATTTCATCGTGTACAGCAACTGCTTTTTCTTTTGAGTCAATTCCAACATGAACATGCATTCCAAAAGTTAATAATCTTCTAACCGCCCATCCATATTTATCAGCAAACTCTCCATATCTTGGATTAACATCTGTAATTACTTGGTCCTCATACATTGCAAAAGGATGGGAGCCAGCAGAAATTAAACTGGCATTATTTTCATCAGCAATTTCTAAAACTTTATTAAAAATTGAAGAAAGTTCTTTATACGTATCATTTGTATCCATCAGCGGAGAGCTAGTTATCTCAACTGTAGAAAGATACAGTTCGTGCTTTACCCTATCTTCATTGTTATATTTTTTAATAATCCCTTCGGCAATATTTACTAAGTCTCCAGAATCATTGTCAACTAATTGGGCTTCAACTTCTACGCCTACTGTTGGCTTCTCAGATGGATTAAAAACTATTTTTTCCATGTTTAATTTTGATGTTA
>CABYTP010000028.1 GCA_902521955.1 uncultured Candidatus Actinomarina sp. | reverse complement strand
TATGACCAAAGTATATTAAATGAATTCAAAGATGAATTTAACATATATTTAATTGGAAGAGTGGTGGCGTTCCAAGATCCTTCTTTTGCAAGAAATTTTGAAAATTCATCTGTTATAGATCCAACTACTAATTCTCCTTATGTGCAGAATGGACAGTACTTTTTAGATCCAGGAGATGAAAGAGCTAGGAATTATATTCTTAATATTGCAATTGAAGCATGCTCATTAGGTTTCGATGAAATTCAATTTGATTATATACGGTACCCAGATACTAAAGCAAAAGGTTTGATTTATGAAGATGAAAATATAGCAAAAAATAGAATAGAAAATATTAATTCTTTTTTAAGATATTCGAGAGATATTTTAAATGGAATGGGTTGCTTGGTTTCAGCAGATATATTTGGTTATGTTTTACAAAATAAATCAGACAATGGCATAGGTCAACATTTAGAGACAATTGCTGAAACAGTAGATTTTATTTCTCCGATGGTTTACCCATCACACTACTCAAAGGGGTCTTTTGGGTACCAGTATCCAAATAATTTCCCATATGAAGTAGTTTCTGCTGCTCTTAATGATGGAATTAAAAGAGGAATCGAAAAAGAAAAAATTAGGCCATTTCTTCAAGGATTTTGGCATGATGCTAAGGATGTTCAGTTAAACATTAAGGCAGCTGAAGATAAAAACCTAGATTGGATTATTTGGAACAATTCTAGCCAGTATGAACTCGAATATTTTACTAAAATTGAATCATGAGTAATAAAGAAAAATTTAGAGAATCCTTAGATAGTATTTATAAAGACTTATGTGAGGTTAGCGATTGGATGTATCATAATCCAGAACTTGGCTTTGAAGAATATGAAACATCTAAATATTTGGTCAACTTCATAGAAAATCATTCACAAAAAGTAAATTATCCTTCACATAATCTTGAAACTGCTTTTGATATAACTTATGGAGATTCAGGTCCCTTAACGGTAATATGCGTTGAATATGATGCGTTGCCTGAAATTGGTCATGCATGTGGTCACAATATTATAGCTACCGCTTCAATAGGAGCTGGTCTTGCGTTGAATAAGTTAACTAAAAATCTTGGGATAAGAGTAAAGCTATTAGGCACTCCTGCAGAAGAAGGTGGTGGTGGAAAAATAATTCTTCTAGATAATGGTGCATTTGAAGATGCTTCTTGTTCAATGATGATTCATCCGGGTTACGAAGATGTAGTAAACCCGACTTTTACAACAATTCAACAATATACAGTCGAATTCTTTGGAAAAGACGCTCATGCTGCAGGTGCTCCTGATCAGGGTATTAATGCACTAGATGCTCAAATTCAATTATTTGTAAATGCATCAACATATAGACAACAGATGAAATCCGATAATAGGATGCACGGTGTAATTAGGGAAGGTGGTTTTAAGCCAAATATCATTCCTTCTTACACAAAGTCAGAATGGTACTTAAGGTCACTTAATAAAGAAGGGTTAGACCAAATCGAACAAGATTTTTATAACTTTGCAAATGCTGCTGCATTATCAACAAAATGTAAAGTAAACATTGCATCGCCAGACTACCGATATGAGGAAATTAATAATAATATAACAATGTATGAACTTTTCATGAGCAATGCATTGGACGTTGGAAGAGAAATGATTCTACAAAAGAATGCAACAAGACCGGGATTAGGTTCTACAGATATGGGAAATATTTCTCAAGCTTTCCCTTCAATACATCCAATGTTATCAATTGATGAAAAAATTGCTGTAAACCATCAACCTGAATATGCTGCTGCAACCCTTACTGAAGGAGGTCATAAAGCTATTTATGACGGTGCATATGCAATGGGAGCTACAATCATTGACTTAGCTGAAAAGAATCTCTGGGATAAACTTTAAAGTATCTGGCTTAAGAATAGTTTCGTTCTGTCGCTCTTTGGATTATTGAAGAATTCATCAGGTGTGTTTTCTTCGACTAGCTGACCTTCATCAAATAACATAACCCTATCAGCTACTTCCTTGGCAAATCCCATCTCATGAGTCACAACAATCATTGTCATTCCTGATTGAGCAAGTTCTTTCATCACATCAAGAACTTCTTTAATCATTTCTGGGTCAAGTGCAGATGTTGGTTCGTCAAATAGCATTATTTTAGGTTCCATTGCTAGAGCTCTAGCAATAGCTACTCTTTGCTGTTGACCTCCTGATAGCTGACCTGGAAATTTTTCTGCTTGCTCTGGTATACCAACCCTCTCGAGTAGTTCCATTGCTTTTTCTTCAGCATCAGCCTTACTTTTTTTTCTAACCCAAATTGGCGCTAAGGTAATATTTTGTAAAACTGTTAAATGTGGAAATAAGTTAAAACTTTGAAATACCATTCCAACTTCTGACCTAATTGCTTCAATATTCTTAAGATCATTAGTTAGCTCAATTCCATCAACGATTATTTGCCCATCTTGATGTTGCTCAAGTCTATTAATACACCTAATAAAAGTAGATTTTCCTGATCCAGATGGACCACAAATAACAAGAACTTCCCCTTCACCGATATCCATTGTTATGCCTTTTAAGGCTTGGAAATCTCCGTACCACTTCTTTACATCGATTGATTGTATTATGCTCATAATTTGATTATCTTTCTCCTAATCCTAATCGTTTTTCAATTT
>CABYTP010000027.1 GCA_902521955.1 uncultured Candidatus Actinomarina sp. | reverse complement strand
AATAAAATTTATAAATATTAAAAATGCAAAAATTGAATTTAAACAGTTTAAAGAAAAAGTTAAAGGATAGTTATGAAATTAGGAAATGAGAGTAAACAAGCTATTGAGTCATTAGCGTTAGATAAAGGTGTTGCGGTGGAAAGTATGTACGAAGCATTAGTTTCAGCATTTAGATCTGCATATATGAGAATCCCCAACGCAGCAGAAGAAGCCAGAGTAACACTGAATCCAGATTCTGGAGAGGTACTAATCTACGCCCAAGAATTAGATAATGAGGGCAATGTCATTGAAGAATGGAAAGTAGAACTTGATGAAGATGAATTTGGTCGTATAGCTGCTCAATCATTTAAACAAATGATGACTACAAAGATAAGAGATGCAAAAAGAGCTACAGTTTTAGACGCTTATATTGGAAGAGAAGGAGAATTAATTACTGGTATTGTTACTCAATTTGACCCTCGATTTAATCAAACAATATTAGATTTACAAGATGCTGAAGCAGTTATTCCTTCTGGAGAAAGAGTTCCTTTTGAAAGACTTGAGAGAGGAAATAGAGTTAAAGCATTAATTACTGAAGTAAGGGAAGATGCAAAGGGAATACCAATTATTGTTAGCAGAAGTAAGGCTGAATTTGTTCAAAGAATGCTTGAACTTGAAGTTCCTGAACTAACTGATGGAACTGTAGAATTAAGAGCAATAGCAAGAGAACCAGGCAGCAGAACAAAAATTGCAGTATTTTCAAATGATCCAAATGTTGATCCTAAAGGTGCCTGTGTTGGATCTAGAGGTAATAGAGTTAGACAAATAGTAAACGAACTTAGGGGAGAAAAGCTTGATGTTGTTGAATGGAGAGAAGATAAAGTAAGGTTTATAAAGGAAGCTTTAGGACCTGCTGATATTGATGAGGTTGAAATTGACGAACACACAAAATCAGCTCGCGTAGTTGTTAAAGACAACCAACTTTCCTTAGCTATTGGTAAGGAAGGTCAAAATGCACGTTTAGCAGCTAAACTTACAGGCTACAAAATTGATATTGAAGGATTAGGAGATTCACCAAAAGAGGAACCAGCATCAGAAGAAGAGACACCTGATAAAGAGGAAGAATAAATGGCCAAAAAGCGAATACATCAAATCGCTAAAGAGCTTGATATAGCCTCTGCGGATATTCTTTTCCACGCAAAAGAACTTGGAATTGAAGTAAAGACAGCTTCTTCTGGGTTAACTGAAGAAGAAGAGCAATTAGTTAAACTATCTTTGTTGCCAGAATCTGAATCTGAATCTGAATCTGCAAAGGAAGAGGACGTATCTCAATCAGTAGATGAGACAGTCGAAACTGATAAAATTGAAAATAATGAGACACCCGCAGATGATAATGTTTCTATTGTTGAAATTACAAAAAATTCAACTCCTAATCAAATAAGTAACATTATTGATATTGATGCTACTCAGATAGTTGGAGATTTAATGTCTTTCGGAATAATGAAAGCCATAGATACACCACTCGAAGATAATGACATTGAAAAACTTCTTGAGAAATATAATTTAATTGCCGATTTACTAGAACCAGTCACAATATCTAGAGAAGACATTATCGATTTCGAAGATTTTGAAGACGATCCAGATAAATTAAAGTTAAGAGCTCCAATCATCACCGTTATGGGCCATGTTGACCATGGAAAAACAAGCCTTTTAGATTACATTAGGAATGAAAAAGTAGCTGATGGTGAAGCTGGTGGGATTACTCAACATGTTGGAGCATATAAGGTACAAACAGGTGAAACAGGTATTACATTCATAGACACTCCTGGTCATGAAGCATTTACTCAAATGAGAGCAAGGGGAGCAAATGTAACAGATATTGTTGTTCTAGTTGTATCAGCAGATGATGGCGTTATGCCTCAAACAATTGAAGCGATTAATCATTCAAAAGCAGCAAATGTTCCAATTGTAGTAGCTATTAATAAATGTGATCTTCCAGAAGCTAATCCATCAATGATAAAGGCAGACTTAACTAAATATGATTTAATTACTGAAGATTTAGGTGGAGAGGTTCCTGTAGTAGAAGTATCTGCTTTAAAAGGAACTGGTGTCGATGATTTACTAGAGACTCTTGCATTAGTTGCTGAAATAGAAGAATTAAAAGCAGATTTTGATACTGAAGCTTCTGGTTACATAATAGAATCTAGAATGGAAGTTGGTAGAGGTAATGTAGCTACAGTTATAGTTACAAGAGGTACTTTAAAACAAGGTGATTTTCTTTATGCTGGACAAGCATTCTGCAGGGTTAAATCAATGTTCGATCATAACAATAAAATACAAAAAACAGTTGTTCCAGGCTCACCAGTTGACTTAATTGGCTGGGACGAATCACCAACTGCTGGAGATCAATTCGTAGCAGTAAAAAATCAAAAATTAGCAAAATCTAAAGCTGAAGATAATAAAAACAAACTTAAAATTCATGATGATACTTCTTTTTCAGTAGAGTCTCGTATGTCAGATATGATGAAACTCCTACAAGAAGGAGAATTAAATAATGTCAATATTATTTTAAAAGCTGATACAAATGGTTCTGTAGAAGCTATTAGAGATGGTGTAAATAAATTATCTACTGAAGATGTAAATATACAAATTGTTCACTCTGCAGTTGGAGGAATAGTACTTTCAGATGTTGATTTAGCAGGTGCTACAGATTCTTTAATTATTGGATTTAACGTAAGACCCGATAGTCAAGCTCGAAATATGGCACAGAGTAAGGGTATAGATGTTAGAACATATAGTATTATCTATGAACTTTTGGATGACGTATCAGAAGCTGTAATTGGTCAAATGACAATAAAAACAGAGGAAGTAGTTATTGGAATGGTTGATGTTAAGACAACATTTAGGGCGCCTAAGGTTGGTGTAGTTGCTGGGTCAATTGTAAGTGAAGGTAAAGTTGAATTAAATGCAAAAGCAAGATTATTACGACAAGGTGTTGTTATTTATGAAGGAAATATTGTATCTTTAAGGCGTTTTAAAG
>CABYTP010000026.1 GCA_902521955.1 uncultured Candidatus Actinomarina sp. | reverse complement strand
GGAACAACATATTTTGACACCTCTTCATCAACAAGTACTGGATGGTATATCGGCCAAGGAACAGATCGTGAAGAGCACGTACATGAAGGTATGCAGACATCAGATGGTGGGTTTATAGCTATCGGTCATCATTGGGAAAAAGAAGAAGACCCAACAGGATTTACAGACATGTTCATTTTGAAAACTGATTCAAATGGAAAAGAAACATGGCAAACGATTATAGGAACTGCTGGCAAGTTTGATGTAGGTTACGCAGTAAATGAATTGTCCGATGGATATGTAGCTAGTGGTGGACTTTTCAAAGATGGTTATCAAAAAAGTGCAATAGTTAAACTTGATTTTAATGGAAATATTGTATGGCAGAAAATATTTTCACATAATGGTGTTGGAGGTATTAGGGGTATCGAAGTTCTCGATAATGACGATATGGTTGTAACTGGATACAAGCAGGGAGAAGAAGAAGGGTTTTTGTTTATTTCTGATGGCTCTAAAGGTTTCATTACAAAAATATCAACAACTGGAGAAGTAATTTGGGATAGAGACTTATCTGCTATGCAGGGTACTAAAGTGAAAAAAACTTCAAAAGGTGGCTTTGTAGTTGGTTCTGTAGAGTGGGTTGATGCTGGCCTTAATGCATCTATGCATTATCTTGACTCAGAAGGAAATACGCTTTCAACAAAATTGTATGGAGGTAGCAATAACGTCCAGTTGTTTGATATGGATATTACAGAAAATGATTATGTGGTTTTTACAGGCCACACTACAGGTTATCAAACTGCCAATTGGGATTGTATAGTTATGCTAATAGACGATCAAGGTAATGAAGTTTGGAAAAATATCTTTGGAAATCCAAGAGGTTATGACCCAAAGTACATGCTTGATGAGTGTTATGGCGTGAGAGAGACCCTTGATGGAGGTTTTGTTGTTACAGGTGGAACTGGTGATCACTCGGACTATTTTGGAACAGGTCATCCAAATGGAACTTCTGATGACTGGAAAGTTCTGTTATCTGAATTTGATAAAGATGGGAACATGTTGTCCATTAATGTTTTTGGTGGAGGGTATGACAGAGGAAATGATGCTGGAGAATTTATTGACGTAACGTCTGATGGTGGATATATTATTTTTTCAGATACAGACTCTAAAGGCTCAAAAGGACCAAATAATTTCGGATTTTTATATATTAAAAATCCATAATTTATTAAATTTTATCTATAAATACAAAATTTTATTGTTTAAAAATTAATGTTTTTTCATAAATTTATATATTGTTGATATATGGAAACGTTTTTAGATAAACATGAAGATATTTTTGAATTAGTTTTAGAAGAAAAAGTTGAACTGACACCTGATACAAGTAGATTTAGATTCAAACTTCCTAATAACAATGATGTTCTAGGATTACCTGTTGGAAAGCATCTATCTCTTATTTCAGAAAATGAGGACGGTGAACAAGTATCGAGGTCCTATACACCTGTTTCTACTAATAGCAATGTTGGTTATGTCGATTTTGTTATAAAAATTTATAAAAAAAATGAACATCCCGACTTTCCTGAAGGTGGGTTTATGTCACAAAAAGTAGATGAACTTTCGATTGGAGATACATTTAAATTTAAAGGTCCTAATGGAAGATTATCTTATATTGGTAACGGAGAATTTCAAATAAGACAATTAAAGTCTCAAGGTGGTGAACTGATATCAAAAACTTATAAGAATATTGGTATGATTGCTGGTGGTTCAGGAATTACGCCTATGATTCCAATAATTAGAAGTATCCTTGGCGGTGAAAACGATTCAACAAATATACATCTTCTTTTTGCTAATAAAAGTGAAGAAGATATTATCTTACGAGATAAATTAGAAAATAGACAAGAAGAATTTTCTGATCAATATAAGTATTTTTATACTATTAGTGAAGCAAATGATAATTGGACAGGATATACAGGCCATATAAACACCAAAATGCTTGCAGAAACGATGCCACAAAATACTGATGAAACTTTAATTCTGTTGTGTGGACCTCCAAAAATGATTTCTGAGGCAGCTAAACCAAGTTTAGAAGAGCTTAATTATTCAAAAGTTAATATTTTTACTTTTTAACCTTTTCCACGCCAGCTTAGAGCAGCACCCAATGCGGCACCTACAGCTATCCAGGTTGGTTCACTAGTAGCAGCGTGCATAGCTGTACCAATTGCAGTACCTAATCCAACATATGAACCCACATTATTAGAAAAATATTTAGATTTTTTTTTCATTTTTAACTCCCAAACAACGAACAGTAACCTGAAACATTGTATAACTCGAATACTTGTTAGTAGCTACTATTCATGAAAATCTAAATCTGGACCTGTAGGATAAAATTATGAAAAGAGTTGAAGTTCAATATAAAAATTCGGTACAAATAAATGGACAGTGTCATGGGGACTTCCAACAAGTTGTAGAAGTATTTGCTGAGAATTTTGACAAATACAGTGAAATAGGGTCCTCATTGTGTGTTGTTGTTGATGGTGAAACGACAGTAGATATATGGGGTGGACATACCACCGAGCAAAGAACAGAACAGTGGAATGAAGACACACTATCAGTTGCCTTTTCTAGTACTAAAGCAGCCCTTGCTCTTTGTGCCCATTTATTAATTGATAGAGAAGAATTACACCCTGAAGATAAGGTTGTTAAATACTGGCCTGAGTATGGGAGGAATGGAAAAGAAGAAACAACCGTAGGTATGATTTTAAACCACACAGCCGGATTACCTGCAATTAAAACACCTGTTCAAGATGGTGGTTTTTATGACTGGGAATACATGGTAGGTTTACTTGAAAATGAAAAACCATTCTGGAACCCTGGAGATGAAACTGGATACCATATGATGACAACTGGGTGGTTAATTGGAGAATTAATTAGAAGAATTACAGGAAAATCTCTTGGAAATTTCTTTGAAGATGAAGTTAGTAAGCCATATAACTTAGAATATTGGATTGGTTTACCTCAAAAGGAAGTTGATAGGGTAGCTAAAGTAAAACCATTTACTTCCTCTGCATCAGATAAACCAAGTGGTTTTGCAGAAGCTTTTAGAACAGATCCTGATTCGATGCAAAGATTGTCACTAACAAATACTGGTGGATATGATTACAATTCTGTCGAAACCTATAAAGCTGAAATTGGGGGTGTAGGTGGAATAACAAATGCTCGTTCTTTAGCTGGTATGCTTTCTCCTCTTGCACAAAATAACGGAAAGCTTCTATCTAAAGGTGGAGTACAAAGGCTGAGTCAATTACATTCTGTCCCAGGTATAGACAAAATGTTAATGTTACCAACAAGTTTTTCAGAGGGATTCATGTTACACATGGACAACCGAAGGAAATTCGAAGGTGAAGGCGGATCGTTTATCATTGGGCCAAATGCATTCGGCCATGTTGGATTTGGAGGCAGTAGTGCTACTTTTGCTGATCCTGATTGTAAGATGTCCTTTGGCTACATGGTTAATAAATTAGGCGGAGAGTATTTAATAAGTAAAAGATGTCAAAACTTAATTAATGCTTGTTACAGTTCTTTACAAAAGGGTAATATATATAAATAATGAAATATAAAAAAGATTTAGGTGGTTTTTTCGCTCTCCTAGCTGTATCTTGGCCAGCATTTCATTTATTTCGTTCCACCTACACTCCAACTCAAGTAGTT
>CABYTP010000025.1 GCA_902521955.1 uncultured Candidatus Actinomarina sp. | reverse complement strand
GTGCTACTGACACAGCAACAGAAGAGGTAGCTGTTGAAGAAGAACACGACCATGGATCTACACTTGAAGAAGTTCAAGAACGTGGATTCCTTAAGTGTGGTGTTTCTGGTTCTGCAGTTGCTTTCTCTGAGACACAAGCTGATGGTTCTGTAACAGGAATTGACGCTGACTACTGCTATGCAGTTGCAGCAGCAGTTTTTGGTGATTACAGCAAAGTTGAATTTACAGCGCTTACTGCTGCTGAAAGATTCACAGCTTTATCAGCTGGTGAAGTAGACCTATTAATCAGAAATACAACATGGACTCAAAGCCGTGATACCGAGTTAGGTAACGACTTTGGACCAACAACCTATTATGACGGACAACAATTAATGGGTAGAAACTCTGATGGTCTTTCTGCTTCATCTACTCTTAAAGACATTGATGGCTTAAGAGTATGTACTAATGCTGGTACTACAACAGAAAAGAACATTACTGAAGGTGCAAGATTAGCTGGAGCAGCAATTGAGCTAGTAACAGTTGAAGCATTCCCAGAAGCTATGGAGAAATTCAAAGCTGGAGAGTGTGACCTTGTAACAACAGACGGTTCTGGTCTAGTTGGTAACAGAGCTAAAGAGGGTGCATTGAATGACTGGGCAATTTTCCCAGCATCACCAATCTCTAAAGAACCTCTTGGTCCTGTATATCGTTCAAACGATAGCCAATGGGCAGACGTCGTAAACTGGACTGTTTATGCTACATTCATCGCTGATGAGTATGGTGTAGGTAGAGCCAACGTTGATTCTTTTGACTATGATGCAAATCCAGAAATGGGAAGACTCATGGGCAAGAATGACGGCGAATTGCAAACAATCATGGGCCTAAGTGCCGATGCTTTCTATAACGTTATCAAGCAAGTTGGTAACTATGACGAGATTTATTCTAAAAACCTAAATCCTGTCGGACTTTATAGAGAAGGTTCTGCAAACGCACCTTGGACTGATGGCGGATTAATTTACGCTCCACCAGCAAGGTAATAAAAACTTAATTGTTTTTAGAAAGGGGCCGAAAGGCCCCTTTCATATTTCTCCCACAAGACGAATGGAAATGAAATAGCTAGGGTGGTATTATCTATTTACCAATTAAATTATGAAAAAATTTAAACTAAACAAAGCATTTTGGCGTGATGTAAGATTTTTGAAGTGGGCTGGACAAATCCTCTTCTTGTTTTTTATTATCAATTTAATCCAAAACTTTTTTGGTCAGGCTATTACTAACTTAAATGCTACAAACTTACCTTTTTCTTGGAGATTCCTAGGTTCAACTCCAGGTATTCAAGTCTCTGAAGGTTTTGTTACCTATCCAGAATCAGGATTACAAGCACTTCAAATTGGAATGGCTAACATGCTCAGAATTACTGTATCAGGGATATTTTTTGCAACTTTCCTCGGCACCTTAATGGGTATTGCCAGACTTTCTAAGAACTGGATTGTCGAAAGAGCAACCACAGGTTTTGTTGAAACTGTTAGAAATATCCCACTATTAGTTCAAATATTTTTCTGGCAAGCTGTTATTTTGTCTTTTCCAAGGCTTGAAGAAGTCGATCGGGGACAACACTTTGTTCATATCAGTGCAAAAGGAATAGCATTTCCATGGCTTGATGCAGGCGAGTCTAGTTGGCTTTTTGGAGTTTGGTTCCTACTTTCTTTTTCCGTTGCTAGAAGAGTTTTTAAATTAAGGGTTGCAAAATTAGAAAGAGAAGGAGTTGACTCAAGGCCAGGCCTTTTTTCTGCTGGGGCATTTATTTCTTGGAATGTTATAGGTTGGCTTGGAGGATATAAAGCGATAGGAATTTTTGGCCTCATTGCATCTTACATTGGTATGTTTTTTGACTTATTTCCAAGGATTGGGCTCCAGCTTTTATTCATAGCTATTGCTTCATTTTATGCTTATAAATATATATCCAAAGAGATAAGAAGAACTAGAAGTGCTGAAAATAGAGGAATCTTAACTGATGATGATATATTTAGAATTATTGTTGCTGCATTATTAGTCCTAATTTTAATCATTGGACTATTCCTACCTTTTGGAACCTCTGTTGTAGATTTCCTTCTAGGGGATGAATTATTTTTTAAAGCAGATTGGGGAATACCTCAATTTTTTGATGGTATTCAAAATAAATTAAATTGGGAATTCTCAGGCTCACCATTTACCCTTAGTTATCCCGAAGCCATTCAAGCCGGTACTTCAAAATTTACTAGATATTCACCAGATGTTGGAAAAATAATGTCTGTAGGTTATTTTGCAACTTGGGTTGGAGTTATTTTATATACTTCTGTTTTTATTTCTGAAGTTGTTCGTTCGGGAATTATGGCAGTTGCAAAGGGTCAGAGTGAAGCTGGATTATCTTTAGGACTCAGAAGAAGAACACTATTAAGATTAATTGTGCTTCCTCAAGCCTTAAGAATCATGTTACCCCCCATGGGTAATCAATATTTAAATTTGGCTAAGAATACATCTTTAGGTATAGCAGTAGCATATCCTGAAATTGTTGCAGTTGGCCAGACGCTTTATAACCAGGAAGGGCAAACAATTGCAGTTTTTATCATTTGGATGGCCTTTTATTCAACAATAAGTCTGACCCTCTCGTCAATAGTAAATTATTACAATAGAAGAATGAGGATTGTGGAAAGATAATGTCAGATAATATTAATACACAAGAAAGCCCACCAGAAGTTCAATTTGCTGGAGTGAATAGGTGGTTAAGAGAAAACTTATTTTCAAGTACAGGTTCTTCTATTTTAACTTTTCTTTCAATTGGGGTGATAATAGGACTCTTCAGATCAATAATTGGTTTTTTCATATCTCCTGAAAGAGAGTGGACTGCGATTACATATAACCTAAGACTTTATATGGTCCAAGCTTATCCAGAGTCTGATTTTATTAGAGTATGGATAACTATTGGAGTAGTAATGGGGTTACTCGGGTTAACTTGGGGTTTTAATAGTATAAGTGAAAAAGTAAGTTTAAAATCTACGAGTACTTCTTTAATGAAGTTATTTTCTTCTCTCTTTTTATTAGTCCTTATTGCCCCATCGTCAGTTGTAGTCGATAAAGTCGAAGGAACGCAAGTTGAAGTTTTTCAGCAATCACTTAGATTATACTTGCTTGGCATATTTGGAATTTTGCTTTTACTTTCTTACTTAGTAAGGACAAAATTATCTAAACAAGAAGCTTCAAAAGATTACCTAAATCTTTTTTATGTAGGATTGCTGGTCGTTACGTTGTGGATTATCAAAGTTCCAACAGTAACATTTGATTCTTCAAATGTTAGATTAGACCCAGATCCCTTAATGCCGTTGGCAACATCAACAAAGACCCCTTGGACATACTTATACGTATTGTTAATAGCAACCTTTTTTATAGGTAAATATTTAAATTCCAAAAATGTCAGTGTAGTCAAAAGAGTTCTACCAGTTTCATGGTTACTAACTCCTTTAGTAGTTGTTACTTGGATTTATAGAAAGCCTGATTTTACACTGACTCAAATAGCAACACTCGACCTTCCTGTAATTTTAGGGTTTTCTGTTGTTGGGTATCTAGTAATTAATTATCTAAATTCTGAAAAACTTATGCAATATCAGAGATATTTTGTTTATGGTTCTCTATTGATTTCTGTAATAGTTTTCACATTACCTGTATTAGGACAGTTAAAACTTTTATTTTTTCTATTATGGATTTTAATTTCAGTTGCTCCTACAGTTGCTAACTCTAAAGAATCAGCGAGAAGTTTATTTATTGTTTGGACTGTAGCAATAGCAATATTAATTCTGCTGATGAGGGGCGGATCCTCAGATTCTTTAATAGTTGTACCAGGATCATCTATTTATGGTGGCTTTGCATTAACCTGGGTTCTTGCATTTTTTGGCATTGCCATATCTTTCCCTTTTGGAGTAATGCTTGCGCTAGGAAGAACCTCCACCTTTCCTATAATTAGAATTATTTGTACAGCACTGATTGAGCTTGTAAGGTCAGTTCCATTTATTACATGGCTATTTTTTGGAAGTGTAATGTTGACATTCTTTTTACCTTCTGGAGTTGAGTTTGATGAAGTTGTGAGAGCTGTTGTTGTAACCTCTATTTTCAGTGCTGCTTATTTAGCCGAAAATGTAAGAGGAGGTCTTCAATCTATCAGTAAAGGACAGTTTGAAGCAGCTGATGCAGTCGGCTTGAGTACTTTGCAAAGAATATCTTTGATAGTAATGCCACAAGCATTAAGAGCAGTTATACCACCAAT
>CABYTP010000024.1 GCA_902521955.1 uncultured Candidatus Actinomarina sp. | reverse complement strand
TTCCTGGATTTCTTCCAGGAGTAGAACAAGAACATGGTGGAATAATAAGAAGCGGTGCAAAATTATTGTATGCATATTCAGAAGCAACTGTTCCAAGAGTATGTGTTGTTGTGAGAAAAGCCTATGGGGGTGCCTACATAGTTATGGATTCAATAGGCCTTGGTGCTGATAAATTATTTGCATGGCCTAGTGGTGAGATTGCAGTTATGGGAGCAGAAGGTGCAGTTGATATAATCCATAGAAGAGAACTTGCTGCTGCAGAAGATAAAGAATCACACAAAGCAAGATTAGTTGAAGAATACAATGAGAAGTTCAGTAATCCTGATATTGCAGCTCAATTAGGGCTGATTGATAATATTATAAAACCAAGTGAAACAAGAAAAATTGTTATAGATTCTTTTAAAGATTTAATAAACAAAGGTGAGTTAGGAGATAAACATGGAAACATTCCCCTCTAAAAATATTGCAATAAGTTGGGTTGAAAAAGGAAGTCTTACAAGAAATTTATTTCTTTCTTTAGGGTTTTCAATAGTTACAGCATTAAGTGCCCAAATTAGAGTTGTAATACCTATTTCTCCAGTGCCCATAACTGGACAAACATTTGTAGTACTCCTCGCTGGTTTAGTGTTAGGAAGTACATTTGGTGCTGTGAGTATGCTGATGTACTTATTTATCGGGATGTCTGGTCTACCTTTTTTCTCTGCAGGAGTAGCTGGACTAGCAATCTTGAAAAGTCCAACAATTGGATATATTATTGGTTTCTTTTTAGCAGCTAATGTAATAGGCAGGTTTGCAAATAAACCGATACTTGGAATAGCACTTGGTTCAGTTCTGATTTATATTTGTGGAGTAGTTGGCCTTATACTCATTCTTAATGTAACAGTATCAAATGCAATCACTATAGGTGTAGTACCTTTCATAATCGGCGATGTAATTAAATCGATGATGGCAATAGGGGTAGCTTACAAACTGAAATAACTATGAGTCAAAAAAGAATCCTTATTGCTAATCGTGGTGAAATTGCATTACGAATAATAAGATCCGCAAAAGAAATGGATCTCTATACCATTGCGGTATATTCCGATGCAGATGAGGATTCACTTCATGTAAAGAGAGCCGATGAGTCATATTATCTTGGTGGATCTCTTCCAGCTGATAGTTATAGAAATTTAAAAAAACTTGTAAAAGCTGCAGTAGATACAAAAGCAGACTTGGTACATCCTGGATATGGTTTTCTTGCTGAAAATGCAGATTTTGCAAAAGCTATAGAAAAAAAGGGTATATCTTGGATAGGTCCTAAACCAGAGACTATTAAGTCTATGGGAGACAAGATTGAGTCACGAAAGTTAGTGACAAAACTTGGGTTGAACCCTGTACCTGGTCAATTGAAACCTTCTCGTCTAAAAAGAGATGCCATTAAAGACGCTGCAAGTTTTGGCTACCCAGTTGCATTAAAAGCTGCTCATGGTGGTGGTGGAAAAGGACTTAGAATTGTACATAATGAAACTGAGCTTTTGGAAAATTTTGAAATTGTTAAAAGAGAAAGTGAAGCTTATTTTGGTTCTGATCAAATCTATGTTGAGAAATTTATAAAACCAGCAAGACATGTGGAAACCCAAATACTTGCTGACAAACATGGAAATGTCCTTTATCTAGGAGAGAGAGACTGTTCTCTTCAAAGAAGAAATCAAAAACTTATTGAAGAAAGCCCACCTGCATGGCTTTCTGATTATGGCAGAGAAAAATTGAAAGAATATACATTGAAGATAGCCTCTAATTCTGAATATGTAAATGCAGGCACCGTTGAGTTTTTGGCTGATAGTGATGAGAATTTTTATTTCCTAGAAATGAATACCAGGCTTCAAGTAGAACATACTGTTACAGAGATGAGGTATGGTCTTGATTTAGTAAAAGAACAAATAAAGATAGCTCTTGGGAATTCAATTGAGGATTACGAACTAGAGGCACGAGGTCATAGTATTGAATTTAGAATTAATGCTGAAGACCCATCAAATAATTTCCTACCAACTCCAGGAACCATCACTGAATATAGAGAGCCAACAGGAAATGGTGTAAGAGTTGACGGATGGGCAAGAACAGGAACTCAGATTACTCACTTCTATGACAATTTGATTTCAAAATTAATTGTCTGGGGTGTGTCAAGAGAAGAGGCTCGGTCTAAAGGAATTAGATGCCTAGAAGAGTATGTAATAGGTGGAATACCAACAACTATTAACGTATTGGCTGATATTTTAAAAACAAAAGAGTTTGTCAATAGCCAGATTCATGTAAAATTTCTTGAGGAAAATTTTGAAATCAGGGAACTTGAAGAGGATGAAGTAATCTCTGACAGGCCAAATAAAGTTAATATTTCTCTTGAGGATTCTGCTAATCCTACACTTGCACCACAAAGACCAAAAAAAATTGGAATGGACTTAACAGGAAATATTAAAAATCCCGGTCTTATTTTTGCAGAAATGCAGGGAACTATTATGGAGACCATGACGAAGCAAGGGAAAAAAGTTAAGAAAGGTGACTCCTTATTTGTTCTAGAAGCAATGAAGATGGAAAATGTAATTACCTCGCCAATTGATGGCGTTATAAAAACATTTAATATTACAAAAGGTCAAGCTGTTAAAAAAGATGATCTACTTGTTGAAATAGAAGTAAGGTTCTAATGATATTTGGTATAGGAGTAGACCAAGTCGATTTAAATAGAGTGAGAAAACTTCTAGCCAAATCCCAATCGAAATTTGAAAAAAGATGCTTTACGGAAAATGAAGTAATTTACGCAAATAGGTTTGCTGATCCGTCAAAAAGATTAGGAGCAAGATTTGCTGCGAAAGAAGCTGTAATGAAATCGCTAGGTAAAGGTTGGAGGCAGATCAATTGGAAAGATGTAGAGATTACCGGTGGTGGAAAACCAGAAGTAATCTTACATGGAAAAGCAAGGGAACTTGCTACAAAATCAAGAATTGATACTATGCATGTATCGCTATCCCATGAAAAAAATAGTGCTATCGCCTTTGTAGTATCGGAAGTCTCAAATTGAACTGGGTAGCAATGTTTCCTGGGCAAGGATCCCAACAAGTTGGAATGGGAGAAGAGCTACTTGATATATATCCAAATTTATTAATTAAGGAATTTGAAGAGGCACTTAATTGGTCTCTGAAAGATGTGGTTTTAACAAATGACAAAGAAGAGATAACAAAAACTAATATTGCTCAACCTTATATTTTTGCTATTTCCTACTGTTATGGACTTGAAGCAATTAAGAAATTTGGGAATCCAAGAGTAGCAATTGGTCACTCTCTTGGAGAGTACACTGCCCTAGCTTTAGGAGAATATATAACATTTAGTGATGCGCTAAAAATAATTTCGGTAAGAGGGAACGCTATGCAAAAGGCAGTTGAAAACTCTGGTACAACTATGGCAGCAGTGTTATCGTCTGAATTAGATAAAACTGTGAATTCAGTTTCAGAATTACAGGTGCAGGGTATTGAAATAAATATCTCAAACTACAATGATGCAACACAAATTGTTATTAGTGGAAGATATGAAGATATTGACTATTTAAAATCTAATCCCAAAGCATTAAATGCAAAACGAGTAATTCCTCTTGATGTAGCAGGTGCATTTCACTCTCCTGTTGTAACCCCAGCCAAAAAAGATGTTGAGGAAGTATTAGAAAATATAGAGTTTAAGCCTGGTAAATTCAATGTATACATGAATGTTGATGCACAATTAGTCGACCTATCTAATGTAAAAGAACGTTTAGCAAACCAAGTAGACAATAGTGTGTTGTTCCATAAGCAAATAACAACTATTGAGAGAGATGAAAGTCCAGAATATTGGTATCATATCGGACCTGGAAATGTAACTGCTGGGATGGTTAAAAAGTCTATATCTAGTAAGGGAATAGGAATTATTAATTCGTTAGACTCTTTAAATACAATTTAAACTAGGAGTTTTTTTTGAAATCAACAATAACTGGTTGGGGGAAGTGTTCGCCTGACAATATTATGACAAATGATGATTTAGCTGTGTTTGTTGACACTTCAGATGAGTGGATTCAACAAAGAACAGGAATTCAAGAGAGAAGATTTTGCCACGCAAACAACTCTGATATGGCCTCGGTTGCGGGACAACATGCTATTGCTTGCGCAGGTTTAACTCCCGAAGATATTGATGTCGTAATTTTAGCTACATGTACTCCTGATAGTATTGTTCCATCAGCAGCTGCGCATGTTCAGAAAAAAATTGGTGCTACTAATGCTTCTGTTTATGACATTAATGCTGCTTGTGCGGGATTTGTTTATGCGCTTGAACAAGGAAAAGCTTTTGTTGAAAGTGGATTGTATAAGCGAGCTCTTGTAATTGGTTCAGAACACATTACATGGTTATTAGATTGGTCAGATAGAAATACTGCAGTTCTATTTGGTGATGGTGCAGGTGCAGTAGTAGTTGAAGAAAGTAAAGACCCATCTGAAGGTGAAATATACTCATTTGTAAATGGTTTAAGTTCTGACAAACTTGATATATTAGAAATACCTAACTTTGGTTCGGCAATGGATAGGTTTAAAAATGATGAGGCCGCTAAGGTTACATGGACATTTGATGGACCAGAAATTTTTAAAGGTGGAATTAGAGCGATGGCCAATTCCT
>CABYTP010000023.1 GCA_902521955.1 uncultured Candidatus Actinomarina sp. | reverse complement strand
AATAAATATTCTGTTAAATCAAAATCAAGAATAGCATCGCCAAAAAATTCATACCTTTGATTGGACATTAGGTCTGGATTCTCATCTAAATAAGACTTGTGTGTTAGTGCAATTTTTAAAAATTTTATATTTTTGAATTTATATCCTATTTGATTTTCCAAAAGGCTTATATCATTCATGTTATTTCTATTTCAGAAGTGAAATCACTTATAAATTCTTTGTTTACTGAATTATTTGTATAAATAATTGCATTTTTAACGGCCTCAACATTAGATGAACCATGGCCAATAGTTACAACTCCATTTACTCCAAGCAAATAAGAAGCATTTGTTTTATCTGGATTTAATGTATCCTTTGCGGGTTGCAATGCCTTTTTAACTGCGGGTAACACAGGTTTAAATAAATTATCTTTTAAAGATTGGGAAATCAATTTAGATTGTAATTTTGCAGTTCCCTCCATTGTTTTTAAAACCACATTCCCTGTGAAACCATCCGTTACGAATACGTCCGCTTTCCCTGTAGCAAAATCTCTACCCTCTACATTGCCAACAAAATTTAGATCACTACTTTTTAGAAGTTTATAAGCTGTTTTCTCAACATCTCTTCCTTTTGTATCCTCTTCTCCATTATTTAATAGTCCTACTTTTGGATTTGAATTGTTAAATAAAATCTCAGCTAATTTTGAACCCATTACGCCATACTGAAACAATATTTTTGGTTTTACGTCTAAGCTCGCACCTGAATCTAGTAAAACTATTCCACCATCTAGAGTTGGAAGAACCGAGGCAATTGCTGGTCTGATAATACCCTTTTGCTTACCAAGAATAGAAATAGCACTGACTAATGTTGCTCCTGTTGAGCCAGCAGAAAATACCGCCTGTACTTTATTTTCTTTAAGTAGCTGCATGCAACCAATTATTGAGGATTGTTTTTTTGATCTTATTGCTTTCATTGGATCTTCATCCATAGTGATTACTTGTGGGTAGTGATAAATTGGAATTTCTACATTATCTAAATAAGGTTTAATTAAGTTCTGGTCACCACACAAAACAACATTCACCCCAAATTGTTTTGCTTCGATAGCGCCTTTGACTAAGTCAACTGGAGCAGAGTCTCCACCCATTGCATCAACAGCAATAGTATTCATAATTAAATTAACTTACTTCAGGTTCTTTAACTTGACGACCGTTGTAGGTACCATCAGCAGGATTCACTCTATGTGACTTTTTAGCTACTCCTGTTTCGGGATCAACTACAAAATGCGGTTTAGAAATTTTATGAGTAGCTTTTCTTCGTCTAGTCCTTGACTTAGACATTTTTTTCTTTGGTACTGCCATAACTATATTCCTTTCAAACTACAAATCTAGCTGACTTAGAGAAGAAAATGGACTTTCTTTTAACTTTTTTTCATCATGATTACAGTTATTTTTATTCATATTTATACCACAATCTGGACATAGTCCCTTACAGTTAGTATTACATAAGTAGTTTAACTCCAATTTTTCTATTATCATTTCAGAAATAAAAGGCTCAAAATCAATAAATTCAGACTCTAGATTTAGTTCATAATCATTTTCAGCATCTAAATTTAATGAGAAATCTCTAACATTCTTAGAGTCAAAAGAGTCAACTAATAAACATCTTCCACACTCAGCTTGATAGTCAAAATTTATAGACATATGAAATGTCAAAATATTATCTTCAATCTTTGAATTTGATTCATAATCTATAACATTTTCAGAATCAGTAAAATTACTGCCAAATTTAATATGTAGATTCCCTGATTGATTAAATTCAAATGATTGTTTTGAGTTGATTAAATCAATAGTTTTTATTCTTGTGGTCAAACTCATTATTCTTGAGGCTTATCTATATTTCTTGGTTCTCTTAATTTATTTTTTTCAACTTCAAGAAAATTTGACATCTGTTGAATTTTTGATTGAATATCTTCTATTTTTTGATCAATTGTATCTTCAATACTAGCTCTATAAGCTTGAGTTTCGACTTCAGCCTGTTTTATGAGAGCATTAGCTTCAATGACGGCCTCTTGTAAGACATACGAGTTTGCAATAAGATTTTCAGATTCAATTTTTGCTTCATTTACTAAATTCTTAGACTCCTGTTTTGCTTGGCTAATAAAACTTTCTTGTTCTCTTACTATCCAGCGAGCTGTTCTCATTTCTACAGGTACAGAATCTATAATCTCATCAATGCTTTTTAATAAATCTTTTTTATTAAGTCTTCCTTTTAAAGAATTGGAGTTTAATTGAGCTCGTAAATCCTCAAGCTTATCGACAATATCCACACGCTTATTTCCTTTAATAACTTCCTCAAAATTTATTTCAGAACTACTCATTAGTCAAACTTTTTAAAACTTCAGCAGGAACCAAGGATGAAACATCTCCTCCATATGAATGAATTTCCTTAACCATGGAACTTGATAAATAACCATATTCAGGAGAGGAGGGAATAAAGATAGTTTCGAAACCAGCAAGAGTAGAGTTTGCTTGTGCCATTTGAAATTCATAATCAAAATCTGTCATGGCTCTTAATCCTTTAACAATTGCGTCAACTTTATGTTTAGATGCAAAATCGACGAGTAAACCTTCGAAACTTTCAATATTTATATTTTGTTTGTCTTGAAATATTTTTTCCAACATATCAGATCTTTCATTACGAGTAAATAATGAATCTTTTGAGGGGTTAACAACTACTCCAACAATAATTTCAGTAAATATCTTTGAGCATCTGTTGATTACATCAATATGGCCATTAGTTGGCGGATCAAACGAACCTGGGATTAAAATTTTCATATTTTATTCAATATAAGAATATTACTTTGACCATAATTTTTTTCTTTACGAATTTCATAAAATTTTGGTAATTTAATAGATAGTGATGAGGAATGCCTATGGATTATAAGATGACCACTAATTTCAATTAAGTCAGCAACTAATGATATTTCATCCTCAACAATTTTTGTTTCAAAATGGAAAGGAGGATCATAAAACACTATTGAATATTTATTTATTGAAGTTTGAAGAAAGGCATCTACTGATAAATTTGTAATTTTGTAATTATTATCTAAACCTTTTAGATTCTTTTCTAATATTTTGATACACTCTCTGGATTTTTCAACAAATGTTGAGAATTTAGCACCTCTACTTAAAGCTTCTATGCCCAAGCTGCCAGAACCTGCATATAAATCTAAAACGTCTGAATTGGGAATTGAAAACTGCAATGAACTGAAAATAGATTCTCTAACTTTGCTCATCATTGGTCGTGTATTTGGACTATTGATAGTATCTATCTTTTTTGATTTGTAATCACCAGCTAAAATTCTCAAGTTGTACCGTCAGCCTTAAAATAATTTGGAAATAAAATTTTAGCTTCTTTAAAAATTATTTCTTTTTCTTTCGATGAATTTAATTCTTCATAAATATTTTTTGATTTTAATAAAAGTTCATAGTCAAATCTCAAATCAGCAATTTTTAAATCTGACTGTCCTGATTGGCTTGTTCCCGTTACCTTTCCTTCACCTCTTATTTCTAAATCAATTTCTGAAAGTTTAAATCCATCTTTAATTTCTACGATAGCTTCGAGCCTCTTCCTGCCATCATCACTGATTGTTAATAATGACTTTTTATTTGTTATATGGAAAATACATTCAGACTGTTTTGCTCCCCTACCAACCCGACCTCTTAATTGATGTAATTGATTCAACCCGAATCTTTCTGCACTTTCAATTATCATTAAAGAAGCATTTGGAATATCAATTCCAACTTCTATGACAACTGTAGAAACTAATATGTCGATTTCACCTTTTTTCATTTCACTCATTATTTGATCTTTTTCATCAAAAGACATTCTTCCGTGCAGTATTTTGACATTATGGTCTTTAAATTTTTCTTTGTATAGGCTGTATACATTTTCAGCTGATTGAATGTCCGAAGATTCACTTTCCTCAATAAAAGGACAGACAACAAATATTTGAGAATTGTTTGAAAGATGGTCAATACATTTGTCAAATACTGCATTATTATCACTTTGCAGTCCCGAAAATAAGTAAGAAATTACTTCTTTCCTTCCGGGAGGCATTTCATTAATTGATGAAATCTCTAAATCACCATAGATAGAAAGAGCTGTTGTTCTTGGTATTGGGGTAGCTGTCATAACTAATTGGTCTGGAATAAGTCCACTTTGGTTTATAAGTTTTTTTCTTTGCTCTACACCAAATCTTTGTTGTTCGTCAATTATTGCTAATCCTAAATTTGTGAATTGAATTTTTTCTTGTATTAATGCATGTGTTCCAATAAAAAGACCGGGGCTACCATTCTCTATATTTTGTAGAACAGAATCTCTATCAGACACTGAAGAAGTTAAAAGATTAATAGGAATGTCATAATTGCTTAAAAATATCTTAATTGAATTAAAATGTTGCTCGGCTAGAACTTCGGTAGGAGCCATTAATGCGACTTGGTAGCCAGAAATATATGCCGCATAGATTGCTACAGCTGCAACAACAGTTTTCCCAGATCCAACATCGCCCTGCAGCAATCTTTTCATAGGATATTCCTTAATTAGATCATCAAGAATTTCATATGAAGTTGTGTATTGGGATTTTGTTAATTTGAAAGGGAGGTGTTTTATAAATTTTTCTATATCAGACTTTGTAAATGAAAACTCTAAACCTTTATTTTCACT
>CABYTP010000022.1 GCA_902521955.1 uncultured Candidatus Actinomarina sp. | reverse complement strand
AAGATTTTCTTTCTTTAATCTGTGGTAAAACTTTAAACCAACTGCCTAAAGAATCTGAACCCCAACTATGTAGAAGAACTACAGGACGTGTACCTTCGACATAGGACTCTCTGATAAAATATTCTTTTTCTCGAATAAAGATTGTTCTACCTGGATACTTACTCGGATGAATTTGGGTTGTTCCAGTGATATCACCCTTCTTAGTTTCAAGTAAGTTTTTAAGTATTGTTACAAATGCAAATATTTTTGTGATTGTTTTTATCATTAAGATTTAATAATATTGACTTTATTTTTATATTTAGAAACAATATTTCCTATTTCCCATACTTCAATTCCTATTTTCTGACACAGGGTATCAATGTATTCAGAAGTATGTTTTGGAGATGAAAATAATAATCCTCCACTAGTTTGTGCATCTGCAATGATCTTTACTACTGATTCATCGTTTTTATCAAATTGGATATGTTCTCTAACGGCATCCACGTTTCTCTTACTCCCAGAGGGATAAATACCCTGTTCTAAATATTGTTCTGCATATTTAAGAACTGGTATTTTATTTGAGAATAAATTAACAGACAAATCACTTTCACCGATCATTTCAATCAAATGACCTAGCAAACCAAAACCAGTTACATCTGTAATCGCATTAGCTCCCATTTCTGATGCTAATTGAAGAGCTTTGTCATTAAGAGTTGTCATTAAACCAGTTACTTCTTTAATAGCATCTTTGCTTGCTATATTCTTTTTGATTGCTGATGAGATAATTCCTGATCCAAGAGGTTTAGTTAAATATAAAATATCACCTTCTTGTATATTTGTCTTTCTGTAGATATTTTCTTCGATGATTCCAGTAACTGCAAAACCATACTTGGGTTCTTTGTCATCAATACTGTGTCCGCCAATAATAGTACAGCCAGCTTGATTCATTATTTCTAAGCCACCATTTAGGACTTCTGAGAGTATTTCGAATGACAAGTCTTCCCTTGGCCAGGAAACCAGCTGTAAGGCCGATAGTGGCTTTCCTCCCATTGCATATATGTCAGATAGCGCATTAGCTGCTGCAACCCTTCCCCAATCAAAGGGATCATCTAATATTGGAGTGAAGAAATCAACAGTCTGTATGATTTTAATACCACTTTGTAGTTCAATTACCCCTCCATCATCAGGGGTGTCCAGACCAACAAGTATTTTGTGAGAGTCTGATTTATTTTGTTGTTTAAAGTGCTTCAGTACCTGAGCAAGTTCTTTCTGAGAAAGTTTACATGCTCAACCAGCACCATGAGAATATTCTGTAAGTCTCATATAACCTCCTTTTAATTTGTACGCTCTATCCTTATTTGCTCAGTAAATACATTTTGAATTTCTGTAATTAAATCGTGATCGGAATATTCTATTTCATTAATTTTAAATACAGGAACTGCATGTTTAGCTGTTGATAAAACAAAACAAGCATCAATTTCTTCCAAATCACTAATTTTAATTCTATCTTCTAAAACCTTGAGTTTTTTTTCAACTCCAAATTTAATAAGATACTTCCTTGTGATTGAGTCCAGGATTCCAAGTTTTAAATCTGGAACATATATTTTATTATTAATAATCCAGCCAAATGTAAATGTAGGGCCTTCTAAAATAATTTCATCTCTGTTTACAAGAAGTGCATCCGTAAATCCGTCTTGTTCCGCAGCCCTTGTATGACTTATATTCATTCCGTATGAAGTTGATTTTGTTCCAATATTAAATGTTGAGTCTAAATCATAATCTCCACCACTTTGCCAAAAGGCTTTTTGGGTTTGAAGTGAAAATTCTTGTGAAATTGAGATTGGTGGTTGATAAAAACAAAAGATATCATGACTATTTTGTTTTCCTCGTAAAATTAATGTGCGAACATAGCCATCTTTATGCTTATTAGAAATAAAAATTATATCGTCTTTGATTTTTTCATAATCAATATTTTCAAAGAATACTTTTGAGCAAGACTTTGCAAGCCGTTCAATATGAAGGTCTATTGCAAATGGATAACCATCGTGAATCTTAATAGCTTCAAACACTCCATCGCCTCTCCAAACTCCCATATTTTCTACTGGAATAATAAAATCCTTTTTTTCCACCTGGACACTATTAATTAGATACACAGTTAATCTCTTTGCCTTATGTAGGTATTGGTAATTGGCATTCTTCTGTCTTTACCAAATGCTTTTTCAGTCAACTTAACACCTGGTGCTACCTGTTTTCTCTTATATTCATTCCTGTCTACTTTTTCTAAAACTTCATACACTAAAGAAGCTTCCAATCCTGTCGCAATTATTGATTCAGAAGAACTATCGTTTTCAATATACAGATTAAGTATGGTGTCTAGCTCCTCATAGTCTGGCAAAGAATCTTTATCGAGTTGGTTTGGTCTTAGTTCTGCGCTAGGTTCTTTCAAAATTATATTCTCTGGTATTACTTTAGAAAGGGTATTTCTAAAATTAGATAAATCATAAACCTTTGTTTTATAAAGATCTTTAAGTAACGCGTAGCCACCAGCTAAATCGCCATATAATGTTGAATATCCAACTGCCATTTCTGATTTATTACCAGTTGAAACAACCATAGCGCCTGTCTGGTTTGATAGCCCCATCAAAATATTCCCTCTAACTCTAGATTGGATATTTTCATCCGTAACTTGAGATAGTTTGTCTACAACTGCTGAAGATAGAGTGCTTCTGAAGGTTTCCACAAGTAACTCAATTTCAATAACCTTTAACTCCATATTTAAATTTTTAGCCAATGCTATAGCATCGTCTAAAGATTCACTTGAATTATATTTTGATGGCATTGCGACACCAATTACATTGTCAGATCCTAAGGCGTCAACACATATAGCTGCAGTTAAGGCAGAATCTATTCCTCCCGAAATGCCAATGAGTACTTTTTTGAAGTTGTTTTTTGTAACATAGTCAAATAAACCAAGTTTTAAGGCTGCGTAAATAGATTCATTCTCTGTGAGTGTTGGTGATGAAATACTACTTTCTAATTCTAATGATTTTGTTCTTAATTCTAGGTTTGATTTATCTGATGACCTCTTAATAAGTAAGTCTAAATCTAGGTGAAATACCTCTTCGTCAAATTGACTTGCTTGATAAATAATTTCTCCAGTTTCGTCAACTACAAATGACCCTCCATCAAAAACAAGTTCATCTTGACCTCCAACCATATTCAAGTAAATAATTGGTACGTTTAACTTAGCGGCTTTATTTTTAACAATTTCTTTTCTTGATTCACTTTTATTTATGTCATAAGGAGAAGCATTAATGTTAATAATTAAAGAAGCACCATTTTTTACTTGATCTTCAGCTGGTCCATCTTCAATCCAAATATCTTCACAAATATTAATCCCAATTGCGACATCTTCATACCAAAACAAGTGATCTGATTCTGAACCTTTAGAAAAATACCTTGCTTCATCGAATACAGAATAATTCGGTAAAAATGTTTTATGGTATATCCCTCTGACATCACCATTTTGAACAATTGCAGCAGCGTTAGCTATAGTTCTACTATTTTTATCTGAACTCTTATTATCTAATTTTCTATCTACAAATCCTATAATTCCACTTGTATTGGTAGAAAATTCAGCAATTTCTTCAAGAACTGCAAAATTTTTACCAATAAAACTTTCCCTTAAAAGCAAATCTTCTGGCGGATATCCAGTAATAGCAAGTTCAGGAAAAATAATTATATCTGACTGAACTGACTCGGCTTTTTCAAAACATTCAAGAATTTTGTTTTTGTTCTGTTGAATTGCCCCTACGGAAAAGGAGCATTGCGCCCCTGTAATCCTTACTGTTCTTTTATTCACACCTTAATGATAGATAATAAGAATTATTAAGAAGAAACCTTAATCTCTATATCTTTAGAGTCCTCTATCCATTTATTAACTCGTTTAAGTGACGGCATTCTTTCTACAATTTTTGCCTTTAAGTTTATAAGGTCCATTGACTCATGAAGAGATTCAGGATTTCTTCTTCTTAATTCTGAAACACTCTCTACACCAGCTGCTTCAAGGAGATCGGCGTAGTCTCTTCCTAAGTTTTTGATTTTCATTAATTCAGCTCGTCTCGCCCAGTGCAGTAGTTTAGGAGAACTAATGCCAGTTTCCTTAGTTAATAATGCCCTTCCTGATCGTGATGATGCTATTTGTAAAAATGTAGTTGTTGTCCTGACCCTAGCTCTTCTTAATTTTGTGGCCTCAGTATGAGTCATACCATTTATCGAATCAATTGAATTCATGTTTTAAATTTTACAAAATTTTCAACATAAACAAATGATTTTTTATATAAGATTTTCCCACTCTCAAAAATCTTTTTCTTCATCATAATCAGTTGGGCTGAGAAAATTAAAATTTAACTTTTCTACTTTTGTCTCAGAGGAAATAAAATAATCAACTAAATCAAAATCTTTGTAAACGGAGGATTCTACTTCTCCACTGTCTTCTTGTGTAAACAATTCAAGCTTTGGCCATAATTGTCTAGGTATGAAAATAGGAAAGCCAAGTTTATATCTATATTGAGGAATTAAAACTTTACTATCAATCACTTCTTTATTTTGAATTGTTTGAATAACTTCATTCTTGACATCGGGTTGGTCGCCGAGAAAGAATACAAGTCCGTCAACTTCTTTTTGATCTTGGTAGAAAAATAATGCAGTTCTTATAGAAGAAATAATTCCCTCATTCCAATTTTCATTAATCAAAATATTTGAATTGTGAAAATTAATTTTCTCAGTTATAGTCTCATTTTCAAACCCCAAGACAACAGAAGACAGTTCAAAATAGTTGTTAACTTTTTCAACAATCAGTTCGAGAATGGGTTTATCTTTAATCTCGGCTAATTGTTTTGGGAAACCCATCCTGGTGGAATCTCCAGCAGCAAGTATTACTCCAGCATTCATAGTTAAATTGAACCAAAAATAGTAGAGCCAAACATCCATGAAACAAGAAGCAATATTACTTCTATATTTCGAAGTGAATAAACCTGTTTTAATCCTGATCCAAAAGTCACAATAGAGAATACTGCTACAAATGTAACAAGAAATCCCTGAACAAAAATTGATGAAATTAAAAAAGTTGGCGCAATAAGGAGGCCTGGGACATTTGAATAGCAGTAGATAATAAGTAAGTTTTTTGGATCAGAATCTTGTCTAAGCAAATACTTAAGAACAAAATAAATAATTACCAGACCTATGCCACTTGAGATTATGGATGAAGTGATTGAAGATGTTATGTTAGAAAAAGCATTGTCACTATTAAAAGCCAGTTCCAATTCATCTATTAACGATCTAACCATCGAAAATTCCTGAGTGGATAGCTCTTGCTGAAATGCCATTAGGTTTTCTTTTATAAAATCTAAAACCCTATTAATAAACCTGAAAACACCAAGTGTAAGTAGTACAGATGTAGTCAGGTAAATAAATATAGATTTTTGTAATGAATCTTTTTGGACTAGAAGCTCATTATATATATTTTTATCAAGTCTCAAAATTTTTGAAATAATTTTGCTATCTTTCATTTTTCTTTCTGATTAATTTAAAATCTACATTATGACTATAACAAAGATAATTACATACATCATTACTGTATCCATGATTGGCATAATTTTATGGGCTCAAGGCCAAGTATCTATTT
>CABYTP010000021.1 GCA_902521955.1 uncultured Candidatus Actinomarina sp. | reverse complement strand
TTATTTAATCGCTTTAGGAAATCACGAAGTAGAAAAAAATGGTATTGAAAATTATTTTAAGATATTTAAGGAAGATATATTTATTCAAGAATATTATGACGTTTTAATTATTGCAGCAAATTTTTCAAATCCAACTTGGTTGCCAACATCAAAACAGATTAGTGCTATCAATACTGCTATTGAAGAAACGAGTGCTTCAAATATTGTTCTCCTATCACACCAAATTTTTTGGCTTAAAGAAACTAAAGGCGAAATTGAACCAAATTCCTTAGCTTTTTTAACTGAAGACTTGCCTTATGACTCTGTAAGCTGGATAAATGATTTCAATGATAAAAATTTAATTATTATTTCTGGTGACTATGGAGTAAAAGGACAAGAAACATTCTGCCTTATTAAAGAGAATAAAGTTTTTATTGCAAATGGGATTGGGAACTCCGAAAATAATACAATTTTGAAATTATCCATTTTTAGAGAATTTATATACTTTGAAGAATTGTACTTAAATAAAAATAATTAACTTTTATTACCCTGTAGTATTTTAAAGCTCTGACAGAAGAGTACATGTCTAATGTTTAATATAATTTGATGAAAAGTAAATATCTTAAAATTAAGATTAAAGATACAATATGAATATTTTGAAAAAGTCTGCTCTTTATATTTTCATAGCAGTGATCTATGTTATTTTTTCTACTATCTTTATTGAGTCAAAACTTCAAAGCAATTTAGATGTATTGTCATCTGAAAATTTGCCTACATACAATGGAAATTGCCCATTTTTTATTGATGAAAGCTTATTAATTTCAAGATATAGCCAAATTAAATTCAAATCAACAATCTATCTTGACTTGATAAAAGAATTTGATGGGAACTTACCCGAATGTAAAGGAAAAGTTGTTGGGGCAAATTATGATCAGAATATTCAGTTGAATAAAGTAACTGATTTGACGCTAATTGTCGAAGACAACAATGTTTCAAAAACATTTTTAATTTTCAAAGCTTTTTCGCCTTTAATAATATTTTTTGTCTTGATAAATTTAATTCTTTATTTCTTCATTAGAAAAGATCTGTTAATTATTTTTCTAATCTTATTTGTTTTTCTTATTTCTACTGGGATAGATAATTTTTATAAAGGTATAGATTTTTCAAATTCCAATTACTTGTCATCAGTCCAACCTTACAGAGAGTTACAATCTATATTCGACAATAAGACTATCTACCACAATGGTTTTGTTGATGAAGAAAAACTAAGCGGTATATCTAAAGCTAAATTGATATATAAGCCCGATCTAGTTGCTGATATTGAAATAAATTCAGATATGAAAATTTTTATTGAATATCAAATTGAAACTTTAATCAACCAGCCCAACTATGAACAAAGATACAACTCACGAAATAACATTAATACAGAAAGTTTAAGAATAGTTGTTGAAAAACCTACTTCATCTGACGAGTTTGTTACCATTTTTAATCCGAATGAGGACACACTATATTTTTTAAATTATGATGATTGAATATTTTTTCCTCACAGCAAAGGCTTTTACTATTTTTAGTTTGGGATTTGGTATGTCAGCAGTTTCCAACCTTAAAAAGAACAAAGAGCCCACTTTTACAATAAATCATATTTTTGTTGGAGTACTTGGACTTATATTGATTAGCTGGATTATGTATTTACTTTTCAATAACTCTTTCTTAAATTTACAATTCTATATATATTTAATTTTGACATTTGTAATTCTGATTAAATACAAGTCAAAAATCTATCTTGAATATATAAAAGTTTTTATTGCTTCTTCAGTATTATTTTTTGTTGTTCAATATTTTGAGTTAAATACAACTACAAATGATTCTCTTGCTTATTTCCTCACGGAAGGTTTAGATTCAAGAGTAAATCAATTTTCTCTACTCCTTGATTTCAGATCAATCCCTTTGATAATTCTTAGTGGGTATTTTGACATTATTAACATGACATATACTTCATATATTCCTGGATTTATGAATCTATTTGGTATTTTGTCACTTAATTCATATTTAAGACAGTGCAATTTTTCTATATCAAATAATATTCTCAACAGAGTTTTTAGATTCATATTAATTTTGACCCCAGTACTTATTTTTCAATTTTTTTATTTAAATGTTCATTTTTTATTTGGTCTTCTGTTAACTTTTATTTTGCTCCAGCAATCTCAAGATTATGAATTTAATTCAATAGTTCATGTGATTGCATTGTCCGTGTTCTTTATATTGCGCTATGAAGGCTTAATGTTGTTCTTATTATTTTCTTTCTTTTTTAGTAAAGATAAATTATATAAGAACCAAACAATCTTAAAAAATATTGTTATAAGCAATATATTTTTATCCATTACCTGGGTTGAAATATTTAGTAATACCAGTACTAATACACGTGGGATAGGTCAAGTTCCTGAGTCATTTGTATCAATATTGATATATCAATTTTTGTTTTTTGTCATCTATTATTTACTGATTTATAAGTTAGATAATGTTTATATTTATAAAACTTTACAAATAATTTTTGTTCTGTTGGTTGGTTTGCTTTTATATCTAATTGGTGATCATATGACTATATTAAGTATGTTTAACCCAAGTGGTATTTGGAGTATTACTCCCTTAATTTTTATGGTCATAATACTTCATAACATATTAAAAGATTTTTATAATGTAAAAACTTTAGCAATGCTTTTTATTTGGATATTTATTTCATTTGTACAAACACCGCAGTTATTTAGTGGATTAGACAATTTAATTACTGATCAAATTTATTACTTTCTTGATAGTTTTTTTGGCACTCATACTAATAATGAATCTATTTGTAGAGATTTTGCAAAATCATCATCCTGTCAAAGAACAGTTATCCAGGTTTTAATTCCTATGTACTTTTACACACAATATAATTTAGTTAAAAAACACAACAGTTTATAAGTTAAAATAGTAAATAAGCGAAAGGGCGGGCGATCAACGTTGTCTTTAAGTAAAGTGAAAACCAATGTAGTTAATGATTTAATTGAAACAGGATCAATAAGGACAGAAAATATTGAATTATTCTCTAAGCACACAAGAGATAAACGTAATTTAGAAGTTAAAATAGATAAAATTTCTGGGGTTATATTTATAGATGATTATTACGTAGGAAAAACTGAGTTCATTCAAGGCAATTACAAGGAATATAATAAATACAAGTTTAATGAATTTGAGAACCATGAAGATAAAGAAGACTCCGTGAGAAGAGTTAGACAATTTAAAAAATATATTTTGAACAAAAATATTTGTGATTTTGGTTGTGGAAAGGGAAGTTTTCTTAGACTAGTAAATGAACATGCGTCTAAAGTTTTTGGTGTTGAAATTCAAAAAAATTATTTAAATTTACTAAATGAAAATGGCATAGAGTGTGTAGACGACATCAAAAAGCTTAATACTAAATTCGATACAATTTTTTTATTTCACACTCTTGAGCATTTGCCAAATCAGATAGAAATCTTAAATCAAATTAAAAAGTTTATTAAACCTGGTGGAAAATTAGTAGTAGAAGTACCACATGCGAATGATTATTTGTTAAGTAAATTAAAAATTGAAGAGTTCAAAGATTTTACCTTATGGTCTCAACATTTGATATTACACACAAAAAAATCATTAGAGAATTTTTTAAAACATGCAGGGTATAAAGAAATAGAAATACATGGATTTCAAAGATACAGTATTGCCAACCATCTTGGGTGGTTGAAGAATAAAACCCCAGGAGGACATAAGTCTGAATTAGTTAACATTGAAACAGAAGAATTAGTTAAAGAATATAAAATTGCATTAAATAAAATCGATGCAACTGATACATTAATTGCTTATGGTAGTTTGTAGTATTTTTATAAACAATTAATAATTTTTTTCGTAAATACTATTGAGCTATTAAGAATCAAAAAACATTTATGTTAATTAAATTTTATATCTCCAAATTTCTTTTTTAACAATTCCGAATTTATTTCAAGATTTTCAATTATCTTTAAAGATGTTTTCCCCATTGATCCATCGCCATAAGGATTAAATGTATCTTTACACGTCTCCATAAATGAAGTATCTTCATAAACAGTATGTAGTGCATTAACTATTTCCTCCTCATCTGGATTAACAAACAATACATTGTTTGAATGAAGTCTACCTTTTTGTCGATTTCCAATAATTACTGATGGGGCTTTTAATGCGGGAGTTTCTTTAATGCCAGCCGATGAATTCCCAAGGTAACAGGATTGTCTTTGACTATCTGTATTATTTAAATTTAACAAGCCATGAAAATCTTTTCTACCTAATGATTCATATACATCAATAAAGTCATAAGTATTTTCCCATCTTTTTAGAATGTCTATAATTGCTTTACCTCCAATATCACTATTTGGAAATGTACAAATTATTTTAAGTTTTGTTAGTCTAAGGTTATTAAAGGCATTCTCAATGGACTCAAACTCTTTTGAAATGTTGTCTTTTTCAATAGGTATTGGGTGTTGAGTAAAGACAATAATATTGTTAATATTTTTTAATCCGTATTTCTCTACTAATTCATCTTCATCACTAAATTCACCAGCTTTAATCAAATCAACAGAGGGGAGACCCACCGTAAAAATATTTTCTTGGGACTCACCTAATTGAAGTATTCGTTTTGTAGCATCTTCATTAGTTGTAAAATGTAAATGAGCTAGCTTTGTCATAGAATGTCTAACTGAATCGTCAAAAGTACCACCTTCAGTAATATCTCCGCCTTCAAAATGCGCAGTAACGATTCCCATCTGTGTTGAAGCGATTAATGCAGCAAAACCTTCATACCTATCAGCATATACTATAAATAAATCTGGTTTTATTTCAGCTAGAGCATTTGCAACTAATGAAATGCCTTTTGAAATTGTTATTGAATTGCTATCAAGACTGTCTGAGTCATGTTTAAAATCAATTAAATAATTTGATTGAAAACCATGATCCTCTACTTCTTTGATTGTTAAGCCAAACACTTTATCAATATGACTTGCACCTATTAAAAGAGTTAATTCAATATTTGAACTTCTATCTAATTCTTTTAATAAAGGCAATTGAAGACCAAACTCAGCTCTATTACCTGTAAATACTGCAACTTTTTTCAATTACATCCTGCTATCTAAATTTTCACCAGTTTCAATATGGTTTAGATTCTTGACGATATTTTTTACATTCTTGACTAAATCTGATTTAGAAATTGAAACATCGCCTTGTAACAGTAAATTAAAATTATTTACAAATGTTATTAACTCTTCTATGTTGAAATCTGAATGCTTCACAATATCAAAATGTTCAAAATCTGATTTTAACAATACCTCGCCAGCACCAACAAATTCTTCATAACCTTTTTCACCAGATGTATCTGGCTTGGTTGTAATAAGGGGATAATTTTTACTATTTTCATCTAGGATTTTGTATGCTTCTTCTTTTGATTCAACTAAAACAGGTTTAAAGTTTTTACTTTCGATAAAATTTTTAGCAACATCAATTATTGAATACAATTTGAATGAATCATTTATTTTTGGAACTAATATATTTCCCTCTGAGAGTTTGCAACTAGACAGAATACAAATTTGAGCAGCTTCTTTATGAGATACAAAAAATCTTTTTATTTCAAGTGGAGCTGGTATGGGTTCTCTTTTTTCAAACCTGATTGAAAAAGACTGCAACAAACTGCCATTTGAAAATGCAACATTAGCAAATCTTGTTGTAGAAGTTTTTATTTGGTTTTCAAACTCAAAATGTTTGCATTGAAGAATCAGTTCCATAATTTTTTTGGATGCGCCCATTAAACTAACGGGGTTTGCAGCTTTGTCTGTTGATACTGAAAAGTATGACTTAGTTAAGTTATTTATTTCAAGTAAATTCAAAAGATTTGAATGTTTTATAACATTGGTATCAAACATCTGCATTAATGAATAAATATCTTTTTCTGATCTAACATGTTTTATTGCTGCAAAATTA
>CABYTP010000020.1 GCA_902521955.1 uncultured Candidatus Actinomarina sp. | reverse complement strand
TACACATAAGATGCACCAAGAAATAAAATAATTAAAAATATTATGGACGTTATAAGTTTTGATCTTCTATTCATCTAGAGTCTATCTAATTGAATCTTCTAGCTCTTCTTCTATTATATCTTTTATTTCATCATCAGAAAGTATGTCATCGCCATTGTAATGAACTGGTCTATTAAGCTCTGCATACTTTTTCATGAAATTTCCTAATATTATAATTATCGTTATGTAAACAAGCAGAACAAGTGCAAATCTAAAAGCTAGTGCGCCGCTTTGAAGAAGTGTTTGTTGCAAAGCATTAAATTCACTATCAGGAGGTAGCACTAATATCCTAATAAACAACCAAACACTTATTAAGAAACTCACTACTGGCATCGCTTGATTTAAACCTTTAGAGTCACCGATAGCATCAAAAAGTTCATTTCCGCCCCAAGGGACAGCTTTAAAAATTACTCCCTCTAGGCACATTAAATAAGTTAATTTACAAATTGCCATCAAAACTCCAGAAGAACTAACTTCATCAAATGATGTTGCATAAAAGAATGCATATCCAACTATTGCTAATGAAATCATAGAGAAGAATTTAGGAGATAAATCTGCTTGCTCTCTTTTGGTTACTATATGGATAGATGCAATAAACCCAAGGATAAATCCAAATGGAAGATCAATCACAATAAATAGAACTGTCGATAATATTGCAAAAAACATTGCCTGAGGATTCCATGAAAATCTTGCTTTCTGATCATAAATAAAATACTCAATTAATGACTCAATACCTTCATAGAAAAAAGTAACAACTGCAAGTCCAAATAATACCCCTAAAAAGATTGCTAAATTTTGAGGCTCAACTGAAAAAGTAAAACCTTCTTCGACAAAAGCATATATAAGAGAAGTAATAAGTGCGATAAGAGAAATTTCCATTATTGTCTCCAATTTAGTTTTTTGCTTCAAAATGGTTTCTTTTTTAGTCCACTTAACTCTGTAGTGAGAAATAATTCTATTGAACCATTCTTGGGCTAATAGCACTCCATAAAAAAGAAAGATAATCATTGATGTTATTCCAAAAGCAAAAGCATTCTTTTGTTGATCAGAGAAATCGATATCGCTGAAAATTGGAATTGTTGTTATCAACTCATTTGTAAATTCAATATTTCCATTTGTAATAGTTTGGGTTGAAGTAGTTTCATTTTGTGTATCGACTATTTCTGCCAAGGTTGTTGGGACTACAGGAAGATTGGGAACCTCATCAATCAAAAACTCTTCTGACTCAAACTCTTCAATGCTTTCCTTTAAACAAAATGTGTGATTACAATCCTCACCGGTGTATTGAACAAAGTTTATTGTTGATATTATCAACTTAACAGTAAGTTTTGAATCTCCTAACCATTCAATTGTTCTTGAACTTGTGAGTTCATCTTGTGTAATATCATCAATGACCAATGGATTTTGAATAAGACCTTCCGGTGGGTTATCGAATAAAATTTCCATCCTAACATCATTAACATTATCAATATTTTTAATAGACCACGAGATTACTAAGTTGCTTTGATCTGCGCGTTGCGCAGTAATATTAATTTCTGCATCTTCAGGAATTCCTGCATTAATAAACATTAAGCCAATTAATAAGAGTGTAAGTATTTTTTTATTCCTCATCCAAATACCTCAACTTTTGTAAGCATTCCAACTACAACCAATCTTTGCCTTGCTGAAAATTTTGGGTGACATGTTGTTAGGGTAATCCTGTCATCTCCATAGGGTGAGAGTAGGTAAGTTTCACTTGGGTCAACTATTTTTATCTCGCTGACTGTATATGTGTACTGATTAGTATTGGTTTGAAAATAGATATTATCCCCTGGTGAGAGTCTGTCTAGGTTTTTAAAAGGCGCTCCATATGTTGTACGATGACCCGCAACAGCAAAATTGCCACCAGTTCCAGGTAGTGCAGTCCATAGATAATAACCTGGTCCAAACTCAAGATTTTCTAAACTTGAGCCGTAAACAACATAATGATCAACCTCTGACGGAAAAATTATTAATCTACCAACAACATCAGGTAGGAACTCAGCATTAGCATTTTCATTACTCATTGTTTTACTGACAAGACTCAAGACCGATTCCTGGAATTCTCCTGTATCATTTAATGAAGCATTCTGATCGAGAGAATTTGAATTCCTAGTTCTCAATTCTTCCAGAGAGGTATCTTCGTATTGTTCATACTTTGCTGCAAGGAGATTTTGCTCATCATCTAATACAGACATTGAGAAAAATGTTTGACTGATTGAATAAGCTACTATTAAGAAGCCGATAATTAACAAACCAACACCAATTGGAGCCATTTTAGAACCCGTACCATAAGACATGTTTTTTGCAATTGACCTCTGAGGCTTATTAGCTTTTGCTTCAAAATTTAATTGAGGAAGGCTTGAGTGCTGCAAGACAGGTTTTTTAGTAAATACAATTGCAAATCTTGATGACATTAATAGATTTAATCTTTCCCTTAAAAGCTTTTCATCTACTTCAATACCTAAATACTTAGAGTTTTTACTTATATTTTCTACAGCTGCAATCATATAATCCATCTCATTAAGCAAGCCAATAACCTCAGCGGCAAAAACTTCGGGAGGATTCAGTACGGGATTAAATTTTTCACTTATGTCAACACGAATTAATACCTCTGTTCCAATGGTGTTTTCTACTACTTTTTTTAAAGTGTTCGATTTAACATACACTTCTGCAAGTTCCACCTCATATTCATCTGACATAATATTTACTGATCGAACATTTTCTATACTGTTTTTCTGTAGTTCTAGTTCTTGAGAGGTTTGATCTTCTGATGGATCAATATCTTGATTTTTCTGAACAGTGATAGCACCGAATACTCTATCGCTAATTTCGGTGGCAATAATAGGATTTTCTAATAAGTAAAATTTTGCTTTGTCTTTACCGTATGCAAATTTTTCTTTCTCATATATATACCAATTTCCTTTTTTTTTGATGACTTTCTTTTTAATTGCTATATCAAGGAGGTCTCCGTCATAGATTTCTTCTTTTTCATCTACACTAATTTTATTAAAGCCAAGAGAAATGCCACTATTACGGACAAACCTAGAACCAAAAGACTGTTTTTTTTGAATATTTTTTTGTTCAGATTCGTAAACTAGGTCGCTATCTTGCACTTCTGTTATAACATTGGGATCATTTTGTCTATTTCTTCTTACTCTAAGAACAGCAAGAACTGCGACAATATTGATAATTATTATCAATAAATAAACGAAAAAATATGCCATTTAAAATCTATATCCCCTTCTCAGGATAAAGCCACCAGCTACCATAAGTAAAGAACCTAATATAAGTATTATTCTTCCAACGTTTGAACCTGTAGGTCCATAATAATAGTCACAACTTGGATCTCCGGGACATATTGGATCTTGTATAATACTTGTTGCATCCTCATCATATACCCACTCAACAAAGTCATCGCCTGGTAGGAAGAATATGTCCGTACCATTATCTTCCATCTCATAATCGTCACCTGTACCATCCATCAGATTTTCGTAATCAATTCCTGGAAGAGGGTTTTGATCATCTGTAGGAGCTAATCCATCTTCAAGACAGTTAGAAGTTTTATTCTTGACCATTTCTTGTGTTTTACTATTCATAACATTTGTTACTTCAAACTCGACTGTAAAGAATTTATCTTCGCTTATATCAAAGCTTGAAAACTGTATAAGCTGACCAGCTGGTATGGTTTCTTGTTTCTCAAATACTATAAATTTATCAACCAGAACTCTTTGAACTACACTTGCATCAACGTTTGACCTAGAGTTATCAACTGTAATTCCAAAGAGAGCTCCACCGGTATCATCATTACAAACTCTACTAGTAGAAATTAATGGTTCAAAAATATACATATTGTCAGGAAGTGTTGTTGTAGTAGTTGTTGTACAACTAAGTGTTAATACACTAGATGAAGTCCAATTACCATCAACGGCTATCGTAGATGCATCACTCGTAGCATCAATTATTCTCCACTGTATATTTTGTCCCTCAGAAATTTGAAGCGTTCTTGATGTATTGTTGTTTGCTGAAATGATTAACGTTTCATATCTAGCAAATGCACCATTGTCTATCTTATATTCAAGCAGGTATGACTTCTGTGAAGATGAAAGATTAGTTAACTTAATTGTTGAAAGTGCTTTGTTATTATCGCAAACTCCAAGTGTGTGAACTATCTGCTGATCTACTGGGTCGGTGCAGTTAACTGGTGCAGTAGAGGTTAAAGTTTTGTAATCATTATCAGTCAAATTAGTAGGCTTATATCTCCATCTAATTTGTGTTCCTTTTGTAACACTTATTAAGTCACTTAGATGTGTTGAATTAGCTTGAATTAGTACATTCTTTTCATTGACCCAACTGGTTCCATCAAAGGAGTAAGAGTAAGTTACAGTTTGGTTAGTTGTTGTAGGATTGGTAATTTTCACTTGTGCAAATGGTTGGTCCTCACTACATATAAATGTGTTTTGAGCAGTTAATGGATTACCTACAGTTTCACAATTAGTAACTTTGTAAACCATTCCACTATTGTTCCAATTTGTTGTACCAAATGGAGCATATTGAAATTCGACATAAGGATCAACTAAGGTATATTCAACATTCTTGGAGTTTCCTGCGGAAATTGCTGTTGTAGTTAAAGTCTTCCAACTATCAGTTTGTAAGTATCTGTACTGAACAGTAACACTTCCATCGACTAAAGATGTATTGTTTAGAGTTAGCGTAACTTTTGTGTTGTTTACTTGATTACTATTTAAAGTTGACGCATCTGCACAAACTGTCTGTGTTTGTAAGCTAAACACTGGTGTACACTGATTGGTCTTTGCCAATGATGGAACAAATGAATCATCACTAAAATCAGTATCCGTTGAGGCAACATACTGCCATCTAATTGTCTCTCCCTGTTGAATTGGCCATCTAAATTCGAAAGCTGCATTACCGTCAATAGGTTGTGAAGGGAATTTCGTATCCCAGTTACCATTATTGATTTGGATTTGCACTTTATAATACTGAGTTACTGAACCAGTATTTGTTATTGTCAATTTAGAATACTGTTCTCCATCAACACAAGAGTCCAGAGTATGTACTGCTGTTGATGATTGAAAACATTGACCCTGGTATCCAGGATGTGTATCATTTGTCCAATCCCCTGCAAAATCATTAGATCCGAGTGATGCTCTAAATCTCCAATCAACATATCCTCCACTTGGTAATGAAGGTGAGTTGAATGTTTTTGAAGACCCTGCAGCAATACTTTCAACACTCAGTGTGTTATACGAAGTCCAGTAATTATTTGATTGGGATGATTTTGTTCTGTACTGAACCTCTACATATATAATATTGTTGGTTGACGATGGGTTATTAATCGTAAATGTTCCAACTCTCTGTCCCTCAACACATGAACTAAACGCATGTGAATAAGTAATTTGAGTCGTTACTAGTGAATCACAATCAATAGCTGGTTTATCATCAGTTAAAATCTCACTTGCGCTGGAAATTCCATCAGAGGTACTTGCATATTTGTACTTCCACTTCACTACAGATCCGTTTGCAATATTATTTTGTGTAAATACCTTTGGTGATGTATTTACCACTTTCTGACTTGTTGCATGGTTGTTCCAATTGGTTCCACCGTCATAACTAATCCATACATCAGCATAAACATCTACAAAACCATCATTTGTCAATGTCAATGTGGATGATGCTTTTCTCTCAACACATGAACCAATTGTAACTGCGTGTGAAATGCTTCCATCACATAGCACTGACAGTGGGCCATTAGGTGTTCCAGAGGTAAAAGATTTATTTGAAAAAGCATCTGTACTCAGAGAATCTTTAAATCTCCATTGAATTGTTGATCCCGAACCAACTTCAACAGAGATAGATTGTTCAGCACTATTTGTATGTAAGGCTGTGTAGTAATTTGCTGTCTGTCCTGCTTTAGGATTTGTCCAAGCTCCACCGTCTATTGAATACTCAACTAAGAAATATACAGGTGCACCAGTGCTTGGCTTATTTAGATAATAAAATACAGAATCTCTTTTACCATTTTGACATGCATCTAATGCTACTCTCCATTCAATGTCGCCAGAACAGTTAACAGGACCTTTTGTCTCGCTAACAATGTAGTCAATTCCTGCAAAAGCTGATGTGGTATTAGTATTTGAGATCTTGTACCTGACCGTAAAGTACTCACCTTCGGATAAGTATTTAGTTTGGGTGTTGGTGTTAGAAGCAACCAATCCAAAATTATTTGTTAACGAAACCCAGTTAGATGGACTTTGCTCAAGTGAGTATTCAATTAAATAAAACTTATCCGATGAACTGTTGTTTACTGTTGTAACTGTTGCAGTTTTTGTTCCATTGGAGTTACATGTTGTCGGGATAGTTATAGCGACGTCATCACCAGATAAACATGTAATAGTCATTGTGCTTGACTCTGAATAGTCAGTGGAGTACGTTACGTTATCTTTAGATGTCTTATATCTCCACTTAATAGTGTTTCCATTTGAAAGATTTGTTTTCTCAATTGTTGCTTGGCTGTTTGGTCCAACAATAATTGTTCCAGCAGATGTGTATGCTTCTCCATTAACGCTTACTTCAACTTGGAAATAAACATCTGAGGTTGCAGCAGCACCATTTTTGGCATAAAAGTATGCATCTTTACTACCATCTCTACATGAACCTTGTGCAATCTCAAAGCCTGGGTCGATAATACTACAATTAACTGTTGCACTCTGTACAGGTAATTCTGGAGTAGCTACAGCTATAAGATTTAAATCATTTGATACAGAATATCTCCACTCAATATACTTTCCTGATGGTACCGATTTGGTAAATGCCGTAGATGTCGTATTTGCATTTAATAAGAAATCATCATCAACAGTTGTATAGACACTCTCGCCTTGAATTTTATATTGAATTTTGTAATAAAGATTTGTGCCAGTATTGTTTTGTATAACATAGCTGGATAGCGCTTCCCCATTAGTATCGCACTCACCTATTGCTACTGTCTCAATAGTGTCGAATGTACAATCTGATACTGGGCTTTCTTGTAATTCAATGTATGTTACTCCTGATGGTGTAGCAACCTGCGTGTGTGGATAATACTTCCATCTAATTGTCTGACCACTAGGTACAGAGATTGTTTTTTGTTCTGTATTTCCAGGCTGTACTTCTTCAACTATAGTTGTCCAGTTTGAACCACCATCTAGAGTGTATTGAATATGAAACCAAGCATTTGCATTTGATGAAACTGGATTCGTAAAACTGAATGTAGATACCTGTGCTCCGCTGACACAGTTGCCTAAACTTGTTTCTGCAGTACCTGCAACAACTGGACAGTCAACAAGATCTGACTGAACTATTGATGCAACCGTAGCATAGGCGGCTGTATAGTTATTACTGATATTGGTAGCAGTAACTCTCCAATAAATTCGCTGTGAATGTTGAACATCTACACTTACTTCTTGAAAACCAGTAGGGGCAACTTCTACATTGCCCTGTACAACTGTGAAGTTGACATTATCAAAAGATCTCTCAACTTTAAAATATAAAGTAGAAAATGTTTCATTATTTGTAAGCCTTACAGTCGAAGCCTTTACACCTGCATTACATGTACCAAGTGTCTGAGTAACGGTAAAGTCTTTTACACAGTTAACGAATGATGCGGTTTGGTCATATGTCCAGCTTCCGGAAAAAGTCGAAGTATAGGACCACTCATAGCGCCAAATTATTTTTTGCCCTTCAGAGACATTTATAGTGTCACCTGTTACATAGGCTGCACCATTAGCTGGAAGGAGATCTCCCATTAAGGTTGTGTTTGCCCAATTTCCAGCAGCTAAATCTTCACTAGTTGTTGTATTGATAATTTTGTATTGAACGTTTACATACGCAGCAGATGTGGATGATGTAGTGTTAACAACAGTCATATTTGGTTGTTGGACATTATTTGTTGTACAAACAGGAGTATTAGGTGTAAATGAAACTGTGTTAAATGGACAATCAACCGTAAGAGTGTCTGAGTATTTTAATTCTGCAGTATCTAATGTTGATGTGCTTTTACTAATTCTATATCTCACTTGAATAGTAGCTGAGTGAGGAACAGTAACATCTAACTGTAACTGAGCATCATTACCGCCCGTCACGGTTTCCTGTGACCTAAATACTACCCAATCACTGTCAGTACTTCTCTTGTACTCAATTTTAAAATATGTTGTATCTGTAGAATTTACGTCCAAAGTTACTGTTGGAGTAGTAGAACCATTTCCACAAGAACCTAAAGTAAGATCTACAACACCACCGGAACAACCACAGTCAACAGTCTCACTAGCATCTACAGCTTCCCAATCTTGGCCAACAAAGTCACCACCATTTGTTGTGTCTTTTATTCTCCACTGAATTGTCTGTCCGTCTGGAACAAACACTGTCTGCGATGAGTCTGAGGCCCCCGCCGCAACCGATATGTCGTAGGCCGACTCAATATTTGGATTAGAGTACTGCCATGTAAGGCCACCATCTAATGAATACATAACCTTGTAATACGTTGTGTAGTTTTCGTTATTAGTAATAGTTAATGTTGAGTTTGCACCGCTATCACTACATACACACTCAGTTACAGTCTGTG
>CABYTP010000019.1 GCA_902521955.1 uncultured Candidatus Actinomarina sp. | reverse complement strand
AAAGTTGATATTTTAAACAAGCCAGGAAAAACTGGATTTCCAGAAGCAATACAGGCAAACCTTGGAAATCCTCAACCAGTACAATTAAGAGAGGTATCAACTGATAGATTGTTGCAAGTCAGTGGGTGGAAATTAGATTTAGGAAACAAAACAAACTGGACAATTGATATTCTTTCATTTGACTCTAATTATTTTTTAGATAGTCCTAATTTAACTAATGCAAAATTGATAGGAACCGGGGAAATTTTCCTTGGACCCAACTTGAGCTCAGGAGATATTGTCATAAATGGGGTATTTAATGTAACTGTACATCGACAACTACCAATTGTTGTTATTGGAAAGGCAGACGTACCAGCAAACTGGATTAATGCTACAATAGGATATTTAAATCAAACCAATGGAAGTTATAATTTAAAAGTAATTGTAGAGGATGGCTCAACAATTACTTTTGACGAAGGAGAGTAACTAAGTGTTAGACCAACTAGGTAATGGACTTTTACTTGGAATAATTATTTCAGTGGCATCCGTCGCCCTTTCGTTACTATACGGTGTTACAAGAATAGTTAACTTTGCACATGGAGAAATTATTGCTTTGGGCGCAATTGCTACATTATTTTTTTCTAGCCCAATTGATTATCGGATATTGTTCCTAGACAAATTTTCACCTTTAGGATTAAATTTTGCTCTTTCTTGTATATTAGCCGTTATTGTTTGTGGTTTATTTGGTGGATTGCTGGAGTTAATTTTATTTAGACCTTTACGAAAAGGCAATGTTGGTAATATAGCTGTTTTGGTTGTTACAATAGGTCTTTCAATTTTCATTAGACACTTATATTTATTATTTGCTACAGGAAAGGTGCAAAATTTCCCCTTAGAGCTGCAAAGAAGGCAAACCTACCTTTTTTTTGATATGACTCCAAGAAATTTAAAAGTATTGATAATAGGAATACTTGTTATGATTTTAATTGGTCTTTTGTTGACGTATACAAAACTCGGTAAAGCGATGAGGGCAGTTCGAGATTCTGAGGAGCTGTCTAGTGTCTCTGGAATTAATTCTGACAACATAATTTTAATTACCTGGATATCATCAAGCATGCTCGCTGGCCTAGCAGGAGTTTTCCAAGCAACTATAAATGATGTTAGGTGGAATATGGGCTTTTTAATACTTCTATTAATTTTTGCTGGAACTGTTTTAGGTGGAATCGGTACATCTTTTGGAGCTATGGTAGGCGGTTTAATTATTGGCATTCTAGTACAGGTATCTGTTGGGCTTCCATTTATGGAGGGTCATACTGAGGCAAAAAATGCAGTCGCTCTTGGAATAATGATTGTAATTTTATTGTTTAGACCACAAGGAATATTTGGACAGAAAGAAAGAATATCATGAATTCATTACTGATTTCTAAAAGATTTATTTTTACTGTTGTTATTACCTCATTGTCAATTTATTTAGTTTTCCTTCTCAACCCAGAGGGAGCTTTAAGAATATTAATTAATCTACTAACTTTTGCTGGAATATATGGATTAAGCGCAATTGGTTTAAATGTTCATTTTGGATGGACAGGTCTTTTAAACTTTGGCCATGCCTCTTTCATGGGTATGGGAGCATACGTTACATTGCTTTTGATGCCACACGCAGCTGGAAGGGAAGGAGAGGTAACGACTACAGGCTTACCAATAATTATTGCTGTTTTTGTAGGCATTGCAGCTGCTGCTCTATTCGGATTACTTTTAGGATTGCCAGCTATAAGGCTTAGAGGAGATTATTTAGCAATTGTAACTATTGCTGCTGCAGAGATATTTCGATTACTAGTTAGGGATTTAGAATCCATAACAGGCGGTGTATATGGAATAATTTCATATACAGAAAATCTACAAAAATTTAGGCCAGAATTCATAAATAGTTTATCTTTAAGCTATGAGTTTGCACCATCTCAGGCTTGGGTAGGAATAATTGCTTGGGTTTCTATTATTTTAACTTTATTTTTACTAAAGAGATTAAATAGTTCACCATGGGGTAGGGCATTGAGGGCTGTAAGAGAGGATGAAGATGCAGTAAGGGCAATGGGGAAAAATGCTGTATGGTTAAAGCTTCAGAGTTTCATGTTAGGTGCCGGCATTGCTGGGCTATCCGGAGTTCTTCTTGCGTTTAATTATGGATCATTAGAAACGACTGTCTTTGTTCCATTGCTTACTTTTTATGTATGGGCAATCATGATTCTTGGAGGAGTGGGGAGTCTTACTGGTCCAATTTTTGGATCTATTATCTTTTGGGTCATTATTTCAGAAACTGATAGGCTAGCCTATATTTTCTTTGAAAATGCAAATGGTCAACAACTTGCAGGGTTTAGATTTTTACTTGTAGGTTTGTTAATAATGTTATTAATGATTTTTAGGCCTAGTGGACTTCTTGGGAAGAAAGAGGAGCTATTACTCGATGTCAAGTAATCTTTTAGAAGTAAAAAATTTAAAAAAATCTTTTGGAGGCCTTCAAGCTGTCGACATTAAAGAACTTAAATTTAAAAAAAATCAACTAACTTCAATTATTGGACCTAATGGCGCAGGAAAAACTACTTTTTTTGATTTAATTTCAGGTTTTCAGACAGCAGATAGTGGAGATATATTTTTAAATGGTGATGACATTTCAAATTCACATCCTTATCAAATAGCAAGAATGGGAATGATAAGAACATTCCAGCTAACCAAGGTTTTTGACAGAATGACTGTTTTAGAAAACTTAATGTTTTCTGGATCCTCAGTTACTAATGATTCGTTTACAAAATCAATAATCAATACTAAAAAACAAAGAAATTATGAAATTGAACTAAAAGATAAATCTTATGAGATTATGGAGGATCTCAACATTTCGCACATGGCAGATTCATATGCTCGAGAGCTTTCAGGTGGGCAAAAAAAATTACTAGAGTTAGCAAGATCAATTATCAATAATCCAGACACTCTTCTTTTAGATGAGCCTTTAGCTGGAGTTAATCCAAAATTAGCTGAAGACTTGTTAGGTTTAATCCAAAAGCTCGCATCTAGCGGTATCTCAATCTTGATGGTCGAGCATAACATTGAAGCAGTTATGAAAATATCAGAGAGAATTGTTGTTCTTTCTGAAGGAACTTTGATAGCTGATGGAAGTCCAAATGAAATCAGAAATGACCAAAATGTTATCGAGGCTTATTTAGGAAAAGATGATGGATAAAACCGTACTTGAATGTAATGGAATTGCTGCTGGATATGTAAAGGATTTAAACATTCTTCAAGGAGTTGATTTAGTTGTTAAAGAAAAGGAAATCGTATCCATTATTGGTCCCAACGGAGCAGGAAAATCAACTTTACTTAAAGCAATAATGGGTCTGATAAATATATCAGGTGGCAGGTTCTATATAAATGGTATTGAGAAAACTAATCTTGCAACTCATAAAATTGTAAATGAAGGCATTGGTTACGTTCCCCAGGTTGCAAATGTATTTCCGTCTTTAACAATTGAAGAAAATTTAGAAATCGGTTCTTGGAGTTTAAACAAACAGCAAAAAGAAAATTTAAATCAAATTTATGAACAATTTTCATTACTTAAAGACAGAAAAAAAGACAAAGCCGGAAACCTTTCAGGAGGACAAAGACAAATTTTAGCTTTAGCGAGAGCGTTAATTACCAAACCAACTTTATTATTGCTAGATGAACCATCAGCTGGTCTTTCACCTGTAGCCATAAATGAAGTTTTTTCAATTATAAATGACATTAATGAATCTGGTGTTTCAATATTACTGGTTGAGCAGAATGCAAAAAGAGCACTCAGCTTTAGTGATAGAGGATATGTTCTTGATCAAGGCAGAAATGCATATCAGGGAAAAGGTGAAGATTTATTGAATGACCCAAGAGTTATTGACCTTTATCTTGGTAAGCTATAAAAAAAAGGCCTGAATTAACAGGCCTTTTTTTACATCTAATTAAAGATTATGAACCGAAGTCCACTGATTTAAGGACTGGGTTAGTATCACCCTCAGTTGTCCAAATATCGTATGTAGCAGCAGTTGGGTCACCAGCTTGATCTAATTCGATCTCACCAGAAGCACCAACATAGTCTACGTCTACTCCGTCAGCTGCAAGTGCAATACAAGCAACGCCGATACATTTTTCACCACCAGATGATGCAGCAACCAAGCCAGAAGCAATTTCTGGACCAGTTACACCATTAGCAGCTGCTGATATTGCCATTAACATGACAGCATCATAAGCTTGTGGGGCAAAAATGAATGTTGGAGAACCATCAGCTGATACTCCAGCATAGGCTGCTTCAAATGCATCTTTAGCTTCACCTGCTGCAGCACCAGGAGCTGTTCCCTTGAATCCATCAAGAGCAGTACCTAGACCACATAATGAAGCAAGACCAGCATCTTTAACACCATCAGTCATATACCATGGAGTGTCAAGAAGGCCTTGTTCGAATGCAGGTTGTAGAACTCCACAACCAGTTTCTGGAAACAAAATTCCAACTATAGCTTCAGCTCCACCCTTACCAACAGCAGTTACTTCAGAAGTGAATTCTGTTGCATCAGTTGCATGGTAAACGATAGTCTTTACTGTTCCACCAGCTGCTTCAAATGCAGCAGCAGTAGCTTCAGCGAGACCTCTACCATAAGAGTCAGCTCTTGAAATTATAGAAACTGTTTGTACACCGTCTTCAACTAATAATGATGCTAAAACATCACCTTGTAGAAGATCTGATGGAGCAGTTCTTGCATAAAATCCTTTTTTATCAATTTTTGTAAATTGAGGACTTGTATTTGATGGAGATACCATTACAACTTCTGCTGCAATTGCAGTGTCAAGTATTGCTAGTGAGGTACCGCTACATGCAGCTCCCATAACACCTTGTGCACCTTGTGCAATTACATCATTCAGACTTGTAAGAGCAACAGCTCCATCACAACCACTATCACCCTCAATGAGGACGACCGGTTGTCCGTTTATACCGCCAGCGGCATTGATTTGCTCAACAGCAAGAGCTGCACCTAGTGCAATACCAGGTCCTAATGATGCTAAGTCGCCTGATAGAGGCATAAGAGATGCCAATACCAATGGATCAGAAGATACTTCTTCAATAGCTTCTTCTACTTCCTCAACCACTTCTTCAACAGCTTCGGTTACTTCTTCAATAACCTCTTCTGCAGCATCATCGCTACCACCACAGGCAGCAGCAACTAGTGCTAAAATCGCAATCAAAGCCAAAGCTTTGCGATTCTTCATATATAATTTCCTTTCAGTCACTGAAATTAAAAAAACCTACTAATTTGTAGGAATTATCAAACAATAGCGGATTTTTAGTACTATTCAATAGCAGAGTTAAATAATTTAAACAAAAAATGAATAATCTAATAAAAAATTTACTTATTGAATTGAGAAATATTGAATATATAGAGCTTTTTATTTATATTTTTGTAATATTTTTTCTAATTTATGGATGGAGAAAAGGCTTTTTACTACAACTTTTTTACTTAATCACACTTTTAGTAGCTATTTCATTAAGCTTCAGATACTCATACCAACTTGGTTCTTATATAAGTAGTTGGTTTAATTCGAATATTCAGCTTTCGGAAATTTTTGGCGGTGTTTTGATATTTATTTCAATTTTGACAGTTGCTTCTTTTTTTCAAAATTTCATTGTCAACAATCAAAAACAAAGAGATATAGGTAACAAGCTTCTAGGGTCGCTGGTGTCAATTCTAGTTAGCAATTTGATACTCACATTAATTTTTACAGCAACATCTCTCATGACGCTACCTAAGTTTTTAGAAATAACTTTAGAGGATTCAAATATAGTATCTCTTTACACAAACACAGAAGGCACACCCCAGCAAGCCTTAGAGCTTATAACCGGAACAGATTTAATTAAAGTTGTAAGTCGCATAAAAGATCTTACTGGAAAGCCATCCGTTGTTGTTAGTGAACAAGGATGTATTGAAATTCCATCTTATGCATTTTCAAATTTATCAAACAAAGAAGAGTTCAGTCAGGAATTGTATAACTTAATTTTAGTTGAGAGGAATAATGAGAATCTTGTATCTTTAGAATTAAGCAATACCTTATCAGAAGTAGCTCAAGATTATGCTTATGAAATGTATACAGAAGGATTTTGGTGTCATAAAAATCCAAACAATGGAGACTTAGTGGGTGACAGGTTGTCAAAAAAAGGTTTTCCATACATTAATATTGGCGAAAACTTAGCACTTTCATCTTCTGTACGTTCAGGACACAACAGCTTAATGAATTCTGAGTCACATAGAAATACAATTTTAGATAATGAATTCAAGAGAATGGGCATTGGTGTTGTCTCGGGACCTTTAGGTTTAATCATTGTTCAGATATTTTCATCATGAACATAGAAATAGATGACTTTATTAAAGTTTTAAGTGAAGGTTTAAAAAAATATTTAAATAAAAATAATTATTCAGTAGATAAAAGTTTTTATGTTCAATTAGAAACAAAATTACTCCATGAGCTATCACGGCCATTTAACGAACAGTTATTTACCCCTACCCAACTTTTAAATGACTATGTTCAGAAAAACTTAAATTCGACATTAAGACTTACCCCTTTTGATCTAGGAGAAGAATTTAGAAGCACTCTATTAAGATGGGGAGTTGCGAAAGCTAAGTTTCTTGATGAATGAAAAAAATTTAAAAAAAGATGTATGGCTTAATAGTTATCCTATTCTTCTATGGTTAGTTTCTGAACCTTTAGTTGGACTAATTGACTCAAAAATTGCTAGCTTTTTAAACATTGAGGTTTTATCAGCTGTGGGAATTGGAGAAACGGTTTATTTTGTATTTATTTGGATATTTGTGTTTCTTGCATATGGAACAACGCCTTATGTTTCAGAATTACAGGCATCAAATCAAATATCAAAATTAAATTACTTCATTATGTTTGGAAGAAGGTCTTCAATTCTTATCGGCTTCATATCGTGTTTATTACTCGTGCTGTTTTCAGATATATTGATAAGTTTATTTGAACCAACAATTGAAGTAACTTTAAAGGCAAACTCATATTTAGTTATAAGAAGTATTGGACTTCCTTTTTATCTACTAAACATGCACTCAACAGCTGTTTTAAGAGGGATGAAGCATCCAAAAATAACTTTATATTCTTCAATTATCGTGGGTGCTTCTAATGTTGTTTTAAGTTTTGTATTAGCAGTTGTTTTTGATTTTGGTATACAAGGTATAGCTATTGCAAGTTCAATTTCCTTTTTAATAAGTGCACTATATTCAACTAAAGTTTTACTAAATAAACAACAAAAAGACGACTCTTTCGATGTTTTAGTTGACAAAAAGGAAGTAAGCCGCAAATTTTTCTATGTTGGATTTTATATTTTTGTCAGATCCATGTTTCTAACTATATTTATGGCATATTTAAGAAATAGGGCTTCCCTCATGTCTATGGAAGAAATTGCTCTGCAGCATGTATTGTTGCAGTTATGGTCCTTTGGATATGTTTTTGTTGATGCACTAGCTATTGCAGCACAAACATTGGTTTCAGAATATAAAACAAAGTTTCATGATTATAGAAATTCAGATTTAAAAAAATATCTAAACAAGCTAACACTTAGAATATCTGTATTTCTATTTCTTTTTTCTAGTGTTTTTTTAGATATTTTAATAACTTTAATAACAGATAAATCCTTGGGTCAATTTATAGATTTTGAATTAAGAATATTATTTGGATTAAGTTTATTGGTCGGAAGCTTTGCTTTTTTATGGGATGGTGTACTACTTGGATTAGATAAATCGAAAGAGTTCTCCTCCTTGACTGTTGTTTCTTCTATTATTGGATTTATATCTTGTAGTTACTTACTTAACTTTGATAATTCATTATCAAGTTTATGGATAGGTTTAAACTTTAGCTTAGCTTATAGAGGTATCGCAGGTTTTCTTTATCAGATACGTGACTAGTCTACTGCTTTAAGTATTGGCCTATCTAAGTAATAGCTAAGAATTTGTAGTTCTTGAGATAAGTCAACAGATCTAATTTGTACATCTTTTACATTTTTCAAAAGAACAGGTGCAAAGTTTAGAATGGACCTAACTCCACAATCAATAAGTTGATCAGCAACACCTTGTGCGTACTCACCTGGAGTTGCAATTATTCCGATAGCTACATTGTATTTTTTACAGTATTCTTTCATTTTGCTTAGAGGAGTTACTACCAATCCCGCAACTTGACTATTAATTTTTTTTGGATCATCATCGAATAGTCCAACTACTCCAAAACCTTTATCTTTAAATCCACCATAATGTGCCAATGCTGATCCAAGGTTTCCAACCCCTACAATTACAGCACTCCATCCTTCAACAAGTCCAAGCTCTAATTGAAGTTGATTTCTAAGTGTTTTGATGTCATATCCTACACCACGTGTACCTAAGGTACCTAGATAAGAAAGATCGCGCCTTACTTGAGCATCGTTTACTTTAGCTAAATCCGCAAGATTTTTTGAAGAAATACCAATAGAGTCACTGTCGATTTGGTCAAGACACTGTAGATAGAGAGGCAGCCTCTTTACTGTTGCTGGAGGTATTTTTTTATTTTCTTTCACTAATGCACAATCTAATGGCAAATTGAAATTATAAGTAATTTTATACAAGATTTATTACAGATTTGCAGTTTCTTATTACTAATTAATCAATGTATGTTGGTAATTAATGCAAGATATAAGCAAAGAATACGACGTCTTAATCGTTGGGGCAGGCCCAGCAGGCTCAAATGCCGCTATTTCATATAAAGAACTTAACCCCAGTTTACGTGTCGGATTAATTGATAAAGCAATATTTCCACGAGATAAGTCTTGCGGAGATGCTATTGGCCCTGGGGTAATCAGTGCTCTAAAAAGGTTTAATAATGAACATATTTTAAATGATGAACCTCAAGTTGTTTCTACAACTTTATATGGACCAGATAATATTGGAATCCAAAATTATATTCCCGAAGTTAAAAACAAAGAAGATTCTATAGTTTATGTAATTCCTCGAATAGATTTAGACAATCGCATTTTAAACCTAGCAAAAGATTCGGATGTAGATGTGATTGAAGGGTTAAACTTTGTAAGTTTTGAAGAAGACATAAATAAAAACATACTTGTAAAATTTAAAAATAAAGATGAAGAATTTTTATTTTCAACAAGATTGCTCATAGGTGCTGACGGAGCCAATTCTAGAATTAGAAAACAATTAAATTTAAAACCAAATTCTGATTGGCATAAAGCTATCGCAATCAGAGCTTATATAGATAGTCCCAACTATATTGAAATTTTTAAGGAAAGAACTCTAATGTTTGAAATTAACGTATCGGCTGAAAAAGGTTATGCATGGGCTTTTCCAAGTAAAGGAAGTTTGTTAAATATTGGAATTGGTGTACCTGTCAGCATATTTAAAAAAGATAAACTAAATATCAATAAACTCTTAGAGGATTTTATAGACCAACTAGAGAGCAGAGGAGTAATTGTTGAAAATATAAGAAAACAGAAATCATACATGCTGCCTTTCGCATCATCCAGACCAAAATTAAATAAAGATATGAATGTTGCATTAATTGGTGATGCTAGCTCAATGATAAACCCAATGAGTGGAGAAGGAATCTTTTACGGGATGGAAGCAGGCTATCTCCTTGCGAAAAATACAAATAAATTAATTGAATCAGAGAACTTATCTTTAGGTATTTCAAAGTATGA
>CABYTP010000018.1 GCA_902521955.1 uncultured Candidatus Actinomarina sp. | reverse complement strand
ATAAGTAAATTTTTCCTTGGTAAAAACTCTTAGTCTTTTTTTAGATTATCTAATAGTATTAGTGATACATCACGAACTTTTACATTATCTCCGTACCCAAGTTCTTTCACTCCATCATCCATCATGATGTAACAAAATGGGCAAGCTACTGCAACCTCATCCGCACCAGTATCTATAGCTTCTTGTGAACGTTCAATATTAACTTTTTGGCCAGTTGACTCCTCCATCCACATTCTTCCTCCACCAGCACCACAGCAAAAACTTTTAGTTCCTTGACGCTTCATCTCTCTAATTTCAATTCCACCTATAGATCCAACAATCTCTCTAGGGGCAGTGTAAATATCATTGTGTCTACCTAAATAGCATGAATCATGATAAGTAATTTTATAAGGCTTGTCACTTGTGCCAACTTCTATTCTTCCTGACTGTACTAGTTCTGTTAGTAGTTGACTGTGGTGTATTACTTCATAATTTCCTCCCAACTGAGGGTATTCATTTGAGATTGTATTAAAGCAGTGTGGGCATTGGGTTATAATTTTTTCAACTTTTAAATTATTCATATTTTCAATATTTTGAATTGCTAATTGTTGAAATACAAATTCGTTACCGGTTCTTCTTGCAGAATCTCCTGTGCACACTTCCTTTGGTCCAAGCACAGCAAAGGTAACGCCTGCTCTTTCAAGTAGCTTTGCGACTGCTTTAGTAACTGGTACATTTCTGTCATCGAATGCACCTGCACAGCCTACCCAATATAAATAGTCATATTCTTCATGGTTTGTTTCATCAATAATTGGTACTTCAAAATCTAAATCTTCTGTCCATTTAAGCCTGTCATTCTGTGAAGCACCCCAGGGGTTAGAAGAGTTTTCCATTGCTACGTATGCTTTTCCTAATTCAGAAGGAAAGTCTGATTCCATTAAAGCTAAATGTCTTCTCATATCTAAAATTTTGTCTAAAATTTCTATATTTACTGGACATATCTCATCACAGGCCCTACATGAAGTACAAGCCCAAATTTCCTCCGAGGTAATCCTCTCAAAAACATTTGAAGAGTTTACTCGTAGTGGACCTGGTGTACTGACTGTTGCTGGAACTGCTGGATCTCCAGACTCCGACATAACCTGACCAACTTTTAATATTATCTCTCGAGGATCTAGAGATTTTCCAGTCTGATTAGCAGGACATACTGAGGTACATCTTCCACAAACTGTACAGGCATCTAAATCCATTAACTGTTTCCAAGTAAAGTGATCAATTATTTCCGCTCCAACATTATCAATATCTTCTGCTTCTAGTAGGTTTCCAATATCCCTCATGGCACCTTTATGTCTTTCTTTTGGTGACATGAACATATTGATAGGAGAAGTAAAGATATGTCTTAATTTAGATAAAGGAATTGCAATAAGAAAGACAAAAAAGGAGACAACATGTAATATCCAGGAAACTCTATGAAACAAGCTTGGATTTGTAAGATTTATTAAATCTGCAAAAGCATAACCAATAAAAGACCATTTTTCATAGTCAGGAAAGCCTTCTAAGGCTATACGTCCCGCTTCAGTGGTAATTCCAGAAATACCTATAAAAATTAATAGTGAAAGCGTTAGATAGTCATCAGATGTTGTTTTTGTTTGAATTCTATATTCAGCACCCCTTAACCTTCTTGCCAAAGCCCAAAATAAACCTGTTAAATATGCAATGGTTGCAAGCTCTAATGTAAATGAGTAAACGATATAGGTTGTACCTTGTAAAAACTTTAAAGAAGGTGGCATCAAATGGTGAACTTCTAAAGTAACAGTTCCTGCAAATAATCCAAGAAATCCAATATAAATTAATGAATGCATTAGACCAGCAGCTTTGAACCTCAAAACAGTTCTCATGGTTATGCCGTCAAGAAAACTTAATATTCGTTCAGTTAGTTTTACTTTTCTCTTTTCTTCTTTGCCTCTAGTCCAGTTTTTAACTCTTAGTGAAAATAAATATCCAGAAATAAAAATTGTGGCAGCGCTGAGCACATAAAAAATATATTGAATAACTTTTGGAATATTTTCAAATACTCTCCTGCCTCCAACTATTTCTCCTTCTGGAAATATGTAGCTTGCGCCCCATAGAAAAAGAGTTCCTATGGATGCTCCGGCAGAAAAAAGTAGTACATAATCATTTGCTTTAAGGTTTTTGAAAATTTTATTCACTTTTTAACTCTTTTGATAATTCAATTGATCTTTGTGTAGCTTTTTCAATAGCATTGAGAATTATTGTATCAAAGGAGTCATTTTTAAGCGAATTGAGCCCTGCTTCAGTTGTTCCTTTAGGAGACTTAACTTTACTAATAAGATCTGGAAATGTAACATCATCAGAAATAAACTCAGGCAGACCTTTGATAATCTCATTAACAAGTATTTCTGATTCCTGGTTTGAAAGCCCCAGTTTATTTCCTGCTTGAATTAACTCATTTGAGAGAGTGAAAAACCATGCTGGACCACTCCCAGATAATGCTGTAATAACTGGAAAATATTGTTCAGAAAATTCTCTTGTCCTGCCTAGATGATTAAGGGTTGATTGAATAAAGTCTAAATAGTCATTTTCATAATTTTTAGCATACGGAATAAACCCCTTGTTATTACTAATTAATAAATTCGGCATAATTCTTATAATTTTGTTAGTAATTGATTTTTCAATATGATCAATTTCTAATCCCGCAATAGGTGAGCAAATCAAAACATCATCATGAATTATATCTTTAATTTGTTCAAAAATTTCATTAACTGATTGTGGCTTTACACACAGAATTAATACACCGGACTTGAATTCATCAAAACTATTAAAATATTCATTTTCAGGATATTTTTTTTCATAAATTTCTAAAACGTGAGTATTTAACTCATAAACTTTTATTGAGAACTCTTTATTAGATGTCATTAGTCCTTCGAGAAAAGCGGAACCAAGGTTTCCTAACCCAATTATATGAATATCGGTTTTTTCCATTATTTAATACTATCAGGTGGGAGATAAGTTACTAATTTTTGAAAATTTAAAATTTATATGAAAAAGTTTTGCATAAAATTTGGTATATGATATATTTTAATTAAATCTAACCATTATTACTTAGATTTTATATAATTTATTATATAGATAAGGAGAAACAATGAGTGGAACATTAACTGCATCACAAGTTAAGCCAGGAATTAGAAGATCAAAAAAATACACTTCTGGACGCGTCTGTGATTTTGAATCTTGTGAAACTGTAATCAGTATGTACAACAAAAAGAAATTCTGCTTTCTTCATGCCCCTGTCTCCTACCCAAGAGTACGTGGACACCTGCCTAGAGAGCAAGAAATTAATTAAACACTTAAGAAAGGAATTAAATTATGGGAAAAGCAGTTGGAATAGATTTAGGAACAACAAATAGTGTTGTAGCAGTACTAGAAGGTGGTGAGCCATCTGTAATAGCTAATGCTGAAGGTAATCGTACTACTCCATCTATTGTTGCCTTTAAATCAGAAGAAGTCTTAGTTGGTGAGTTAGCCAAAAGACAGGCAATCACAAATCCTGATAATACAGTTAGGTCAATCAAGAGACATGTTGGGACAAACTGGAAAGAAACTTTTGAAGGAAAAGAATATACACCTCAAGAAATATCAGCACGAATATTACAAAAACTCAAAAGAGATGCTGAAGCATATTTAGGAGATGATGTGACTGAAGCTGTTATTACAGTTCCTGCTTACTTCAATGATGCAGAGCGACAAGCAACTAAAGAAGCTGGGCAAATTGCTGGGTTAAATGTTTTAAGAATAATAAATGAGCCTACAGCTGCTTCACTAGCATATGGCCTTGAAAACAATGAAGATCAAAAAATACTTGTTTTTGATCTTGGTGGAGGCACGTTTGATGTTTCAATTTTAGAAATTTCAGAAGGTGTTTTTGAAGTTAAATCAACTTCAGGTGACTCTAAATTAGGTGGGGATGATTGGGACCAAAGAGTTATGGATTGGTTAATAGATAAATTCAAATCATCTACTGGTATTGATTTATCAAAAGACAAAATGGCTATTCAAAGAATTCAGGAAGGTGCTGAAAAAGCCAAAATTGAACTTTCATCAACAAGTGAAACTGAGATTAATCTACCTTTTATAACTGCTAATGATTCTGGACCACAGCATTTGCTAGAAAAGCTCAGTAGGTCTGAATTTGAGAAAATTACGGCAGATTTAGTAGAACGAACTAAAGCACCTGTTGAAAATGCTTTATCAGATGCTGCAATGAAGTTTTCAGATATTGACCACATAATATTAGTTGGTGGTTCTACACGTATGCCATCTGTTCAGCAGCTTGTAAAATCTTTAACTGGTAAAGACCCTCATAAGGGTGTGAATCCAGATGAAGTTGTTGCTTCAGGAGCAGCAATACAAGCAGGCGTCTTAAAAGGTGATGTTAAGGATGTCCTTTTACTGGATGTCACCCCACTTACGCTTGGTGTAGAAACTAAAGGTGGAATCATGACAAAAATGATTGAAAGAAATACTACTATTCCTACGAAAAGGTCTGAAGTATTTAGTACTGCTGAAAATAATCAAACTCAAGTTGAAATACATATCTTGCAAGGAGAAAGAGATATGGCTTCTGGTAATAAGTCTTTGGGTAGATTTACATTGACTGATATACCAGCTGCTATGGCAGGAACTCCACAAATAGAGGTAACATTTGACATTGATGCAAATGGTATTGTTAATGTAAACGCTAAAGATCTCGGTACTGGAAAAGAGCAAGCAATTACAATTACTGGTGGAACTGCTCTTGAGGATGATGAAATAGAGAGAATGGTAAAAGATGCAGAACAACATGCAAATGAAGATGCTAAAAAGAAAGAGCTCATAGAGACTAGAAATATGGCAGAAGGAATGGTTACTTCTACTGAGAAAATGCTTGATGATAATAAAGATAAAGCAACCGAGGAAGAAGTAACATCAATTAATGAAGCAAATGATAATTTGAAAAAACTTCTGGAGAATGATGACTTATCTATAGATGATCTTAAAAATAGTATTGATGAACTTGCTAAAGCAAGTCAATCTTTTGCAGAGAAATTATATGCAGAGGCACAAAGTGACACTGAGAACCCTTCTTCTGATGAGTCTGATGACGTAGTAGAAGGTGAAGTTGTAGAGGATGAATAAGTCAGAATCTTCTCCTGAAGAAGATAGCACTTCTGACAAACCTATAGAGTCTGAGGAAGTTACTGAAGATGTTTCCGAAGAGATTTCTGAAGAATCAACTATACCCCTTTCACAGTATGAAAAAATTAAAGATGACTACTTAAGATTGGCAGCAGACTTTGAAAATTATAAAAAAAGAACAGATAAAGAGAAAGAGAATATTGGCGCTGCTTCAGTAGCTTATTTTATAAATTCACTCTTTCCACTTATTGATAACTTTGAAATGGCTATGAGCCAGGAAACTGTCGCTAAAGAAGTAGAAACTTTTAATAATCTACTATCTTCAGTTCTAGATTCACTTAATGTTGAGGAGGTTGGGGCTGTTGGAGATAATTTTGACCCTACATTTCATGAAGCTGTAGAGCATTCTGGAGAGGGAGATACTCAAAAAATAGAAGTTGTTTTGAGAAAAGGTTACTTATTCCAAGGTAATTTAATTCGACCTGCAATGGTGAAAGTTAAAAGTGAGTAGAGATTGGCTAGACAAAGATTTTTATGCCATATTAGGCGTATCTCAAGATTCAACCTCTGACGAAATAAAAAAAGCATATAAAAAATTAGCAAGAGAAAATCATCCTGATTTAAACCCTGGAGATACTGAAGCTGAAAAACGTTTTAAAGAAATTTCCGAAGCAAGTTCAGTCCTAGCAGATGAAAAAAAACGACAAGAGTACGATCAGATTCGAGCAATGGGTGCATCAGGATTCGGTGGGTTTGGTGGACAGGGTTTTAATGTAGATGATTTTGGAGATTTATTTGGTAATTTAGGTGATATTTTTGGTTTTGGTGGATCTGGTGGAAGAAGAAAGGGTCAAACCTATCAGACAAATATAAATATCTCATTTAATGATGCAGCTTCAGGAGTTGAAACTGTTATACCCCTTCGTAAAGAAGTTGCATGTACACAATGTAAAGGAACTGGAGCCGATAAAGGTGAGGCATTTCATAGGTGTAATATATGTAATGGAAGTGGACAGACAGCTTCAAATCAAGGGTTCTTTTCTTTTGCTCAAACATGTACAGCTTGTAAAGGTCAAGGAAATGTAATTGATAAACCATGTAAAGTTTGTAGAAGTTCGGGATCTGTAATCGAAAATGAGTCAATAAAAGTAAAAGTTCCAGCTGGTGTTGACAATGGAACAGTTATTAGGTTAAGAGGAAGAGGTGGTCCTGGTGACGCAGGAGCGCCAGATGGTGATTTATTAGTTCAAGTTGCTGTTGATTCACACAAGTATTTTAAAAGAAAAAACAGTGACCTTATACTAGAAGTACCTTTATTGTTCACTGAAGCTGCTCTTGGAGCGAGCATTAAGATACCTACCCTTGAAAAGTCCGTTAATCTAAAAATTCCTGCTGGCACCCCGAGTGGTAAAACCTTTAAAATAAAAGGTGAGGGGATAACTCCTCAAGGGAGAAGGCCAGGAGATTTGTATGTAAAAGTTTACATTTCTCCACCTACAAATTTGTCTAGATCAGCAAAGAAACATTTAGAAAACTATCGAGATCAATTTGAGTCCGGTGACTCGCCAAGAGATTACTTATATGAGTAGTGAAGATTCCAAAGCTATTTATTTTATTTCTGTAGCTTCTACTTTATCTGGTATTCACCAACAAACAATCAGAACCTATGAGCAAAAGGGTCTAATAAAACCATTCAGAACTGGTGGGGGTACTAGGCGTTACTCCCAAGAAGATGTTGATAGGTTAATACAAATTCAAAATTTATCCCAACGTGGAATTAACTTAGACGGTATAAAAATAATATACGAGATGAAAGAGAAAATTGAAGAACTTCAGGGGAAAATTATTTCATTAGAAAGTGAAATTTCAAATCAAAAAACTGAATCTAAAACCAAAGAGAAAGAAATTCACCAAAGCTACAAAAATGAAATAGTTAAAAAAACTGAAAAAACAATTAGAAGGAAGTTCTAAAATAAACTTTATGGATACAGGAAACATTATTTCATTTTTAAAAAAATTTAGTTTTGGTCGCTTAATTGGTTCTGGAATACTCCTCAGAGTGGTGATAGCTATAGTGGATGGTATTTTTGCATTAGAAATCAATGAACTTCCTAACTTTAATTTTTACATATTCGGCCTTGCTCTGGCTTACACAATACTTTGGATGTTTAATAAAAGTTATATCGAAGAAGAATAGTTGAATAATTCCCCTCAAAGAATTACAAACCTTGACTTTATTAGGGGCTTTGCTGTTCTTGGGATACTTGTAATAAATGTAATATCATTTGGTTTACCTATTACAGCCATGATAAATCACTCCGCTTATGGGGCAGAAAACTTATTAGATTGGATTGTTATCGTTATCTCTTCGGTATTTTTCGAATATAAAATGATGGGGTTATTTTCAATGCTTTTTGGTGTTGGGCTCATGATTTTTCTTGATAATGCTAAACAAAAAGTTAAAAGACCTAAATTGTTATCCTTTTGGAGAAACTGTTTATTACTTTTATTTGGCGTTGCTCATGTTTCAATTTGGGAAGGAGATATTCTCATGTATTATGCTTTGTGCGCTTTTTGCATAATTTTATTTCCTCAAATTCAAAATAATAAAATAACAATATTTTTTATCACTTTTTTAGTTTTTGCAGACCTTTTTCTCATAAATTATGTTGGTTCTTTATATGACGCTACTGGTAATTTAATTTTAGAAGAACCTTGGGTGGCTATTGCAAGTGAAGGTGGCTCTTTGAATTTAGGAAAGTTTTGGTTTCCTGGAGAATCTGAGTTTGGAAATATGTTTTTACTTTTGTTTGCTCTAGACGGCTTCTTAAGAGCAATAACTTTAATGGTTGTTGGAATTTTATTGTATAAACTAAATATAGTTCAAGGAACTAAGGGGCTCAATTTTTATAAAAATCTGATGTTCTACGGATTTGCAATAGGTTTGCCTTTTTCAATTTATAGTATTTATTTACCTATTTCGTCTGAATATAGCGCTGCAATTGCAATTACTAGTCGGTTCTGGCAATCTCTCTCAGTAATTCCAATGGTACTTGGCTATGTTGGATTGCTGACAATCATGAATATAAAACTTAGGGAAAGTATTTCAACTAGATTACGTGCATGTGGGAAGATGGCATTTACAAACTATATAACTCAAACATTGTTTGGAGTGTTTGTGCTTGGTGGTTTATTTGGAATTGGAAATTTTTCAAGGTCTCAATTGGTTCTGTATATAGTCATTATTTGGGGGTTGCAAATATACTGGTCAAAACCAATTTTAGATAAGTGGAGATATGGTCCGCTTGAATGGCTCTGGAGAAAACTTACTTATCTTTTTGTTTAGCTTTTATGCTTTGCAATAAATGTATCAATCTTATTTTCTAAAATTGGAAGTGTTATTCCCCCATCGCACAAGACTTCATCATGAAAATATCTGATGTCAAACTTATCACCGAGTTCATTCTCGGCTTTTCTACGAAGCTCTTCAATTTTTAATTGACCCATTTTATAAGAACATGCTTGTCCGGGCCAAGCAATATATCTATCGGTCTCGATTTCAGAATTTATTTCTTCAATAGGTGAATTCGCTCTAAAAAACTCAATTGCTTTATCTCTAGACCATCCCATACCGTGCATGCCTGTATCGAGCACTAGACGACAAGCTCTCCAAGCGTCATTTCCAAGTCTTCCTAATTGTTGAACATCGTTTGAGTAAAGGCCCATTTCATTTGCTAATTGTTCTGAATAAAGACCCCAACCCTCAACAAATGCAGTAGAAGCAACATACTTTTGAAAGTCTGGAACATCTTGTAGTTCAACTGCAATAGTTCTATCTAAATGATGTCCTGGTATCGCCTCATGAAAAGCAACTGATTCTGCTTCAAATACACTTTTTGTTTCTGCTTTATATGTATTTAAGAAATATGTTCCGTCTCTTGATCCATCAGGTAATGGTGGGTAATAATATGCAGGTGGTGCGTGTTGTTCAGATGCAGCAGGGACTGGTAATACTTTACAGGGTGATTTTGGAAATACTGTAAACCATTCTCCAAGAGGCTTATAAGCTCTTTCAATTGTATCAACAGCTAATTGAAGCATTTGTTCTTTGCTTTCATACCTCATTGAAGGGTCTGTCTGCATCTTATGAAGGACTTCTTCTGGCGCACTGACTCCAGGAAATACACTTTCTCCGATCTCAAAGAACTCTTTTTTTAATCTATCTATTTCAGAAAGGCCTACCTCATGGACTTCTTTGACTGTTGTATCTTTATGCCCTGTATATTTTCTCAAAGCTCTGAGATAAGCTTCTTCTCCACCATCAATCCACATAATGCCTGATTTTTCATCTGATCGTCCATTAGGAAGATGTTCTGATTTAAGCTGTTCCATATAAGTCAGAACTGTTGGTCTCACATTTTTTTCAATAATTTTCTTAGCTTTTTCTCTCCATTCTGATATTTGAGATTCAGTTATTTCTGGCGAAAAATTTACAAACATTAGAGGATCTTTATCTATGGATGAAGAAAGATAATTCTCAAGCTGATCAATTGTTCTCAGCAGGTTTCTCTCTGTAGCAACTCTATTGTTAGCTAATCCGACTTTTTGTACATCAGCTATTTGGCTAAATAATCTTTTATATAGTTCTAGTCTTTTCAACAACATGTCAGCGGACTCCATATCTGGAACAAACATTTGCTGATTGTAATCAATTAAGAATCCAGTAAAGCCCGACACTCCTGCACCGAATTCCCAACTTCTATCTAATAATGAATCTTTATTTGAGCTTAAAGCAAACTCAAGCATTCCATAAGTTACTTTTTCTCTGTGTGACAAAGTATTTTGGTCAATATTTCCCAGCCTCAAAATAAACTCATCTACTACCTTGGTTTCCTTATTAAAAGTTTCATCCGTAAGTTCTTCTAACTTGTCAAAATATGCTTTATGACCACGCATAATTGCAGATGTGGGTGAAGAATCTAAAGAGTTTTGAAAAAAATCATTCGATAGTTGTGCAAGTAAATCAGTTGTCATTAAGGTCCTTTTTTAAATTTTTAATCTCTTGTTCAAGTTTATCTAATTTCTCACCTAATTCATTAATAGTTATCTCTTTATCACTGAAGCTAGAAATAAAATAAGAAGATACTGCAGCAGTAATTGTGGCGATAAATCCAATGCCCATAACCATTAAAGAGCTGGCAATAATTCTTCCAAGGTTAGTAAGTGGTGTAATGTCTCCATAACCGACTGTAGTAATTGTGACCAATGCCCACCAAATACCATCACTATACGTTTTTACAGCCGGTTCTGAAATATAAAACAAAAACCCAAAAAACAAAACTATACCAATAGTTGCATAAACTATAAATCTCAGTCCTTTTGAGTTAAATATAGATTTAACCGTTGAGGAGAATCTTGTAAGTAAGGCGGCTAATCTAAAGAACCTAAACGCATTTAAAAGTCTAGGGAGTCTCGCAAATCTTAAAAATCCAGATGACTGTAAACCCTCTGGGACAATAGGAAAAGAAAATATTACAATAAATAATTCAATTTTATGAGTTTTAATAAACTTAATTTTATTTTCTGCAAAATACAATAAAACTGTATATTCCAAAAGGAAAACAAGCCATATTCCCCAATTTAAATAATAAGCAATATTACTTAAATTTTGCTGAGAGTATTCAATAATCAATACTGGTATAAGCATCAGTACGGATATCATTACTGGTACTTCAAAAAATTTTTCAGCTGTTTTATATCTCTGATTTTCCATACATGCATTATAAAACTAGCAAAAAAAGATTTTCCTAAGTAATCTAAAAATAAGCTTATGAACAGGGTAATTTTTTTTATTGCATTTATAATTCTTCTGATTATTCCATTTTCTATAAATTCTTTAAACGACGAAGGTATTAGTTATTTTGAAATAGTTAAAAAATTAAAAAATGAAATTATTTCAATCGTAATAAAAACTTCAATAGCAAATCCTAGTGAGTTAGTTTTTAGTGAAAAA
>CABYTP010000017.1 GCA_902521955.1 uncultured Candidatus Actinomarina sp. | reverse complement strand
ATCCGTTATCAGTTAAGCTTCCTGCAAGAGGAATAACGTTCCGAGCTATTGGATTTGAATAATAAGCTTGTTGATAACTTCCATCTAATTTATCACCTAATAAAGTCTCTTTTTCTAATGATTTTATAGCACCAGATCCTGATCCAGATACTGCCTGATAAGCAACAGGCGTCATGGAAGATAAAGTGTACTTATCATGTAGGGGCTTTAAAGCCATTACTAATCCCATTGTTGTACAATTTGGATTAGATATCAGTTTTGATTCTTTTGTGATTATTTTTTCATTAACTCCATACACAACAAAAATAACACCCCCATTATTTTGTTTGTCTTTTATAAATTGCAGTTTTTCTTCAGGATTTTTATTTGAGTAATATTTAGTTATCCCATGTTTTTCTGCAAATCTTCTTACATTATCTTCTTTATCTCCCGATAAAATAGTTATACTTTTTTCTTTTCCAAGTTTTGCTAAAAAATTTAATTCGATGGCTGATTCTTCTTCCAAGTTTAAAATAAATTCTTTTTCATCAATCATAATTTTTAAAGAGGGCAAGTTGCTATTATGATTTTTCGTAATCACTATCTTTTTTTCTGCAACAATTCCCTCTATCCCAACACCTGTAGTTTCTTTAACATTTGAAGCAGGTAGAAGCGCTAAATCCCTAAGCTCAGCTTCATAAACAATACTTCTTGCTATTGGATGTTGAGAATAATTTTCAACACTGCTTACTAACTGAAGTAAATTATCTTCCGTAATGTCCCGGTATGAATTTTCAATCTTAGAAATCTTAAAAATACCTGAAGATAAAGTTCCTGTTTTGTCAAAAACCATATTACTTATATCGCCAAATCTTTGAAGCAGGTCAAAATTCTTGAATAGAAAACCTCTTGTTTTACTTACAGTGGCGGTTTTAAACAATACTATCGGTGTTGCTAGCCCTAGTGCGCAAGGACAGGCAATAACCAATACAGCTATAGTATTTCTTAAGGCATCCAAAACTGCAGCATCTTGAAATATAAAATTATAAATAAATGTAGAAAAGCTAATAAACAACACAAGGGGAACAAAAAATTGGGTTACCCTATCAAGAGACTTTTGAATTTTTGGTTTTGTTGCTTGCGCATTACGAATTAAATCTTCAATTAAATTGTATGTAGATAGCTGATATGACTCTACAACTTTAATTATTAATAGTCCTTCAAGATTAACACTACCTCCTACAACCTCTTCCCCAACCTCCTTCTTGATAGGCAAAGCCTCACCAGTAAGAAGACTTTCATCTACTGTAGATTTTCCCTCAACAACAATTCCGTCAACAGGGATGATTTCTCCAGCTTTCACCTCAAATAAATCTTCTTTTTGAATTTCCTTAATTGGAATATCCGTCTTCTTATCTTTCCTTAAAACGATAAGAGTTTTTGGCATTCTATTCTTAATAGACTCAGATGTTTTTACAGATTCTTCAATAACTTTATCTTCAACAGATTTACCTATTAGGAGAAAAGAAATTATAAAAGCTCCTGTATCCAAAAACATTTTATTTTCATTTATTGAAAGTGAAGTTGAGGTAATTAGATCAACTGGAATAATTGATATTATTAATGAGCTTAAACTACCTAAGGAAATTAAAGTATCCATATTAAAATCAAAATGTCGCAATTTCTTAGCTGCTGAAATATGAAAATTTCTGCCTAAATATAAAATAATAAAAAAACCAAGCGCATATGCGATTAAATCGTAACCAGATTCAAAAAAGTATTTTAAAGAGGCAGTTAATAAAACCGATAAAATAGGTACAAATAAATTAAATTTAATTTTTTTATTTTCATTTTCTTCTTGGGCTTCCCTTGCTTTATAACCAATTTTGTTAACTGATTCGATAACTTCTTCTATCTGAAAATTACTATTTTCTAAAATATCTATTGTTGCTAACTTCAATGGGAAGCTGACTGAGGAGTCAAGAATATTATTATTTTTAGATAAAATACGTTCGATTCTTGCTGCGCATGCAGCACATGTCATACCATCAATGTCTAAATTGATTGATTTAGTTTGATTCGACAACTGTATAGCCTTGTTCGTCTAGCAAATTAGTAACAACCGTCATGTCTATTGCATTAGTTGAATTAACTTCAACTAACTTTTTGTCAATGTTAACAGATACATCTTGAACCGATTCGATAGTATTTATAGCTGACTCAATTGTTTCTTTACAATGTCCACAGCTAATTTCAGGTACAGTAAATTTTGTTTCCATAGTTTTATAATAATATTGAGTAATTTATAAAATAAGCCCCTAAATTAGGGGCTTATAAGAAACCTCTTGGGGGAGATTTCGATAGGGGGGGGTTTAAAACTTAAGCAGTTTCTTGAAGAATTCTGCCTCTTACTCTTGGGTATTTCACAGGAGCGTGATTAAAACAATGATCTCTTTTGTTATAAATACTTAATTGAGTGCTACAAGATTCGTCTTTACACACTCTGCCCTGGTCAAAACTTTTAGAAGGTCTTATTCCACCTTTAATTTGACTCGCTTTTAGTCCGTCTGTCATTTTATTCCTTTTTATACTTTGTGAATATATTCACAAGCTTAACACTTTTATTTCAGATAGCAACTTTAATTTATTAAGTTTTTTATTTTAGATAAGAGGTTTAATTTATCAAGTTTTTTTGAAATAAAAATGCTTCATCATTCCAACCTCTGCCTAAAAAATTCTCAACCATTGACTCTGCAGGTACAGTACCGCCCGGCTTTAGTATTTTATTTTTATACTCAACTCCAACAGAATTAGAAAGTACACCTTCATTTTCAAATCTACTAAACATATCATCACCAATAATCTCAGCCCACAAGTAACCATAGTATGCAGCATCATATCCACCAAGCAAATGTCCAAATGCTGGTAGATGATTTGTATCTTCAGGGTAATTAATATTTGTAACCTCTTGTGATGTTTTTTCTATATAATTTAGAGAATCATTAAAACCCTCTCCATGTAAGTGTTGGTCAGCTAAACCAAAAGACACTTGTCGCAAGGCAAGAAGGCTAGCCCCAATATTTTTTGAACTCTTTAGCTTTTCACATATATCTTCTGATAAGGCTTTTCCCGTTTCAATGTGTCTTGAAATTCTCTTTAAGCATTCAACTTTCCAAACCCAGTGTTCCATAATTTGACTAGGTGCCTCTACAAAATCCCACTCACAGTTAGCACCGACAAATCTTGTATATTTTGATTTTCCTATCCCATTGTGTAGAACATGGCCAAATTCATGAAACAGAGTTTCTACTTCATCAAACGTCATTAGCCCATCTCCTGTATTAGGATTTGGAAAATTTGCAACCATAGAGCAAATCGGCAATTCTTGTCTTACTGATCCACCTGAAGATATATCGAATACTGCCGCATGTGTGTATTTACCCTCTCTGGGATGTAAATCTAGGTAAAAATAGGCTAATTGTTCTCCATCTTTTTGCCATAAAGACCATAACTCTACGTCCTCATGCCAAGCTGATTCATTTGACTCAGGTTTAATTACTAAATCAAAAACTTCTTCACAAACTTTAAACATTTCACTTTTTACATCATGAATAAAAAAATATTTTTTTAGTTCGCTGTTTTCAATATTGCTGACTTTACTTCGTTCTGAGGAAATAAAATACCTAATGTCCCAAGGTGCAATATCCTTTATCTCAATATCATCAATAACTAGCTCTTTCTTTTCCACTTCAGCAGATTTTTGCAGTTTCGGAATTAAGTTATCATACATAGCTTCAACATTTTTTGGAGATTTAGCCATTCTGTTTTGCAGTCTGTACTCCGACCATGTATTAAATCCAAATAATTGAGCTTTCTCATTTCTTAATACAACAGCTTCTTTAAGAATTGGACTATTTTCATTTACAGCTCTGTTGTTGAAAGCTTTCCAGGTAGTTTCTCTTGTTTTTCTTACAATACAGTTTTCCATTACTGCATTTATATCAGGATATGACATTGTTATAACAAACTTTTCACCACTTTTTCTTAAGTTAGTAAGTTCATTATTACTCAGCCCTCTTAGCTCATCTTCAGAAAATTGGAGCTCTGTCTTATCTTTGGCTATATTTTCTGAAAATGATATACCTAGCTGTATTAGTTTTTTATCAATTTCTAATAATCTACTTTTATTTTTATGTGTAAGACTATGGCCTGCATCATTAAAATCTATCTCAAGGTCTTTATGAAATTCAACTTCCTCAGTGTCAGAAGTATCAATCTCTATTTCATTAAATTTTTTGTAAATATCTGGATCATTAAAAATCTGCAATGCAAAATTTTGTATTTCTGAATCTGCTTCATTGCCAAATTCCCTAATCTTTTCATCCGGGTGAACATCTCCTAGAAAGGCTATCCTTCCAGAAAGGTCATATACAACACTTTCTAATTCATTGAAATGATTCAAGCTGACATTTTTTGAAGATTTAATACTATCAACCAAGGAATTACATTCACTAATAGTAACTTCCAAATCTTTTTTTAAGCTTTCTAGATTTATATTCGAATAGTTAAACACACAACTCCTTTAACTTTTTATATGATACTATTTAGATATGGATATCAAACTTGAATTTTGTGTAGTTTGAAACTACACACCTCGTGCAGTTAGTACGATTGAAGATATTTTAGAAAAATATGGAAACACAGTTAAATCAATTAATTTAATTCCAAGCGGTGGAGGAGTATTCGAATTCCAATTAAATGAAAAATTACTTTTTTCAAAAAAAGAATTAGGAAGACACTCTGAAGATGGGGAGATTCTTAAGTTAATTGAAGAAGAACTTGGTTGAGCTTTCCATTTGAGTTAACTTTATTTGAAGTAATTTTTATTGCTTCACTATTGTTCATCAGCTCCGCAGTGCAAGGCGTTCTTGGATTTGGCTTCGCAGTAATTGCCTCTCCTATAATCGTTCAAATTGAACCAAACTTGGTTCCCCAATTATTATCTTTACTAGGTCTTCCACTAGCAATCAGAGTATTTTATCGAGAGAAGGAAGAAGTTGATCTCTCTAAAGTAAAACCACTCATTATAGGTAGGTTAGCTGGCGGACCAATCGGGCTTTTTTTACTTTTAAATCTATCAGAAAAGTACTTATCGATTGCAGTGGGATTTATAGTTTTTATAGCTGGTGTAGGTTCTTTTTTTGGTTGGGTTATAAATAGAAATATCTTCAATTCCTTTCTCGCGGGAACTTTTTCAGGTGTATTTGGAATGGTTGCAGCAATTGGTGGTCCTCCGGTTGCACTGCTGTATAGGAACACAAGATCTCAAGAGTTTCGACCCTCTCTTAATAGTGTTTTTAGTATAGGTATTGTTATAACACTCTCACTTTTATTACTTAGTGGCAACTTGCTATGGGATCATTTTTTATTATTTACTATATTTATTCCATTTGTATTAATAGGAATTAGGGTTTCTAGTTCACTGTTTTCTAAAGTTTCGGATAAATTCATTTCTCAAGCAGTAACTTATTTCTCAATACTGTCTGGACTATATGTAATCTTGAGAAACATAAATTAGTTTATTTCAATAAAAGGAATTATTAACATATAAACATATGTTTATAAACGCCATTATTGCCGGCTTACTCTATTTCTTAAGCTTCCCCCCATATGATTTTTGGTATTTGATTTTTCCTGCGCTCTATTTCTTTTATTATGCATTGCTATCAAAAGAAAAATCTTTTTTCTCAGGTTTTATCTTTGGGTCTATTGCGTATGGTGTAATTTTATTGGGAATTCAATCAATAGGGCTTGAAGCCTGGATTCCTTTAACAATTTTAATGGGATTGATGTACGGAGTATTCGCTAAACTATTTTCCTACCTAAATTCAAAATCTGAAAACAATTTTTATGTTTTATTGTTAGCTATAGCAATTTTTGATTTGCTTAGAGCATATTTTCCATTTGGTGGTTTTCCCTGGGGTTTCCCATCAACAGTATTATTAACCGGCCCTATTGACAGTTTTTACATGACAGTTGCTCGTTTATCTTTTGAAGGGTTCGGACCAACGGGATCTTCTCTTTTATTACAATCTTTTCCTTTAATAATTGCACTCGGCGTCTATTCAAAAAATAAACAAAAAAATTATTTTAAAAATTACATGATATTTTCATCAGTAGTTTTTTTAATATATTTTTTCAATCTTATAATTAATGATTTTAATTATCAGGATACTCAAATAGAAACATCAGAACTAAACATCGCAATCGTTCAAGGCAATAGCCCTTGTCCTGGTGCAAAAAACAGATGTAACAATGAAAGACAAAAAATCTACGATAGCCATTTAACCCAAACACAATCACTTGATGGGAATTTTGACCTTGTAGTTTGGCCTGAAAGTTCCACAGGATTTAACAATGATCCCGGAATACACAGTAGGGTTCAAAATGATATTTCTACTCAAGCTACCAGATTGAATTCATCTTTTTTAATAGGAGGAGACAGACCTGTACAAAACCAATATTTTGAAAATTATGGAATCTTTATAAATAAAGATGGTGAGATTGAAGGCCAGTATTTAAAACAGCATCCGGTTCCCTTTGGAGAGTATATTCCATTCAGAAAATATTTAGACTGGATTCCTCCATTAGCATTAGTTCCACGTGACATGATTAGGGGCGATGGTCAAAAAATATTTAAGGTAAATGATACAAAAATTGCAACTGTTATTTCATTTGAAGGTTCATTCCAAAGATATATCAGAAACAGTGTCCAGGATGGTGCAGAGTTAGTTGTAATCCTTACCAACCAAGCAAGTTATGGAGAAAGCGGCATGTCAGATCAATTCATATTAATGTCTAGGGCGAATGCAATTTCAAATGGTAGGCCGATTGTACACGCAGCAATAACTGGTAAATCAGCATTTATAGACAACAATGGAAAAGTAATTTCCAAAACTGAACTATTTGAAACAGGAGTACTGACTGAAAAAATTGAGGTAAAGCAGACAGAAACTCCCTACAGCAAATATGGAAATTATTTAAATTATATTTTTATAGTATTTGGAGCCATTAGTCTTTTGTGGCCAAAGAATATATTTAAGAAAATTTAGAGAAGCTTATCTATAAAACCTGTGAAACTTTTAATTGTCTAAACTATATTTCTGAGTCAATTATTGGTAACCCTCTAGCAGCAGCAGCCTCCACCGTACCATCTTGAAATGCTCTTAGTCCAAACTTTGGTAACACTGCAAATATATGATCAAATATATCAGACTGGATACCTTCGTATTCAACCCAGTCAATTGTATTTGTAAAGGTATATAACTCTAGAGGAACTCCTGTGGTAGTTGGCGATAGTTGTCTTACCAGTAAAGTCATGGTTTCTGTATTTAGACCATCATGATTTTGTAAATACTTCACAAGATATGCTCTAAAAGTTCCAAGATTAGTGAGTCTTCTTTTTTCTTTTTCTTTATCGACCAAAGAGTTGAATTTTTCAATATCTTTTATTTTTTCAGAAAGGTATTTATTTACAGTTGGGATTTTCATTAGTTTATCAATATCTTTTTGCTCCATAAATCTAACACTTGATATATCTATGGATATTGATCTTTTAATTCTTCTTCCTCCATACTCTGACATTCCTCGCCAGTTTTTTACAGATGTGGTAACGATCTTTGATGTAGGAATCGTTGTGATGGTTTTATCCCAGTTTTGCACCTTAACTGTATGTAGGGCAATATCTATAACATCACCATCAGCACCATATTCTGGTACCTCAATCCAGTCTCCATTATTAATAATGTTATTCTGACCAATTTGTACAGATGCTATAAATGACAAGATTGTGTCCTGGAAAACCAACAACAGCACTGCTGTAAGGGCACCTAAACCACTTATGTAATAACTAACTGGTTGCCCCGTCATTATTGCAAAAATAATTATGAATATAAAAGAGTTAACAACAATTTTAATAATCTGAACGTAGCCCTTAATTGGCTTATTTTTTAGTGATTTGATATTTTCTGAAACCTTATTTAACACATTCAACATCTCAAGAAGAGTTAGTCCAACGAACAATGTTAAAAGCGCACTGGAAACTCTTTTGAAAATTTCAGTATTTAATATTTCTAAATTTAACTGGGGTGTAGCAATTAAAAAATTAAATAAAACAAAAACAAATACATAAGAAACTCTATTTAAAAATTTTTTATCTAGGAATAGGTCGTCTATGTATGTACTTGTTTTACTTGCACCACGTTTAATTATTGGAAAAACAACTGATCGCAGTATTAGGTAGGAAGCAATAAGAATTCCAATTAAATAGGCGAGCGTAGGTAAGTCTGATGCTGTTATGTTATTCATACACTAATCCTACTCTAAAAACCTTTTTGTTGACTTTTCCATGGGGCTGGTATGTCATTAATAAACTCATCAACACTTGGACCCCCTAGAGACTGAAGTTTATTTTGTCCAACGATATAAGTAATGACCAATAAAATTAATGTTGTCTGATTTGATGATAAAAGTTTAATTGTTACAAGTATCTCAGGAGAATTGAAAAAGATTATTTGAAGACCACCTTTTGTAAATAAGTATAAAGTCCAAATTAATGCAACCCTTGTATACGCAGGGCGAACAAGTTCATGTAGATACCATTCTTGAGGCCATTTTCTAATTGCCTTAGAACTATAAATAGTAAATGGTTTCTTAATTATTATTGAAACAAAACCAACAACAGCAATTGAAATATCTCTAATGATTCCAGGAATAAAAAAACCAGATGCACTTCCTTGAACTCTTGCTAAAAGAAGTGCTACTAATGTTCCCACTAATCCGTAGAATACAAATTTTAAACCCTGCTTTCTTAGAAGACGATATAGAAACAAAAGTAGTAACAAAATACCCGTATATAAAATTGCTTGATTAAGAGTTGTAAAATTATTGGTTACTACAAAGAAGACAGGTGCAACTACAGAATCAAAAACTCCTTCTTGGTTAAAATTTAATTCTTTTAACTCTTCTTTGATTTCTAAATATTTTTTATAAAACGATCTCAATTTATTGAAATTTATCTTTAAATTTATTTTGATCTACATTTTTTTGTACATCATCATTAAAGTCTGGGAATTTTACATTGAACTCAATTTGTAGATTCTTTTTAAGTTCATTTAGAGGAGTGTCTTTAAATATTTGATCTTGTATTTTTCTGTATGCAGTATCTCTATCTATTCCATTATTTACAAGATGTGATAGGAATTTTTGACTCATTGACTTATTTTTTGCATTCTGTAAATTCTTTTCAATTTTTTCATGATTTACTACTAAATTGCTAATAATCATATTCAATTCACTTGTCATAAAGCTAATTAGATGAAATGCATCGGGAAGAATAATTCTTTCAACTGAAGAATTTGAAATATCTCTTTCATTCCATAAAACCATATTCTCTAGACTGGTGTTTACATAAGATCTCATAATTCGGGATAAACCAGTTACCCTTTCGCTACCAATAGGATTTTTTTTATGAGGCATAGCAGACGAGCCTTTTTGCCCTTCTTTAAACGCTTCAAACATTTCGGATATTTCAGAACGTTGATAGCTCCTGATGTTTGTAGCAATTCTTTCAAAGGTGGAAGCTAAGATACCAAGGGAACTTACTACTTCTGCGTACCTATCTCTAGCTACAATTTGGTTTGCAAATATTTCTGGCACCAATCCTAATTTTTTAAGCGATAACTTCTCCATTTCCTCAGTAACAACTGAGTGATTCCCGACAGGCCCACTAAATTTGCCAAAAGCAATATTTTCTTTAGAGTTTTGAATTCGCTTTAAGTTCCTTGAAACTTCTAAATACCAATTACCAAAAATATTTCCTAAAAATGTCTCTTCCGCATACACACCATGTGTTCGGCCAATTATCAAAGTATCCTTTTCCTCTATTGCCCTATTTTGCAATGTAGAAAGGAGATTGTTCATTAATTCAATAACAGTGTCTATTGATTGCATAATTAAAATGCTGTTTGCAGTATCCACAATATCTGAACTTGTTAGACCATAGTGTATCCAGTTTGAGCCTTCACCTACTTTTTCTTGTAGTATGTCTACAAATGAGGCTAAATCATGATTAGTCACTTCCTCACGTTTGTAAACCTCTTCTTTAAGTACTTCCGTTTCTTTAATTTTTTTTGCTACCCCTTTATCAGCTATATTTAATTCTTCTAAAGTTTCAAGATATTTTTCTTGAACTAATTTCCATGTATTAAATTTATTCTGATCATTCCAGATTGAATCAATTTCACTATTTATGTATCTATTAATCATTTCAAATAATTATGTTTTCTGTTCTCTCTGGGCCTACAGAGATAAACGTAATGGGCACTTCTATGAAGTCTTCAATAGCTTTTAAGTAGGTTTTAGCATTTTCTGGTAAGTCCTCATAGTTTTTTATGGATGAAATATCGTCACTCCAGCCACCAAATGTTTCATATACCGGCTCAGCACTATCAAGTGTTGTAAGTTCATATGGATAATCAGTAATAACTTTATTTTCCGTGTTATAGCCAATGCATAATTGCAACTCCTCAAGACCAGAGAGAACATCTAATTTAGTTATAAACAGTTCAGTCAGGGAATTAACTCTTACTGAATATTTTAAAGATACTAAATCAAGCCACCCACACCTTCTTCTTCGACCAGTGACCACACCAAACTCTGCACCTTTCTCAATTAGGTAATCTCCAATTTCATTTTTTTGCTCTGTCACGAAAGGACCACTTCCAACACGAGAAATATATGCTTTTGTTACCCCAACAATTCGATCTATGTTTTTAGGACCGACTCCAGAACCAATAGCTGCATTACCCGAAGATGTATTTGAGCTAGTTACAAATGGATACGTTCCATGATCAATATCTAAAAGTGTTCCCTGAGCGCCTTCAAATAAGATTGACTTCTGATCTTTAATTGCATTGTCAATTAATAGTGAAGTATCTACTACGTGATTAGAAACTATATCTTTGTAATCATTAAATTCATTAATTATTTCTTCAGCAACTAAAGGAGGTTGATTGTAGATTTTTGTAAGAGTTAGATTGGTTTCTTCAACATTTGCTTTAACTTTTTTTTCAAAAAGATCTTGATTTAACAAGTCCTGAACCCGTATGCCTCGTCTTTGAATTTTATCTGCATAACATGGTCCAATTCCTTTTTTAGTAGTTCCTATTTTATTCTCACCTAAGCTCTCTTCAATTAGCTCATCAAGTAATTTATGGTAGGGCATCACCACATGCGCATTTGGTGAAATAGCTAACTTTTCTGTATTAACATTCTTATCATTTAACATCTGGAGTTCTTCTTTTAAAAATCCAAGATCTATTACACACCCTGAGCCAATAACTGGAACACAATCAGGATAGAGAACTCCAGATGGTGTTAAAGAGAGTGCTAACTTTTCATCCCCAACAACAATGGTATGACCAGCGTTGTTTCCACCTTGAAATCGAACTACAAAATCTGCGGATGATGCAAAAAAATCTGTGACTTTACCCTTACCTTCATCACCCCACTGGGCACCGAGAACTACGGTAGTGGACAAATTTTCTCCTTAGTTACAACATAAGATATTAATGTCTCTTTTT
>CABYTP010000016.1 GCA_902521955.1 uncultured Candidatus Actinomarina sp. | reverse complement strand
TTTTGAAATTACTAAAAATGTTCAAACATTTTTGAATAAATATGGTTTTAATGCTGGTGAAGCTGATGGTTATTTTGGTCAGCAGACTGCTCAAGCTATTAGAGAATTTCAGGCATATGCAGGCTTAAGTCCCGATGGAGATATAGGTCTAAAAACAATAGAAAAAATGAACAGGTGGACTGGTTGCGAGGAAAAAGTTAATACATACGACACAACTACTACCACAACAATTCCAGGCGACACAACTACTACCACAATAATTCCAAGCGACACAACTACTACCACAACAATTCCAAGCGACACAACTTCAAACGTATTAAATGAAAAGTATGGAATAATTCCTAATATTTCATTAACTACTAATGAAGTAGTAAATATTTTTAAAGGTGTAAATTTTAGTGATAGTGTTTGTGGAACTCCGTATCTTAATAAATTAGATTCTAACATTTTAAATTATTATTCAAATGGAAATGTCGCTAATGAATTGGTACCTATAAATACAATCTCAGTTGAATCTACCCATACAACAGAAATCGTTGATGAGTCAGCTGATCAAATTAAAATAACAATACTTGGAGATGGAGAGTCTAATTACAAATTTTACTTTATTGAGCCATTTCAATCAAACTTAATTTTTTTAGAACCATCCTCAATAACTACCTCATTAAATTTAACTGAAGCAGTTTTTGACATATCTAATTTAACAACAGGAGTTTGGTTTTACAGTTTTGCAGAAAGCGGAAATGGTTCTATTGTAAAATCTTCAGGAAATAGAGAGTTTGTTGTAGATAGTTCACCTTCTCAGTCTGTTAATTCTCATACCGGGATTGGAAAATTTATAATTACATCTAAAAATACTTCTACAAACTCCTACACAAATGTATCTTCAGGTCAAAGCTTTAGTACCACAAGTTTAGTTAATATTGTATACGTCACCGATCAGATTCTTGATAATAGACAAAATACTTCGAATGAAATAAGCTCGACAGATACAACAATTACATTACAAAATGAAGATCAAGCATTTATTTCCGAGATACTGTTAATTGGTACTGAGTTAATGAAAGTAACCGATAAGAACGGTAGCTCCTTCACTGTTGAAAGAGGATTTCTCAATACTGAAATTAAAAACTATGAAGTAGGCACACAAGTTAAAGCAGTTAAAAACCGAAATAAGGAAACAATAATTAGTAGCTTTGCTTATGCCGTCTTTAGAAATGAAAAAGGTATGAGGTTTCAAATTCCATTAGGTCCAGAACTTTCAATAAACACTCTCAACTTTTCTAATTGTAGTTATGACAGATACTCACTTGAAGAGATAACCACGTTTTCATGGAGGTCCAGTGGCTCATCTACTGTAACCAGTACAACATCATCCAATAAAGCAACACCATTATTTGATAAGGTATTTATTATCAACTCTGGTGGTCAAAACTATACACCACCATCAATTTCATCTACTGATGAAATTTCAGGTGATTTTTCAAATAATGGCCCCAGAAATCAGAACGTTCGACAGGGAGATGTTATTTCATTTAACTTTGGTGGAATTGTTGACGGGTCTTCACAAACTAAATTTGTAAAATTTAAATTTAAACTTGTTCCAGATACAGGAAGCTCTAAAAGCACTAAGACAAAGAATATCTATTTACCAATTACAGAAAGCGATTATATTTTCGATTTCAATATTAGTAATGTAATTTCCACCGAATCCAACCTGAGCAATACTTGGGAAAATGGATATAAATATATTTTTGAATCAATTACTCTTTATGATTCAATCACAGCTGTAGAAATAGTAAATAATGGAAAAATTATTTATGACTACACCACCCAACAGCAAAATCATAGCGTTTATTATCTTGACCAGTTTTCATTCGTAATTAAGAATAGTTAGTAGATATAACTTGGTTTAATGTCTTTTTTGAAATTGCTTGTACTTAATAGTAAAGTGATTGCAATTAATGGGGCACCGAATCTACCACTAGGTGTTGCCAATAAAAGTAAGGGTGAAATCATTAATATATAAAAAATAATTTCTTTATTAAATATAGCTTTTGCTTTTATACATTTTAAAAAATAGATAAAAGCAAAAGCTATATTTAGAAAATTCAAGATAAAAATAGACGTGTTTAAAAAACTATATTTTCTTACATTAAACACTTCATTGTAAATTTGATCACCAGGTTCAAGGGTATTGTAAATAAATGCACGTGAAACAAGGACAAATGTTTCAAGGGGATTTTTTAAAATTATTTCTATCGCGTAACTTTGATAAGCAGAAACAACTTTATGAGGATTTCCTCCTGGCGCATTTGAAATTACCCTTGAGACACTTCCTAAGTCAACATCATTTCTTAGAATTTGGGACCAGTATCTTTTTTCTTCATATTGTATGTCAAGTATTTCAAGTAAGCTCTCTTTATTCTCCATATCTTCATTTATTGATTTTATTCCACTTGCTGTTTCTTCTAGTAAATTCATTCCAGTAATGGATGAAAATATTAGTTCGTCAGTTAATTGATAATTCCTATTTATCCAAATAGTTGTTGGTAAGATTAGGAGGCATAATACCAAAACTCTCTTTTTTAAATTCAGGTTTTTAAAGAAAATAGTATTAAACAAAGCTATACCAATCATAAGAATTAGATAAGCCGGCCTAATTAAAGGAAGAATTGAAATCAATACTATTGGAATAATAGTTTGGTCTTTAACAACCAACAAATATATAAGAAGATTAATAAGGAAGATACTTATAGTTTCAGTGAGAATTAATTGCGATAATGATACTAATAGCGGATGAAACAAGTAGATTAAAAAAATTATGTATGAAAATCTATAATCAATGTTTTTTTGAATAATCAGTAGTAAAAGAATTGCCGAAAGCATATGTAGAATATTTTGAATATAGATTACATTTTTTAAATTTGAAAATAACGATAAAACCAATGGATAACCAGGTGTTCTTACAGTTTCAACAGCTTCCTGATTAATAAATTCTTGTCTCACAAATTTATTACTTTCCTGTAAAGATATTCCGAGAGAAATATAAGATTTCGAATCATCAGAAGGATCATAGAAATCATCAACTTGTTTTGTTGCAGTATTTGAGAGTATTAACATTAGAAAAATTATTAACGCAAAAGCTACTAAGTTTTTCAATGTTTTCATATCTTAATTAACTTAATAATTATATTTTCAAATTCCTTATTAATCTATGAATCAAATAAAATATCAATACAAATGAAAAATAAGCTAACACTCTACTTGCTACTTTTTACATTTGTTATAGGTTGTTCAGTAAATAATTTATCAGAGAATGAAGATATTAACTCCAATTCGAGTGTTAAAGCTTCTTCCACTAATACAACACAAACAACTGTAAACAATGTTGATAATCCTAACTCAAACACTATAAGTGATGATTTATTAGAACTAGATAAAAAATATAGAACTGATAGTTCATTTGTTCTCCCAACATTTAATGGAAATTGCCCCCACTCTCGCCAATCTATAATTGATTTATTTAATTATTGGAATAAAGAATTTGAAATTAATCTTACTTATAACATAAGTGGGTACCCTTCAACAGGAACAGCCGCTAACAATCAATTACCTGATTGTCTAGATATGGTAATTGGAAGTAACAAAGATCAAAATTTAAAACTTGAAAAAAATGTACATATAGAGTTGGTAATTGGTAGAGAATTAAATCTTGATATTTATCAAGATGACGAATATCAAATACAACAAACAACTGAAACACAGATACCCACAACTTATTTAACATCACTAGCTTTGCACCCAACAAACTCAGAACTTGATTTGATAAGTAATAGGTTTGGTGAAATATTTAACTTTAATTCAAAAAAGCTTATTTATTCAGTAGATGATGTAGGTGCAATTGACTATGGGGGTTTTCTTGCTATTCGTTTTACAAATGATGGAAATTATTTAATTTCAATGCATAATACAAACACGGAATATGTCATCAATCTTTATGAAGTAGACCAAACATCATCTGAAATTAGTTTTATCAAATCTTTAAAGTCTTACTCATTACCTGAATATACAAAATGTAATGACTTCACTCTTTTATTGGCTGTTTACGATATATGTAACGCAATAGGCACACCAACAGTATATGTTGGGGCAATGGGCGGAGGAATCGAAATTGGTGACAATAATATAATTTATGCAAGTATTGGTAATGCTGTTGCACCGTCATCAATTTATAGTTCTCTCTACACATCTAGAAATGCAGATTTACCTTGGGGTTCAATTTTAAAATTTGAATTTGATTCAGATGATTTAGAGCTTAAAGGGATTGGTTATCATGAAACTTCCAATTTAGATGAAGTATGGGTAATTGGAATGAGAAATCCATATAGGATTTCACTTTCAAACAATAATTTATGGATTGCAGATGTGGGTTCAAATATACAAGATGAAATAAATTTTGTAAGCGTTGAAAGTAGCAACTTAGATCTTGGGTTTCCATATATAGAAGGAAATCTTAACCACGGTCCTTTTACAGATGATCTAAAATTTCAAAGAAAGAATTATAAAAAAGCTATTTTAGCCGAAAGAATAGGTGGATTGATTGGTGGCCACCCAGTCAATTATGGAGGCTACAAAATGTACACTTATGGGGTTATGAATGGAGATCTGTTTGGAATCAAATTATTGGATAATGGAATGATAAAAACAAAAATTATCTATGATAATAAAACTTTTGAATCGGAGAATGCTTTATTGTCCATTGAGAGAAGTAGAAATGGAATCTATCTTCTGACTCTAAATGGAACGGTAGTAAGAATTGATAATTCTTAATAAATTAAATTTTACATTAAAATTCACTTATGCGTTTTAGAAACTTTACCGCACTTAAGTCTTGGTTGTTAATATTTTTAATATATTGTACACAATCTAACCAAGCAACACTTCCAAATAATTTTAACAATTGCCAGGTTTCCTTGGATCAAGCAGTTGAAGAACTACAAGAAATAAAGACACAAAATGAATTGAACTTTGAATTCAGAATAGTAAGAGAAGTTACAGAAAGAGAAGAGTGTATTGATAAAATTTTAGGTACAAATCTAGAACAAGGAGCTGAGCTTCAGAATGGGTTACTTGTTGATTTGGTAGTCGGTGTTGTCAAAAATCAAGTTACAGAATCTGTAAAAACTTCAGAGTATGATCTTTATATACTTCAGCTTGAAGAAAAAAATATAGAAAATTTAAATTTGATAGAAACTCCTTCATTTGGAGAAGCAAGTGTTAACAATATTGTAGAAGGTTCAAATATAATCACTTATATTCGAAATGAAAATCCACTTAATTTTAAATTTTTGTTTTCTGAAGCTGAAGGTTTTATATATGGTGTTGACTCCAACTTGCAGAAAACTTTACTATTAGACATTTCTAATAAGGTTTTCAGAGACAGAGAAGCGGGTTTGCATACTTTTGATTTTGTTACAATTAATGATAAAAATTTTCTAACTACAACATATACGGGAAATGATTCAAGATACTACTTTTCAGCTTTTGAAATAAATCAAAATTTAGATATTGGTGAAGAACAAACATTACTTTCTTTGGAATTGGCTACTCAGAATACGGTACATTTTGGAGGTAAAATACTACAAAAAGATTCAGAGATTTTTTTGTGTTTGGGCGATTTAAACAGCCCTGGGAATTCGGCAAAATTTGATACAGCTTGGGGTAAAATATTTAGCTTTGAAAAAGAAAGCTTAATCGAGAATCCAATCACCAGTTATGATGACAATAGAATAAAATATATTGCATATGGTTTAAGAAACCCTTGGTCCTGTTTCTTTAATAACAATGACCTGATTATTCCAGATGTTGGAAATTCACATTGGGAAGAAGTAAATATCCTTAGGAATTATAACAATATTGTAGATCCCTATTTTTTTGGATGGCCTTGGCTAGAGGCATATTTTGATGCTAATTATAAAAACACTCCAGTTACCGAAGAAGTAAAGAATGAACAAATTGAAAATACAATATATCCAAATTATCTATTTCCACATGGTAATGACTATTGTGCAATTATTGGAGGAACAGGTTTATCAAATTCAAATAAATGGAATAATTACTTCTTCATAGGTGATTTTTGTACTGGTACCATTTGGGCAATTAATTCTGAAGATGAAACGAGAATAACTGTTTTAAACAAAAATACAATTCCATTTTCTATCACAACAATCAATGATTCAGGTAATGGAACATTGCTGATTGGTACAACTTCTGGTCAGATATTTGAATTAACACTTCCATAACAAACTTTTATTAAGATATTTATCAGAAAATTCTCTATAAATCTTATTATGCTTTAAGTACTGGTATGACTTTATATAAATTAAAAGAATGTTTAAATGGAAAATCCTTTTTACGTGTTCTACAGAATAAAGAATTCAAAAATATTTCTATTAATGGGAAAACCGTTGACTTGGGTGCTAAGAATGGCAAAGCAAGTTACTACAGATTTTTTAATCTAAAATATTCAGAAATTGATTATGTTGACATAAATCCAACAGAGTCTAATATATTAAAATTAGATCTTGAAAAAAATTTGCCAATTAGTGATAAATCTTATAATTCTGTACTAACAATTAATTTATTTGAACACATATTTAACATTCAAAACTTAATAGAAGAAATTTATAGAATTCTTGATGATGAAGGAAAATTAATAGGCTCTACGCCTTTTATGAAAGAATATCATTCAGACCCTCATGATTTTTATCGTTACACTCAAGATTTTTACAAAAAAGTGTTTGAAAAAGTAGGTTTTGTAAATATTGAACTAATTTTAGTTGGTCAAGGATTATTTCATGTAGTCGCTGAAAATGTTGGTAAATTATTAAAAATCAAAATTCTTAGATACCTGTTTTGGGAACTATGTATTGGCATCGATAAATTGTTAAACAAATTTTATAAAAACAATAAAAATTATTATTGTTCAATTATATTTATGTGTGAAAAGTAGTTAACTTTCACAATCAATATTTTTACAAGCATATCCATCGCCAAAAAAATAACCAATTGAACTTAACATTGCATCTGGCACACAAGATATATATGGACTAGTTAGGTCTGTGTATAAACCCCAGTAAAAATACACATCTGAACCTCTTCCATTATTTACTCCCTTCCAAGAATCGCTCAAATAACTAGTGCCAGACTCATCACAGTAAACATCCCACCTTTCTCCATTTCCAACAGCATTAGGAGAGTTTGCAATTGTTGTTGGAAACTCTCTTTTAGAATTACTCCACTCAACGGTGATCTCCACAAAACCACCATCTTTAACTTCATCTAAATATGAATAATTTGAACCAGAAGCTAGCCCATAACAATCATTATTATTTGTTTCTACTAAGAATTTTCGAATTGTTAGGCCGATATTATTCGCTAAAAAATAGTCTTTAAGTTGCTTTTCAACTTCTTCATATTGCATTTTGCAATATGGGATTTCTGGGAATTGATTGATTTGATCTCCAAATTTTAAAGAATAACTTGTAGTGACTGGAACAGTTGTTGTAGTCTGAGGAACTGTAGTCGTTGTAGTAGTGACTGGAACAGTTGTTGTAGTCTGAGGAACTGTAGTCGTTGTAGTCGTAACCGGAACAGTTGTTGATGATGAAGCGCTATTAAAACTTTCAACTGACTGGACATCACCAGCGCCACAAGATATAAATAATAAAATAAAAATTAATATAAGTTTATGCATACATAAATTATCGCAAAAATATACTTTTGAGATGCAAATTTTTAAGTATATTTATTAAAACCCCTGTGGGCGCTACAGGATTTGAACCTGTGACTTCTTCCTTGTAAGGAAAGAACCAATTAATACTAGGTAGTACCAGAGAGTATAATTTACAGAGTCAATGAACTTAAGCTCTTACAAAAAGATATCAGAAGTTATCAGAGAGTGTCTACAGTTTTTAATAATTTGTGGGTGTTTTGTGGGTGCAACGAGACAATTAATTATTGTTTTCATCATAAAGTTGTTTTACCATCTGTACATCAAATTCCCACAATGAAGATCCTACAAAAATTTCTGGGAATGGATCCTCTTGGATGCTCTTTATGTCTTGACGGGGGCTTATATCTCCAAGACCTAATACATTACCTATTTCATGAAGAATTGTTGTCAAGTAAAGAGCACCTGTTAAGTTCTTTTCAATAATTATTGTTGAATAAGTAATTTCATTATTTTCATCCAATACAGATCCCCAATACCCATAATTTCTTCCTGGTATGTCATCAATAATGCCTATAGTTATGTCTGCATTATCTGGATTCTGAGATTGTTTAAAATTTATTGAATCAAGTGCGTCATCCCACAATTGAAATGCATTTGTAGTGTAGGTAATTCTTTGTTGCGTCGGCTTAATTACTGAATACTCTTTTTCCTCATATGCAGTAACTATTTGTTCTTCAGCAAAATTCCAAGTTATCGTTTCTTGATTCCATTTAACTGCGTAATAGTCTTCAAAAAATAAAGTATCTAAATCAATGTCGTAGACCTTGCCACCTGAGTTATCTGAAATGTCAAGAACAGTAGTAGTGGTTGTGGTTGGTGCTGAAGTTGTGGTTGGTGCTGAAGTTGTGGTTGGAGTTAAAGTTGTATTAGTGTTTTGAACAGTTGTTGTGGTAACTTCATTTAAAGATTCTTCACTACTGCCACAAGCAATTACTAGAGCCAGTATTAAAAATATATATGTTCTCATCTATTGATAATTATTGCAAAATGTGGGTGTTTTGTGGGTGTGAACAGGTTTTTTCTTACTAGATTTCTGAAAAACCCTTGTGGGCGCTACAGGATTTGAACCTGTGACTTCTTCCTTGTAAGGGAAGCGCTCTGCCGGACTGAGCTAAGCGCCCTAAGTAAATCTATTATATTGTATGTCTTGAATTTAGATGAAATAAATTTTAATTATTTGATACTTCTTCGTGATACTCACCATCAACATTAACTTCCCAAGGATCAAAATCTCCAAAACCCAGAAGAGTTCTAGCAGCATACAATCCAGTTGCCATTGCGTGATCTTGATTATTATATTTAAACATACCTGACCTTCCAATTGCAGTTATGTTAGGCAGTGATGAAAGCCATTCCTTAATTATGTCAATATGAACTTGATACCCAGTTTTAATTACAGGATAAGCTTTCGGACTTCTACTGACTGCGGAGTGTACGACATTAAATTCAACATTAAAAATACTTCTTAATTCTTTTAGCCCGAACTCAATTATTTCATCATTTCTTTTATTCCAAATTTCATCATTTTCAAAACAAAAATATTCAAGCGTTAAGGGGTAATTACCATCAACACTCATTGCCTCTGAAAAATTAGTAAAGTCTGCAATTCTTGCCATATTTACATTTGGTGAGTGAATATATATCCAATTATCGTCAAAAAGTTTTTTATCCACTGTTACATGTACACTTATATGATTTCTATAGTTTAAACTTTTTGCTGACTCGATTACCTTTTGCGGCACATCACCATCAAAAATATCTATAAACTCCAAGAGGGGATTACTAAAAAATATGTTTTTTGTTTCTTCTGATTTTTCATTTCCTTCACTATCTTTAAACGAAACAATAAAACCTTGATTTTTCTTTACTATGTCAGTCACTATTTTTTCTTTAGCAATATCTATATTCTTATTTATAATAATTTCTTCAAATTTTTCCCATAACATTCCTGCACCTAGTTTTGGGTAGTAAAATTTATCAACTAATGTTTTAGGTCTTTTTTTGCTATTTGGGAATAAGGCAAATTTAATAGCTGTTGATAAACTAAGACCCTTGATTCTTTGAGCAGCCCAATCTGACCCAATATCACTGCAGTCTATACCCCAAACTTTTTCTGTATAATTCTTAAAAAAGTTATTAAAAAGTTTTCTTCCAAATCTATCTACAACCCAGTCTTCAAAATTGTTAATTTTAGTAATACCTATGTAGCTTTTTATTCTTGCAAAAATATATGAAAGACCAATTGAAATAGATTCAAAAATTCCCAAACCAAATAGTGCATTTACTGGAGTAAGGGGATAGTCAAAGTAGCTATTTTTAAAAAGTATTCGAGTCTTTCTATTCACTTCAACTGCATCTTTATCAAGAACATTAAGGAACAAATCATAGACTTCTTGATTTTTGGTAAAAAATCTATGTGGACCAATATCATATCTGTAGTCACCAAAGACTTTTGTTTCTGCAAGTCCTCCAACTTGAGGTTTTTTTTCTAGTACGAGGACTTTTTTATCAGAATCTGAAAGCTCGTACGCTGCTGTAAGTCCAGCAGGTCCCGCACCAATAATTATTACATCGTACATTTTATCCTCAGTATAATAATCACATTACCACTTAATAGTTAGGTTCAAATCTGATTTGATAATTGCAGAACATGGTAAAACTTCATTTTTTCCAATATACGCAACGGGTTCATAAGCGTATTCAACTTCACCGTCAGTCATGATCGTTCTACATGTTCCACAGTGTCCCTCTTGGCATTCATATTCAATTTCATAACCATTTTTTTCAAGAACTCTAAGCAAGTTATCATTTTTATTACAAACTAATTCCGTAGAGCCATTAACTGTTACAGTTACTTTTTGTTTCATCGGACTTTGTACAATTTAAAGCTCGAAGTCTCCTAAGTCTTCGACATTAACTTCACTATCCACTTGTCCTACTAAGTATGAGCTTATTTCAACTTCTTGAGGTGCTACCTGGACTGTATCACTGGCTAACCAAGTTTTCATCCAAGGAATAGGGTTTTTTGTTACATTAAAAATTGGGTCAATTCCAATTGCTTTGACCCTTACATCTGTTATGTATTCTACGTACTGACATAAGATTTCTTTATTTAATCCGAGCATAGAACCATCCTTAAATAAGTACTCAGCCCATTCTTTTTCTTGCTCAGCACCTTCTTTAAACATATCAGCTGCAGCTTGCTTACACTCTTCAGCAATCTCAGCCATTTCTGGGTCATCCTGACCACTTCTTATAAGATTTATCATATGTTGAGTGCTTGATAGGTGTAACTGTTCATCACGAGCAATCAACTTGATAATTTTTGCATTGCCCTCCATTAAACCTCTTTCTGCAAAAGCAAAACTACAAGCAAAACTTACATAAAACCTTATTGCTTCAAGAACATTTACAGACATCAGGCACATGTACAACTTTGTTTTTAAATCATGCATATTGATGTCAAGCTCACCGACATCTGTTTTGTGTACACCCTCTCCATGAAGGTTGTATGCTTGTTGATAGTTAATTAAATCGTCATAGTAGCGAGATGTATATTCCGCTCTCTCAACAATATCTTTATTTCCAACAATGTCATCAAAAATTAGTGATGGGTCATTAGTAATATTCCTAATTATGTGTGTATAGCTTCGGCTATGAATTGTCTCACTAAAAGCCCATGTTTCTATCCATGTCTCAAGCTCAGGGAGTGAAACTAATGGTAGTAGAGCGACATTAGGTGATCTACCCTGGATACTATCTAGAAGTGTTTGGTACTTCAGGTTACTAATAAATATATGTCTTTCATGATCGGACATTTTTCCATAATCAATACGGTCTTTTGAGACGTCTATTTCTTCAGGTCTCCAAAAGAAACTTAATTGTTTTTCTATTAGTTTCTCGAATATCTCAAATTTTTGTTGATCATACCTTGCAACATTAACTGGGTTACCAAAGAACATCGGTTCTTGTAGTGCATCATTTTTTTCTTGGCTAAATGTAGAATATGCCATTATTTCCTCGCTTCCTTATATTTTACAAGCATCTCCACAGTCATCTGGATCTTCTTGTATGTAATCTACCTCTCCATATTTATTAGAAGTTGTTGAATCAGTATTTTCTTCATACTCATTGGTAGAAATCTCTTCCGTTTCCTCCACGGTCTTTTGTTCCGCCGCTACTTCTTTTTCTGCTTGTGCATCAGTAGAGCCATCTCTTGTATTGTGGTAGTAAAGTGTTTTAATACCTAATTTGTAGGTTGTTAAAATATCTTGAATCATTTTTTGTAGCGGCAGCTTCCCATCTTCAAACTTGCTCGGATCATAATTTGTATTAGCTGAGATAGTTTGATCAACAAATTTTTGCATAATTGCAACTAATTCAAGATATCCTTTATTGTCTGGAATATTCCACAGCAGTTCGTATTTGTCTTTTAATTCTTCAAAATCTGGAACAACCTGTTTCATGATTCCATCTTTACTTTGTTTCACTGAAACATAACCTCTTGGTGGCTCGATACCATTTGTAGCATTACTGATTTGTGCAGAGGTTTCTGCAGGCATAAGAGCAGTGAGTGTACTGTTTCTTAAACCATGTTCTTTGATATCGCTTCTAAGCTGCTCCCAATCCAAGTGAAGCTCTTCATCACATATATCATCCACATCTTTTTTGTATGTGTCTATTGGTAAGAGCCCTTTTGCATAGTTTGTCTCGTGGAAGAGTTCACACGCACCTTGTTCTTTAGCTAACTCATTGGAGGCTTTTAGAAGGTAATACTGAATAGATTCAAAGAGCTTATGAGTTAGGTTATTTGCAGAACCGTCAGAATATTTAACATCGTTTTTTGCTAAATAGTATGCATAGTTGATAACTCCAACTCCAAGGGTCCTTCTTCTTTTACCCGAATGAATTGCTGCTGGAACAGGATAATCCTGATAACTTAGTAAGCCATCTAGTGCTCTAACTATTAATTCAGCTGTATCTTCTAGCTCTTCTAAATCTTTAATTACCCCAAGGTTAAATGCAGATAAAGTACACAGAGCTATTTCGCCATCTGGGTCATCAACATTGCTGAGTGGTTTTGTAGGAAGAGCTATTTCAAGGCATAGGTTACTTTGTCTGATTGGAGCAACAGAAGGATCAAAAGCTCCGTGTGTATTACAGTGGTCAACATTTTGTAGATAGATTCTTCCTGTACTTGCTCTTTCATTCATAAACAATGAAAAAAGTTCAACAGCCTTAATTGATTTCTTTCTTATATCTGGATCTGACTCATATAGTTCATATAGTTCTTGAAACTTATCCTGATCTTCAAAAAATGCATCATATAGTCCAGGGACATCAGAAGGACTAAAAAGAGTAATCTCTTCATTTTTTATGAGTCTTTCATACATTGTTTTATTAAATTGAACACCGTAGTCAATATGTCGTACTCTGTTTTCCTCAACTCCACGGTTATTCTTTAATACCAACAAGTCTTCTACTTCATAATGCCAGAGTGGATAAAACAATGTTGCAGCTCCTCCTCGAACTCCACCTTGTGAGCAGCTTTTAACTGCTGATTGAAAGTGCTTGTAGAAGGGTATACATCCTGTATGGAATGCCTCTCCATTACGGATAGGACTTCCTATTGCTCTAATTCTTCCTGCGTTGATCCCTATGCCCGCCCTTTGGCTTACATAACGGACAATCGCTCCGGAAGTAGCATTAATTGAATCTAAAGAATCACTTGTCTCAATTAAGACACATGAACTAAATTGACGTGTTGGCGTTCTAACACCAGACATTATAGGTGTAGGTAGAGAGAGCTTAAAAGTCGACGCAGCATTATAGAATCTCTCAACATAATCAAGTCTTGTTTCTTTTGGATATTTGGAAAAAAGGCAAGCACCTACAAGAAGAAAAATAAATTGAGGACTTTCATATACATCTCCATTAACTCTGTTTTGTACAAGATATTTCCCCTCAAGCTGTTTTACCGCAGCATAAGTAAATTTCATATCACGCCAGTGATCTATAAATCCGTCCATGATTGAAAACTCTTCCTCTGTGTAATCGGTTAACAACTCAGGATCGTATCTACCTTCCTCAACCATTTTTGTAACCTGTTCATAAACAGAAGGTGGTTTAAACTGGCCGTAAGCTTTCTTTCTTAAATGAAATATTAGGAGTCTTGCTGCAAGGTATTGATAATCAGGGGACTCTGTTGAAATAAGATCAGCAGCAGCTTTTATCATTGTTTCGTGAATTTCTTCAGTTGTAATGCCATTATAAAACTGAATTTGGGAATTGAGCTCAACTTGGGAAGGGGATACATCTAAATTTTCAGATGCCCAAAAAATAACTCTATGAATTTTTTCTAAATCTATCGGTTCCTGTTTCCCATTTCTTTTAGTAATAAAAATTGTATTTTTGGGATCGTCGAGATTGATTTCTTCTTGTTGAGTTACTTCTTCCTCGTTTAAACTTGTCTTTTCCACTTCGCTCCTTAACCCTGTTTCTTTTTCCACTTTTTCTCCATTTACAACTAAATGTTGTATGATGTTTTAAAACTACACTAAATGTAGTGTTATTAACTATATAATAAAGTGCTTTAAATTTCAAGCTTATGCAAGTAAAATTTTCGCGAGGATGATTCAAGTTCAACTAAGATATTTTCAATATATTCTATCTATAGCAATATTTGCTGGAATAGTTATTTCTAGCACGCCACTAATTTCAGCATGCTTTGTTGGTCTTACACTTATATGGCTTACTGAAATGCTTGTTGGGCAATTTGATATTAACACTGAAAAGTTTTATGTCGTATTAGTACTCTTACTTATTGCGTTCTCAACAGTGAGTATTAAAAGTCTTTCCCCAGAAACAGATTTATCGTATCTTTTTGTTGGATCAATGATTCTGGCAATACTGTATTTCATGCTCCAGCCTGATATCAACATTTATAAAGCTGGAAACTCTCTATTAGCTACGGTCATAGCCATGCTGGTTAATGGGTTTATTATTAGCAGTGTTTTTCAGGAAAATATTATTTACGTATCTTTCATGATGCTTCTTTTATTATTCTTAAAAACCCTCGCAACTTATTTCAATATTCAATTTGGTAACTTCCAGTTCTTTTTTAATTTCTTTTTAGTCTTTATTATTTTTTCTGGAATAAGTAGTTTCTATGATTTTGTAATGGTACATGTATTAATTGCTGCCACTGCTACAGCAATTTTTACAACATTCTTAACCTTTATGTTTATAAAAATAAGATATGAATACGAGTTGACATCTAGGCTATCCAATCAGATATATATATTCGACTATCTTTTTGCTTTTATTTGTTCACTCTATATTGTTGATTCACTAAATGTCATAAATGGTTTATTCTAGAATCTGTGAAAGAACAGGTTTTAAAATCCCCTTTTGTTGATAAAAAATTTTTAGACCTTGCCAATGAGGTTATTGACCCTATTGAAGTTAAGATTGAAAATTTTGCTATATTCGAATCCTCTATTGTAAATATTGGAAGTAGAGAAATTGTAGACTATCGACCAAATATTTCTATCGATTCTAAATTGATTAAAAAACATAAAATAAAAAATATTAATCTTGACTCTCTGCACTTTTTCCAAGTTCAGGATTTGGTTAAGCAGATAAAGTTTGAATCAGTAATGGTTAAAAAATCTGATGTCTCAGTTAACCTTTCACTGCAAGATTCATATGAGGAATATCTAGAAAGCTTAACAAAAAAGAATAGACATGAATTGAAGAGAAAAAAAAGAAAATTTGCCGACGAAATTAGTTCACCGGCATTAAAAGAATCTAGAGCCAGAGATATTTTTGATATTTTTATTTCCCAACACAGACAGTCAGCAGGTGAGAAGGGTAAATTTATGACTGAAATAGTTAAAAATTACTTTGACTCTCTTTTGAAATTAGATGATTGGAAAATTTACTATTTAGAAACTGATAAAGGCGTGCTCTCAACAGCTTTTTGCTACGAAAATGAACTTGGATGTTATCTTTATAATTCCAGTAGAAATAATGAATTTAACTCAATAAATCCAGGGATTGTTATCAATGATCTAATTATTCAAAAACTAATAAGCGAAAAAAAGTCTTTCTTTGATTTTTTAAAGGGCACAGAAAGATATAAATACGATTTAGGTGGTAACTCGGTCCAGCTTTACGACTTGACGATGAATATATGAATATTTTACAAATAAGTTATCACACCGCCCCTTTTGGAAGTGTTGGGCAATTTGATTCAGGGGGGTTGAATGTTTACGTTCAACAGATTTCAGAACATCTTTCACAAAATCATAATGTGACTGTCATAACTGCAGAAAAAGCTGAAAGTTTTAAAAATCAAAATCTAGAATTTTGTTCACTAAATTTATTTGAACCCGATATTCCTACTGATGATAAAGAAATTCATTTAATTGAATTTAATAAAAGATTAGAGGAGGTCTTAGACTTGAAACAGTTTGATGTTATTCATGCTCACTATTGGATGTCAGGTTTGATTGCGAAAGACATTTCAAATAAATACAACATACCTTATATTTTTACCTCTCATAGCTTGGGGGTTTTCTTAGAGGGATACAACAAGGAGCGTGCAGATTGTGAAAAAATTGTAATGTCTTCATCTCAGTTTGTAACTGCATCTACTGAATACGAGGAGACTTTAATTTCTGAGAGCTATCAAGTAGATAAACAAAAGATAAAACAAATAAAGCCCGGTGTCGATTATGAACTATTTTCACCAGACCCAAGCATTGCTAGAGAAAACATTTTTTTATCTGTCGGGAGAATACAACAACAGAAAGGTCAGCTTGAGACTTTACGGTTTTTAAACTCTTTTAGGGAAATCGAATCAGATTTTAAATGCTATTTTGTCGGAGGCCCCAGTGGAAGCTCTGGAGAAGAATATTTATTAGAACTTAAAGAAAATGTAAAAGATTTTTCTTTAGAATCCCATGTAGAGTTTTTAGGAAATTTACCACAGGTTGATATTAGAAATTTACTTAACAGAGCAAAATTATTAATACATACTTCGCAGTATGAAACGTTTGGTCTTGTTGCAATTGAAGCAAACTCAATGGGCGTGCCCGTTATCACAACAAACAATGGTTCAATGCAAGAGATTATTGAAAATAAAGTAAATGGATTTTTAGTTGATCGATTAGATTATGACAATGTAAATTTTTCTATTAAAAATTTAATTAATGATAATCAATATTTTGAACAAATAATGATTAACTGTATGGAAAAATCAAAAGACTACAAATGGGAAAGCACTGTCTATAGGCTTTTAGATTTGTATCAGGAAGCTAAATTTTCTTGAAAAAATGAAACTATAACTTCTGCAAATTCTTCTGTGTAGCCCCATATACTCTCCACATGACCCATGTCATCATATCTATATAATGTTGTTTCAATATCATTTTCAGTGGCAATTTTAATTAAATCATCTGAATGATGTGCTAAAACTCTCTTATCCAATACTCCGTTAAAAATTAAAATAGGTTGTTTGTTACTCATTGGTAATGCATTTTCTGGAATAACTTCAGTTATGTTTACCCTTTCGAATATTAAGGCGTAATGATACAGAGGTTGAAATAGAAACTCTGGGAATCCTTGATAAACCATTTCTTCCCTTACTAAAGTTTCAAAATCTACTGGAGGATCATGAACGGCCATTGCGGAGTAGTTGTTTGACTTTGCCGGAGTAGTCAATGCTGTTAATGCGCCTAGTGACTGTCCGTAAATTCCAATTTTTGATGGATCAATATTTTTTTCATCTACTAACCAACCAAGGGCAGCAGCTGAATCATCAGATTCTTTCTGGCCTGCAGAATAATACCCATCCTCACAGGTGCTGTCACCATGATCTCTCATATCAATTGCTAGAACATTAAATCCTTCGTGATAAAGAATTCCTGCAGCTAATAAAATTCCAGAACTATATTTACTACTGGTTAGTCCGTGAATTAATAATATTGTGGGGCCTTCTTTTTGAGTCTCCATCCACCAAGCACTTAAAATAATTTCTTCATTTGGAACAGGTATCTCAACAGTTTCATATGTTGGTATAAAGTAAGGCGTTGGATCTATATCGTACTCTTCAGACCATATAGTAAATTCACTTGGAGAGTTATTTTGTTCTCCCTCCCACACTGCGCAGGGAACAGAACCAGCTTGATTGTAAACGTAATATCCTGCATATAGATATCCAGATACGCCAACAACTAAAAGAAATATTAATACTTTTTTCATGTTCCCCCTATACATCAATAAATATAGCTATATTTATAACTTATTGCGTATTCTCTTCAATTTCTATTATCTATATACTTATATTTATGAAAGAAATTATATCTTTTGCATCAGATTTTGGGCTAGAAGATGGTTCTGTTGGTGTTGTTAAGGGTGTAATCAATAGAGTAGATTCTGACTTAAAAATAAATGATATATCTCATGGGATACCACCTCAAAATATAAAATACGGAAGCCTACTTCTGATGAGAGCAATTCAATATATTCCCCAGGGTGTGTTGTTAGCTGTTGTAGATCCAGGTGTAGGAACAGAAAGAAATCCAATTGCAATCACTACAGATTGGGGATTAATGATTGGACCGGATAATGGCTTATTAAATTTAGCCTGTGCAACGGTTGGTGGAGCAAAACAGGCTTTTCTTTTAGAAAATGAGAATTGGATTATTCCCCATGAAGGTGAAACTTTTCATGCTAGAGATATTTTTGCTCCATTTGCTGCAGCATATGCATCAGGGCAATTAAAGCTTGAAGAATTTGGCAAAGAGCTTGATCTAGAAGATTTAAAACAGTATTTAATTCCCCTTACTGATATTTCTGAACACGAAATAAAAGGAGAAGTTCTTTATGTAGACCACTTTGGTAATTGCCAAACAAATATATCTCCTGGTGAGTTGAACGAAAAAAATTTTCAGATCGGCGATGTCTTAAGTCTTACTATTGGTAACCAAGAGATTAAAGCAAAATGGTGTAAAACATATCAAAATGATAATGACAGAGAAGTAGGCATAGTTGTTGACTCATGGGGTATGGTTTCGCTCTTTATAACAAACGGCAATGCAAGCGAAGTTTTAGATTGTAAAGACAGTTCTAAAGTTAAAATAAAAGTTGAAAATTCAAAGTTGAAAGTTAGATAGGGCAATGGAGCCTGAGATAAAAATTATTAAAATTAATAAAATTATAAATACCAATGTCCAAGGTCTCATCACATAATATTACATGTCAGAGTTAATTTTTGTCACATCAGATTCATGCGAGTTATGTAAAAAAGGATTTAAAAAAGTGAAAATTTTTAAGTTTTTTATAAAGATTAAACAAGTAAATGTTGAGGATGGATATCAGGAATATTTATTGAGGGTTCCAGTTCTATTGAAAAATAATGAGGTCATTGATGAAGGTATTTTTTCAAGAACAAAAATATTTAAAAAATTATTTTTTTAAATATCGATAGGTTTAGATTTGTCTCTAGTTAAATGCTGTTGTTCAAGATATTCAATTATTTTATCCGCAACATCTATTCCACTAGCTTTTTCAATTCCCTCTAATCCAGGGGATGAGTTTACTTCAAGAACTAAAGGTCCTCTGTCAGATTGAATGAGGTCAACACCAGCTACCGACAAACCAAGAACTTTAGCTGCTCTAATTGCACTTTCTTTTTCTTGTTCTGTTAATTTATAATCTTCAACCCTTCCTCCTAAATGTACATTTGATCTAAACTCACCAGGTTTTGCAATTCTCTTCATTGAGGCTACAACTTCATCACCAACTACAATTGCACGTATATCTTCTCCATTTGCTTCACTAATAAATTCCTGAATTAAAATATTGGCGTCAATTTTTTTCATTGTTTCAATAGCACTTATTGCAGCACCCATTGTCTCGGTTAAAACAACACCCCTTCCTTGAGTTCCTTCTAAAAGTTTTATTACAAATGGGGGTTCACCTACAGTGTTTAATACAGCTTCGATATCTCGTGAAAGATGAACATAACCTGTGATGGGCATTTCTACACCACTATTTCCAATCAGTTGTAAGGCTCTTAATTTGTCTCTAGATCTACTTATTGAAGCTGAAGAGTTTGCCGACAAGGAACCCATAAGTTCGAATTGTCGGACAACTGCTGCTCCATAAAACGTCCACGTTGCCGCTATTCTTGGAATTACAACGTCATAATTTATTTCCCTACCTTGAAAAAATACTCTAGGTTTTGCCTTTGCTATATTCATGTAGCATCTTAAATAACTTACAACTTCAGTTTCGTGACCTCGTTTTTTTGCAGATTCATTTAATCTGCTTGTTGAGTAAAGCTTTATGTCTTGTGAAAGAATTCCAAGTTTCATTATTTGTCTCGGTTTGGTTTTGTGAGAAAGCTAACTGAGGGATTTACTACCCATCTTCTTCCAAGAGCTTTTCTACCAATGAGCATTGTGTAGTCCATGGGCCCTCTATCTGTGAGTGTGAGTTCAATTTTTTTTGAAATACCATCTACTAATAATGTAGTTTTTATATATGGTCTTCTTTCAACATCTCCATTAGAACTTTTTATTCTTTTAAAACCAGCCAGCGGAGCAGAAGTTTTTCTAACAGTATTATTTCTCTTCATGATCTTGAAGTTAACATGTTTTACTCCACCTTTTGTTGAATATTTGATTTCTGATGCATCAATTGAAGCCAGGTTTGCACCCGTATCCATTTTTGCAATAACATCTTTTACTTTTAAATCAGGTAAAGCAGCGTGTTCTTTCCAACCAACAACTCTCTTTTGTCTTTTTTGTTGAGCCATCGTTATAAAATAACGTAAAACAACATAGCGCTAATAACTATTAATCCTAAGTGAAAATAAATAACAGGAAGCATAAAAAAATTGTAATTAAGTTTTGAAAAGAAACAAACTAGTTTTCTTGCAGAAATTCTTTTTCACTTGATATTTCAACTTCTTTAGCTCCATCTTTTCTGAAATATAGAACAAATGTTGCTGAAATAAAGGCAATATGATGAATGATCATTAGGTTAAGTAAAGACCTTAAAACAACTGCTTCTCTCCACATAATAACAAAACCAATAGTTGTTAAAATTCTTAAAACATTGGATAAAAGAATTGCTGGCTTATTTTTTGAAATTGCAAAGAACATATACAAAACATTTATTGCAAAACCTGGGAGCAGAACAAACTTGAACCATATTAAATCATTTGTTTGAAAATTAGCTCCAAAAATATCAGATACAATCTGTGGAAAAAAGAATCCAATCAGTGCTCCAGAGGCTACTCCTAGGCCATCAAAGAAAGCAAATATATACAAAAATGAAAATTTTTTCATTTTTTAATTATGGGCTAACTGCTTCGGTAGTGACTTCCTCTTCCTCAGTTTCGATAAGTCCACAATCAATTAATACTTCTTCAGTATTTCCACCACCAAAAACAACTCTTTCAAAAACTACAACAGCATACAGTTCATCTTCCGTAAGCTTTCCTTGGAATCCAGGCATACCTCCAATAGATACTGTATCTTCTGCCCCGTACGTTGGGCCCACTTCAGCTTGCCATCCTGCAGAACCTAGTTGTATCCATTTTGCATGATCTGCACATGTTGGAAAAGTTGTATATAGTGCACCACCTGTAAATGCTGGTCCAACACCTCCACCACCGCCACCACCATGACATCCAGCACACGCAGCAGCTCCTGCATACACCTCTTGTCCTACTGCAATGTAGTTGATAGTGTTTGTTGAGGCAACCCCTCTGCCTTCATAAGGGGAACCATCACAATTAACAGCCTGTTGGGATTTTCTATCAATATTTAACATGCCTCTTTCTCCGCACTCTTGAGTATTGGATGCACTAATTAATCCAACCAATATAAATAGAGGAATGATTATAAAGCTAAAATTTAACCATTTAGGAAGAAGTGTATCTGCATTAGTTTTTATTCCCATTGTTTCATTAATAACCGAATAGGACTTTGTAATTTTTTGAG
>CABYTP010000015.1 GCA_902521955.1 uncultured Candidatus Actinomarina sp. | reverse complement strand
CTCGCAATTGCTATGAATAAAATTGGAGGTAAATCTGGTTCAGGCGAAGGTGGTGAGGATCCAAAAAGATATAATACAGAAAAAAATTCAAAAATTAAACAAATAGCATCTGGAAGATTTGGGGTTACTCCAGATTATTTAGCTTCAGCAGAGGAATTCCAAATAAAAATGGCCCAAGGTTCAAAACCTGGGGAGGGAGGTCAATTACCGGGTTTCAAAGTAGACAAACATATTGCAAGACTTAGGCATACTGTTGAGGGAGTAACGTTAATATCTCCACCACCACATCATGATATTTACTCAATAGAAGATCTTGCTCAATTAATTTATGATCTAAAAACTTTTAATCCAAATAACCCAGTTTCAGTAAAACTCGTTTCCGAACCGGGAGTTGGCACTATTGCAGTAGGTGTAGCCAAGGCAGGTGCTGACATAATCACTATTGCAGGTAGTGATGGAGGCACAGGGGCTAGCCCATGGGTGAGTATAAAACATGCTGGTTCACCTTGGGAACTTGGACTAAGTGAGACTCATCAGGCATTAGTCAAAAATAATATGAGACATAAAGTATTAATTGAGGTGGATGGGGGACTAAGGTCTGCAAAAGATGTAATTATTGGAACTATTCTAGGTGCAGATAGGTTTGGTTTTGGTACCTTGCCATTATTAGCTCTAGGTTGCAAAATGGTAAGACAGTGTCATGAAAATACATGTCCAGTTGGAATTGCAACACAGGATGAGAACCTAAGGGCTAAATTTCCTGGAGCACCAGAGCAAGTAATTCAATTGTTTAATTTTATTGCAAATGATGTAATTTCATATCTAGAAAAATTTAATGTAAGTAATATTGATGACTTGTTGGGAAGAGCTGATTTACTCGGTTTAAAGATTTCAAATAATAACCTTTCAAAAAGTCTTCATAAAATATTAATGAATTTTTCTATTGAAGAAAAACATCCTGGATTTATAAGACATAGTGAAGGTAGATTATCACGAAGGATTACTTCTGAAGTAATTAAATCAGTAGAAAATGAACAAAAATCCTTTATTCAATATCCAATCGCAAATGAAGATAGGAGTATTGGTGCAAGATTATCAGGAGAGATAACATTAAAAAACCTTTCTTCAAAAATCATTCAACACCCGACAACAATAAGTCTTTCTGGTGCAGCGGGACAAAGTTTTGGTGCTTTTATACGAGACGGTATAAATTTAAAGCTAACCGGTAATGCTAATGATTATGTAGCAAAAGGAATGGCGGGTGGAAGCATAACCATTATTCCACAGGGGAGAAAAATGAAAGGTGCTTATCACGCGGCAGGAAATACTATATTGTATGGCGCTACTGGTGGACAACTTTTCATAGCAGGAACAGTTGGACAAAGGTTTGGTGTGAGAAACAGTGGGGCAATAGGAGTTGTTGAAGGCTGTAGTGCGCACGGTGCTGAATATATGACAGGCGGTACATTAGTAGTTCTTGGTAGCATAGGCTTTAATTTCGGTGCAGGCATGACGGGAGGAAAAGCAATAGTTCTCAATACCCAAAAGAATTTTAAACAATATATTTCCGAAACTGCCCCAGAATACAAAAGTTTAACTGATATTGATAAATTAGAACTAAAAACTCTACTAGAAGTTCATATAGAAAAAACTAAATCTGAAACTGCATTAAATATTTTGAAAAAATATGATAATTGGGACAATATGTTTGCCGTGTTTGGTGGAATTGCCGAAGTGGATAAGGACGTCGTAAATAAAAAACCTGAAAATGTCAAGGCATTAGATTAATTAACACTACTAAAAAAAAATATATCATTTAGCATAAAATTATGCAGAATAACTCAACTGTAAAAAATCAGAATAATATATCTTGGGAAAGTGTACTTGAATTGGTATACGATTCAAAAATTGACTCGGTGGGTCTAAAAGAGAGGGTTTCTTCATTAGCAACACGTAGTATTAAAAAAGATTCAAAATTACAAGCTTTAAACATGATTGTCTCTATGTGCGATTTAACAACACTTGAAGGTGAGGATACTGAAGGCAAAATTTCTCAAATGGCAGCTAAAGCAATTAATCCAGATCCAAGTGATGGTGAAATAAATAGTGTTGCTGCAGTTTGTGTGTATCCAGCATTAGTTGCAACTGCGAAAGAAAAGGTACTAAATTCTTCTGTAAAAGTTGCAGCAGTGTCTTCTTATTTTCCCAGTGGACAAGTTCCAATGGATTCTAAAATCTTAGATACACAATATGCTATTGAAGCTGGAGCGGACGAAATTGATATTGTAATAAATAGAAAAGCTTTTTTAGAAGGAGACTATAGAAAAGTTTTTGATGAAATAGTTGCATTAAAAGAGGTATGCAAAGATGTACATTTAAAAACTATTCTTGAAGTAGGGGATTTAAAAACATATGAAAATATTAGGAAGGCCAGTCTCATTTCTTTAGCTGCTGGTTCTGATTTTATTAAAACATCTACTGGAAAACTATCAGTTGGATCATCAAGGGAAGCTTGTTATGTAATGTTAAAAGCAGTTTTAGATTATAAAAGATTAACTGGCTTATCAGCCGGTATAAAAGTTGCGGGTGGAATTAGGGACTCAAAGGATGCTATTAGGTATCTTGTTTTAATAAATGAAGAAATGGGTGATGAATGGCTAAGTCCTGATTTATTTAGATTTGGTGCATCGAGTTTACTTGATGATGTTTTAAAACAAATAAAAAAACTAAAGACAGGTGCATATCAAGCGGGTTATTATTTTCCTAGAGGTTAAACATTATGGTTGATTGGCAATATTCAGAATCTATAGAATCCCGAGAAATCGTGGATATAAAAAGTAAATATACAAATTATATTGGTGGAAAGTTTGTAGAGCCAAATAGTAAAAAATACATGAAAACTATTTCTCCATCCACTGAAGAAGTGTTATCTCAAATCGCAATTTCAAACCAAACAGATGTAAACAAAGCTGTTAAAGCTGCACAATCAGGATTTGAAATTTGGTCAAAACTATCTCCCTATGAAAGATCTAAATACCTTTTTAAAATTGCAAGATTAATTCAGGAACGTTCACGAGAGTTTGCTGTATTGGAGTCTTTAGATGGAGGTAAGCCAATCAAAGAATCAAGAGATTTCGACATCCCACAAGTTGCTGCAAACTTCTTTTACTTTGCTGGCTGGGCAGACAAAATAGATTTATCTTGGAGTACTAAGGGATTAAAACCATATGGTGTAGTTGGTCAGATTATCCCATGGAATTTTCCATTGCTTATGCTTGCATGGAAAGTGGCTCCTGCACTTGCAACTGGAAATACAGTTGTCTTAAAACCAGCAGAAACAACTTCTTTGACAGCACTACTTTTTGCTGAAATTTGTGATTTGGCTGGATTACCAAATGGCGTTGTAAATATTGTTACAGGTGATGGATCTACAGGATCATTAATTGTAAACCATAAAGATATAAATAAAATTGCATTTACCGGATCTACACAAGTTGGAAAGTTAATACAGAAATCATTGGCAGGTAGGGAAGTTGGCCTAACCCTTGAACTAGGAGGAAAAGCCGCCAATATTGTTTATGAAGATGCGGCAATAGACCAAGCTGTTGAGGGTGTTGTAAATGGAATATTTTTTAACCAAGGACATGTATGTTGTGCTGGGAGCAGGCTGTTAATACAAGAGTCAGTACATGATGAATTTATATCAAAATTAGAGAATAGAATGCAGTCATTAAGGGTTGGAAATCCATTGGACAAAAATACAGATATTGGAGCAATAAATTCAAAAGAACAACTAAATAAAATTACAGATTTAGTAAATGAAGGTGTTTCTGATGGAGGAAATATTTTTCAAACAGAATGTGAACTTCCTGGTAACGGCTTTTGGTTTAAACCAACTTTATTTACAAATGTACAACCTTCATACTCCATCGCAAGAGAAGAAATTTTTGGACCCGTTTTAACAACTTTAACTTTCAGGACACCGGATGAAGCTGTAGAGATTGCTAATAATACTGAGTACGGTTTATCTGCAGGTGTATGGACTGAAAAAGGTTCAAAAATATTGTGGACAGCAGATAGGTTAGAGGCGGGAGTAGTTTGGGCAAATACATTTAATAAGTTTGATCCTGCATCACCATTTGGCGGTTATAAAGAATCTGGATTTGGAAGAGAGGGTGGAAGACACGGACTTTTATCTTATTTGAAGGAATTCTCATGATAGAAATTAAAAAAACTTTTAAAAATTATGTTGATGGAAAATATGTTCGTTCTGAATCTGGCAAAACTTTTAACATTGAATTTAAAAACTCTTTATATGAAGTACCTTTAACTTCCAAAAAAGATATTAGAGATGCTGTTACTTCTTCAAAGTCAGGATTTAAAAAGTGGACTTCAGTGAGTCCGTATACTAAAACACAAATACTTTATCGTCTTTCTGAAATGATTGAAGGCAACAGAGATAGTTATATCGACTTATTGGTCTCAAGTGGTGTTTCAAAATCTAATGCTGTAAAAGATGTTAATAATTCAATTGAGAAAATCATATGGTTTGCAGGTTTGGCTGATAAATGGGAACAGTTAGCTGGAAATCTAAATCCTGTTAGCGGAGACTTTTTCAATATATCCCATCAAAACCCAATTGGTGTAGTTTTCTCTTTAAACAAAGACAGTAATTCTTTATACACTTTATTAAGTGGGATACTGCCTCCGTTAACTGTCGGATGTTCTGTTATCTCTTTTTCAGAGACTTCTTCCATTCTTGCTCTTAAATTTGCAGAAGATATTAACAACTCTGATATTCCAGATGGTACATTAAATATTATGTCTGGAGATTTTAATAAAGTTTCTGAAGACATAAGCAAGCACGTTGAAATTAATTTAATTTCACTACATGAAGAATTAGATATTAATGAATTAAAAGTTATTGAAGAAAATGCTTCTGAGTCTGTAAAGAGGATTAAATACCTACCTCAATTAGAAGGTTTATCATCAATACTGCCCTACTTAGAAACCAAAACAGTCTGGCATCCCAAGGGAACTTAAAAACTGTCTTATAGCTTAATTAATATTTTTATATAACTTATACCCTGTATTAGCTACTTTGATTTATTCAAAGTAGCTAATTTTTAGTAATATATAAATACTATGAAAGATAAAACATGGGGCGAATTACCGATTCCTAATATTTACAGAGAGCTTGAAGGTGAGTTTATTCATTTTGATATTGATAAGGAAGAGTTAATTTGTAAATATCCAGTCTTATCTAAATTTTTTAATCCTATGGATGTTGTTTTAGGCGGGATACTTGATTCATATATGGATTGTACAATGGGACCTCTTAGTTTTCTTCTAGGAGAACTAGTTGTAACAAAAACATTTACAGCAAAATACATTAAACCAGTTAATTCTCAATCAGAATATGTAACTGTGAAAGCTTGGAGGGATTCAGTAGACGAGTCTGGTTCGATATATAAAGCTGAATTATATTTGGATAATGATCAAATTGCCTCAATCTCAGAAGGACTTTTTGTAAAGCCTAAAACCTAATTTCTTTTTTTAGAAAACTGATAGGCTGAAATTATTACAATAAAAATTCCAATCATTTGAATACCGCTTGTATATTCATTTAGAAACATATAACCAAAAATCACTGAAAAGATTGGAATAATATAAACGGTTATAGAACCTACAACAGCACCAACATCGTCAATTAACTTATAAAAAGATAAAAATGCTATTCCACTACTGCCAATCCCGAGGAGGAGCATTGGAAATAGAGAGATTTCCACTGTTGGTAATACCAAGCTAGAACTTGGTAAAAGTGCAATAAACGAAAACAGAGCACCGTATCTTAGAGCAATTTTTAATGTATCTAGTGAACCGTATTTCTTGATAAGTGGTTGAACTATATTAGCTGCAAAACCATAACTTATGGATGCAAGCAAGGCTAAAAATGCACCAAGATTCAAATCAAGTAGAAAGTTGTTAAAGCCAAAAGAAACCAAATAGATACCAAGAAACCCTGTAATAAGATATGTTTTTTGAATATTAGATATATTTTCTTTAAAGACAAGATACGCTATCAAGCTAATAAAAATTGGTGTAGAGCCATTGATAAGACCGGCCAAGCTTGATGATATGGTTTCCTCAGCTTTAGCAAAAAGAAAGAAAGGAAGTGCCATCCAAAGTGTTCCAACAAGGGCAAGGTATTTATGCTGACTTAAGGGTATATTAATTTTTCTAATGTTTAATAAATTAATAAATACCATACCTATAAAAATTCTATAAAAAGAAATTTGAAACGGATCAAGTTCTTCTAATGCATATTTCATCATTAAGAAAGATGATCCCCACAGTGCAGAAGTAAGGAGTATTTGGAAATAGTTAACTAATTTCATTTATTCAATTTTCCTTTAAAAACACAATAGAGCCACCATCCAACAGGGTAGAAGGATTAGTGTAGTGGTTCAAACTGACACAAAGGCGACTCTTATAGAATTATATTAGGAATTAAATTTTTTGATCAGTAATGAGTACAGTTTTTTTTCTTCTATTTATAAGTTCATTAACAGGAAGCGAGTCGTTTTTGCCAATTTCTTGTAAGATTGAATTTTTATTATCCCCAGTTACAAGTAAAAAAATATCTTCTACAGTTTCTAGTAATTTAAATGTTGAGGTTATCCTCCATTTACTTAAAATATTTACTTCATTTGCTACAAATCCTAAACTAGCATTATTTGTTGCTTCAGTATTTGGAAATAAAGACGCTATGTGACCATCCTCACCAACTCCTAAAATTGCAGCATTAAATTTTGTAATATTTGAAAGTACTAATTCAGCATACTTTCGTGCTGATGCATGTGGGTTTTCTTCAAATGCATAAGGTAGAATATTGAAACTAGTACTTGAAAATATTTCATTTATCATCAACTGATTTGATAAATGGCTTTCTGTAGACACATGTCGATCATCAACCGTCCATAAAGTTATATTTTCTTGAGTACAGTTATTTTTTGCAAGCATTTTATAAAATTCTTTAGGGGTATTTCCTCCAGATAATCCAATGTTGTAATTGCTGCTACTTGAAATTCTTGAGTTAATTAGTTCATACAACTTATAACTGGCGTCTTCATGGTTTTTTTCTTTGCAAATTTTAAGTGTATCTAGCATAGTTGTTGTTACAGTAGTTAGATTAGTAATATCAATGGTAGTGGAAAAAAATATACATATAAAAGGTAAGAAAAAATTAACTGGTGAGATAGGTATATCTGGTGCGAAAAATGCTGTTTTAAAACAGATGATTCTCCCAATTCTTTCAGAAGGTGACTATAAAATAGATAATGTTCCCGACATTGCTGATGTTTATTACATGCAAGAAGTGCTTGAAGTTTTAGGTATTAAATCAAAACTTGAAGGAAAAACTTTATCACTAGCTTCACCATCAGATATTTCTATAGAAGCCCCTTATGAAGTAGTCCAAAAAATGAGAGCCTCAATTATTGTCTTAGGACCGCTGCTTGCTAGAAAGGGCGAGGCAAAAATAGCATTTCCTGGTGGAGATCAGCTTGGCCCCAGACCAGTAAAAATGCATATTGAAGCCCTGGAGAAGATGGGAGCTGTTTTCACATTAGATCACGGTGTACTCATAGGAAAAACAGATGGCCTTAAGGGCGTTGAAGTAAATCTCCCATATGCATCTGTTGGTGCAACTGAGAATACGCTATTAGCTGCGGTATTAGCTGACGGAACTACTTTAATCGAAAATGCAGCAAGAGAACCAGAGGTTGTTGATCTTGTAAAAATGCTCAAAAATATGGGAGCTGACATTACAGGTGAAGGAACAAGTGAAATACAAATTAATGGGGTCGACTCACTTAAAAGTACTGATCACACAGTAATTGGTGATAGAGTTGTTGCAGGTACATACTTAGCTGCAATAATGTCAACCGGAGGGCATGGCAAGATTAACGGAATAAATCCTGAACACCTTCCTATGGAACTTAAAAAATTTGTGGAAATTGGAGCAGTACTAAACACTGGTGATGATTTTATTGAAATAGAGAGTACGAATGATCTTTCTTCTATTGATATTTCCACACTACCTTTTCCTGGTATCGCAACAGATTTGCAGCCTATTTTTGGAGCTGCTCTTCTTCGAGCACAAGGAACTTCAATCATCACTGAAAATGTTTATGATCAGCGTTTCCAATGGATTCCCGAAGTACAAAGAATGGGTGCAGATATACAGATTGGTTGGCAACATGCAATGATTAAGGGAGTAAGAAGCTTATCAGGAGCACCAGTCCACTCAACTGATATTAGGACTGGAGCAAGTTTAATAATCGCGGCTCTACAAGCTGATGGTGAGTCAACAATCTCAGGAATTGACCATATAGAGCGAGGTTATGAAAATATTGTTTCTCTACTAAGTTCTATTGGTAGCGAAATCGAATATAATTAGCTTATGTCAAATATTAATTTTCCAGAAGTTAAGGATAGAGATCCAAATGCAGAGATTGATATGGATATTCTTAATGACACAATTGAATATATTAGACCAGCAGTTCAAGCTGATGGTGGCGACATAAAACTTGCATCTGTCAATGAAGGTGTTGTTAATATTGAAATGTTAGGAGCCTGTCAAGGCTGCCCACTATCCATAGCTACTCTTAAAAGTGGAATCGAAAGAATTTTAAAAGATAAAGTACCTGGTGTCGTAGAGGTTATTGCTACTTAATTAGTTATCTACTTTTGTCGTATATAGATTTAAACCAATAATTAACCCATTATCAATAATTGGTTCAATTATGTACTGTATATTGTTCTGAGTTAAGCTTCCTCGAACTTGATCTGGAGATGAAACGTCATCATATAGCCCAAGTTTGTTTAGAACAGATTCACGTTCTTCTTTATCTAAAGTATCGTCAGCCATGGCGATTAAAAGTAGAAAGAATAATTTAGTTCTTTGAGATGAAATCTCATCACTTACAGCAGGTGTAAAAAACTCAACACTGTAAACAATATCCTCTTCAACTAATAAATTAATAGCAAAGGCAATAGGGTTATTCTCAGATTTTCCAAATTGATAAAAGAGAATTTGTTGTTGTGGAGTTGCCCATCTTACTTCATCCGGATTGATTGAGAAAAATAAAAGAGTATCTTCATCATTTGAAATTTCAGAGACAAGCTTATTCCAATTAGATACATATTCAGAAGTCGACTTACCCAATCCCTTAGTAAAAATAATAACTTCCTCTTCAGTTGGGTTAATTGTTTCTTCATTTGTATCGGCACCACAAGCTGCAAGGAGTAATGAAAAAATTAAAAATAATGATATTTTTTTCATTCTATAATTTCTTTCAAGTTTTTAAGATTTTTTTTCCAAATATACTTTAATATTACTCCACCAAACACTTCACCCAGTGGTCCTCCTAAATAAAAAGGAAATTTTAGTGTTTCTACCCACTGAAATTTAGTCTTATTTTCTTCTATTTCAGTTAAGTAAAACACACCCTTGCCTGTCACAATCCCTTCATGGATAACTCCAATACTTTCTTTTTCTTTCCATTCTGTAACTGTAATTATGTCAGTTAAAGTTATTGGACCAACTTTTGTTAAAACATTCATTTTTGTGTTTAATCCAGAGGTATTGTCAGACAGAATGTCTATTTTTACTGCATCTTCCATCCAGTTAACATGGTCTTCCATGACCTTTACTTCATTCCATACAACATCAATAGGCTTATTTATTAATATTGAAACTTCAATTCTTTTACTCATTGCTTGTTAAACAATATTAGTTCATAAGTAAAATAAATATTATGAAAGGACTTGAATATTTATATTTAGATCACGCAGCTACTACACCCATGCGTGAAACAGCTTTTGAAGCATTTAAAGATGCTGAAGAAGTTGCATTTGCTAATTCATCGGGAGGCCATGAATTATCAAGAAGAGCTAAAAACTTATTAGAAGAATCCAGGGACTTTATAGCCGGCATATTTGGTGCTGCACCAAAAGAGATTACTTTTACAAGCGGAGGCACAGAAGCTGATAATTGGATAATAAAATCACCCTTTCTAAATAATGCTCCAATTTCTAGTGAGTTAGTTACAACACAAATTGAACATGAAGCAGTTTTAGGTTCAGCTGAATGGATTAAAGAAAAAGGATTTGAAGTTAAGTTTATTGGTGTCAATGGAGATGGTGTAGTTGATGTGAATGAATTTGTAGAATCTTGTAATAAGGAAACACTCGTAGCATCATTAATGTATGCAAATAATGAAACTGGAGTTATTCAACCAATAAGTGAAATTTTAAAAAAAGTAAAAGATGTAAATCCTGAAATTTTATTTCATTCAGATGTAGTACAAGCTGTTGCAAGTGAAAAATTAGATTTTCATAAACTAGGAATAGACAGTGCAGCTATCTCAGGTCATAAAATAGGCGGCCCTAAAGGAATTGGAGTTATGTTTCTTAGCTCAAAATATAAACTTCCTAATTATTTCCATGGAGGTAAACAGGAACTTGAGAGAAGAGCAGGAACAGTAAACGTTTCTGGAGTAGCGGGGCTAGCTGCAGCTTTAAAAGAGCAACAAGAAACTCTCAGTGAAGAAAAAATGTTATTAGAAAGAGAAAGAAAAATTTTTGAAGATACACTGAAAGAAAAACTGCAGATAAAAATAGTAGGAGAAAATATAAATCGTCTAAGTCATATTTCGAACATACAGTTCAAAGATATTAATTCAGAAACGTTGATGGTTGCATTAGACCTAAAGGGTCTTGGAGTATCAAGGGGCTCAGCTTGTGCAAGTGGTGCTCAAAAACCTTCTCATGTTTTAAAAGCTATGAATGTTCATGATGATGATATCAATAGTCATTTAAGATTTAGCTTTGGCTGGAGTACCAATGATGGTGATGGACTGAACGCTGCCAATATTGTTCTATCAACTGTTGAGAGTATCTCATGAGAATATTAGTAGCAATGAGTGGGGGTGTGGATTCCTCAGTAGTTGCTGGTCTTTTGAAATCACAAGGTCATGATGTCATTGGGGTAACTATGAAGTTATGGGAAGGCCCAAATGGTGAAATGCCTGAAACAGGATGCTGCACTGCTGCTGATTCAGAAGATGCTAGAAAAGTAGCAGCAAAATTAGAGATTCCATATTATGTACTGGACTATACTTCATCATTCTCTGAAAATGTTATTGACAATTTTATAGATATGTATTCTAAAGGTCTTACACCCAATCCATGTGTTGAATGTAATAGGTCAGTTAAGTTCGACCATTTTATTGATCAGGCTAAAAAACTTAACTGCGAAAAAGTTGCAACAGGCCATTATGCAAAAATTATTGATAATAATGGGTCTAAGGAATTGCATAAAGCAGACTATGAGGAAAAAGATCAGTCGTATGTTCTCCATATGCTTACATCAGACAAACTAGAACTAATAGAATTTCCACTTGGCACTATTTCTAAGCCAGAAGTTCGACAGATAGCTGCCTCACTAGATCTCAAAACTGCATTTAAAAAAGATAGTCAAGATATATGTTTTGTAGGTAATAATGATTACAGAAATTTTGTAAGTTCTAGAATGAATTTTTCTTCATCTGGGGCAATAGTTGATAATAATGAAAATGAACTCGGATCCCATAATGGAGTACATGAGTTTACTGTAGGCCAGAGAAAAGGTATTCCAGGAGGCCAAGGAGAGCCAAAGTATGTTACAAAAATTGATGTGGAGAATAATAAAGTATACATTGGTACAAAAAAAGACTTAACTACTAAAAAGTTTCTAATTGAAGATGTTTCTTTTGTTGACGAGGTGATAACTGACGAAATTAGCATTCAAACAAGATACAACTCTAGTGACATCCCATGCAAAATCAATAAAGTTGATGAGAATCTATACGAAGTTGAGTTAGTTCAAGCTACTTTAGGTGTAGCGCCAGGTCAGTTTGGGGTTATATATCAAAATACAAAATTAGTTGGTGGGGGAAGGATATCAACTAAAATTTTAGAAGATGTCAATGAATAAAAAAGATGTTGAAGAATTAATTTTTAAACTTAACGAAGCTGAACATGCTTATTATGTTAAAAATACTCCAATTATGTCTGATGGTGAATATGACAAAATCTTTAATCAGTTAAAAGAAATTGAATCAAAAAATCCAGAACTAATACTTCCATACTCGCCAACACAAAGAGTGACTGGCACACCTGACAATGCCTTCCAAACAGTAGAGCATAAACAAAGAATGTATAGTTTAGATAATTCAGAAAACATTGATGACGTTCAAAAGTGGATAGAAAAAATAGAGAAGATTACAGATTTAGATATATTTCCCATTACTGTTGAGCCAAAAATTGACGGACTTGCAATATCGTTATTTTATAAAAATGGACTTCTAACACAAGGATTAACAAGAGGTGATGGATTAGTCGGTGAAGATGTAACTCATAACATTAAGACTATTAAAAATATCCCTCTTAAACTTAAAAATCAAATCAATAAAGAAATTGAAGTTCGTGGAGAAATCTACATGCCAAAAAAAAGTTTTAAGGAATTGAATTCTCAAAAATTTAGCGATAAAGAATTATTAGAAAAATTACTGAAAAAGGACAGAAATTTGCTTTCATTAGATGAGAAATCTCTAATAAAAAAATTACGATCTGAAGGAACTACAGAATTTATTAATGCACGAAATGCTGCTGCTGGTTCACTTCGCCAAAAAGATTCACAGATAACAGCAACCAGGGATTTGAGATTATTAGCTTATCAATTGATAGAACACGATGGAAGTACCGTCGAAAGTTATTCAGAACAGATATCGTTAATTGAAGGATATGGATTTAATACCAGCAATCTTAAAATTGCAAAGAATATCAAAGAAATTAATACAGTCCTTGATGAGATAGATGAAAAAAGAAATAGTTATGAGTATCAAATTGATGGAGCTGTATTAAAAGTAAATTCAAATTTAGTACAGGATAAAATAGGCTTTACCTCCAAAGCACCTCGTTGGGCACTAGCTTACAAATTTCCAGCTGAAGAACAGACCACAACATTATTAGATATTAAGTTACAAGTTGGGAGAACTGGAGCAGTAACACCCGTTGCGGTATTAGACCCAATAAATGTTGGAGGAGCACAAGTATCATTTGCAACCTTACATAATCCTGATGAAATTCAGAGAAAAGACCTGAGAATAAATGATGTGGTAATTGTAAGACGTGCAGGTGATGTAATTCCAGAAGTTGTCTCTTCAATTAAAGAAAGAAGAGATGGAAGACAGCAAGAGTGGAAAATGCAAAAAGTTTGTCCGTGCGGTGAATATGACATTGAGTTTATAAATGATGAGAAAGTTCCAAGATGTTCTGGTAATTATGGATGTGTTATAGCAAAAAAAGAAATGCTTATTTACTTTGCATCTAAAGCTGGACTCGATATTGAAGGATTAGGAAAAGAGACAGTTGAAACATTAATTGAAAATAATTTAGTTAATTCATATGAAGACTTCTATTCACTTAATTACGAAGAGCTAATTTCATTGCCCCAGTGGAAAGAGAAGAAGACCAAAAACTTATTAGATGCCATCAAGGAATCAATTACAGCAGAGCCTGTTAAAATTCTTTCTGCTCTGGGTATCAGATATGTTGGAAAGCAAACTGCGAAACTATTAATAAATAACTTTGGATCTATAAATTCAATCTTTGAATCAAGTATCCAAGAAGTTGAAAAGATTCACGGCATTTCTGGCAGTGTAGCTAATTCTTTAATTGATTGGTATTCAATAGAAAGCAACAAGTCACTGTTGAATAAATTTAATAAAATTGGTTTTAGAATAAACGAAGTTGTTAAATCTTCAAGTGGTAAATTAAATGGTAAAACTTTTGTTTTAACGGGAACACTGAGTAGCTTAACTCGACAAGAAGCAACAAATCTTATTGAGAAGTGGGGAGGTATAGTTACTACTTCTGTTTCAAAAAATACAGATTATATACTTTTTGGAGAAAGTCCAGGTTCAAAATTGGAAAAAGGTAAAAAACTTGGTGTTGAGTTATTGAGTGAAAAAGATTTCCAATTATTAACTAGTAAGTAGTAAATTCCCAACTAAATTCACCATAATCTGGCAGACCAGTTACAGTATCCCAAGTAATTCTTATCAGGTGTTTACCTGGTGCCCATGTTTCGAATGTTTTATTTAGACCGGGCTTCCATATATATAAACCTGTCGCATCAACATACTGGATCTCACTTTCTGGAATAATATAATTGTCAACTATAAGCACCAAACGATATCCAACAGGTAAATCTATTTCTAATGAGGCCTGCTGAGGAACCTGATCGTATGGAAGCGGATAGACATTTTCAAGAGCATCAGGTAGTTCCAATTCCTCATTGTTATCCTGATAAAAAGATACACCCCAAAAGATTACTAAAAATAATAAAGCAGTTAATAAAAGAATACAAAATCTGTAAGTCTGTTTACTCATACATTAGAATGATATCTAAGAAATAAAAAGAGACAAAATATGAATTTAAAAAATTTAGAAGAAAAAATTCTTAATATTGACACCTCAAATATAAATGAATCAGATATTAAGGATGTAGAAAAAGCTGTTGCCGCATTAGATAAAGGTAAAATCAGAGTTGCTGAAGAGTCAAATGGCGAGTGGATAATTAATGAGTGGGTTAGAGAAGCAGTTTTATTATTTTTTTCTATAAGAAATTTAAAGGAAATCGAAAGTGGTGATTTACTTTTTTACGATAAGCTTGAACCCAAAAAAAATTATGAAGAACTTAAGATTCGTGTAGTACCTCCAGGAGTAGTTAGATATGGAGCATTTTGTGAACCTGGTGTTGTTGTAATGCCTGGTTTCGTAAATATTGGAGCCTATGTTGGATCAGGGACGATGGTTGACACATGGGCAACTGTAGGATCTTGTGCACAGATTGGAAAAAATGTACATCTTTCTGGGGGAGTCGGTATTGGTGGAGTTTTAGAACCACCTGGGGCGATGCCAGTCGTCATTGAAGATGATGCTTTTATTGGTTCACGATCAATAATTGTAGAGGGAGTAAGAATCAGGAAAGGAGCAGTTCTTGGTGCAAATGTTACAATCACTGCCTCCACTCCAATAATTGATGTAACCAACGACAAGCCTTTAGAAATTAAAGGAGAGGTTCCGGAAAATTCAGTAGTTATTCCCGGTACCAGACCTAAAGATTTTCCGAGTGGAACTTTTAACACCCCTTGCGCCCTTATTATTGGAAAACGTAAAGACTCAACTGATGAAAAAACTTCCCTTAATGATGCACTTAGGACTTTTGGGGTTGACGTTTGAACATAGTTGGCACTTTAGAAGATTTAATTTCAATTAATTCTGTTACTGGTGATGAAGAATCAATTCTTAATTTCATTGAAGACTTTTTAATCAAAAATAACTTTAATGGTGAGGTTGTTAGAAATGACGGGGGAATTATTGCAGTGCCTGTAGATTCGTCCAAAAAGGTAGCTTTAGTTGGACATGTTGACACAGTACCGGTTTCAGATACTCAAATCAACACTACAGATAATGATGATCTTATTGTCGGGAGAGGAACTGTTGATATGAAGGGAGGAGTTGCTGTAATTCTTCATGCATTAATTAATGAAGGAAAAGACATCGTTGGAGTGTTCTACACTGCAGAAGAGGGTCCATATGATAAAAATGGATTAGGTATATTGATGCCAATTTTGCTATCTTACTCCGAGCTTGAAATTGCAATTATTATGGAACCCACTAATAATCAAATTGAACTTGGATGTTTAGGCGCACTAAACGCAATACTTCAAATTAATGGAACTGCAGCACACTCAGCACGACCATGGGTTGGAAAGAATCCAATATATGACATTTCAAAAGTTACTGAAGTAGTTTTAGAGAATGAAATTCTAGATCTGGATATAGAGGGTCTTAATTACAAACAAGTTCTTTCGATAACGAAACTATCAGCAGGAATTGCTAACAATGTGATACCCGGAAATCTTTCTATGAATATTAATTTCCGATATTCTCCAGAAATGGATAGTAATCAAGCCAAGGAAACTATTGTTAATTTATTTTCTGAGTATGGTGAAATTACATTTACATCAACTTCTGATGGCGCAATGCCAAATGTAAAAAATGTACATATTTCTGATTTTATCTCAAAAACTAAATTGGAGGCAAAACCTAAACAAGCTTGGACGGATATTGCTCGATTTTATGAAGCTCAAATAGCATCATTAAACTTTGGTCCTGGTGATCCTCTGTTGGCTCATACCTCTGATGAACGAATTAGTAAAAAACAACTAGTAGAATCATATGAATTGCTAATACGTTATTTAAAGGATATTTAATGAGCGATTTTGATATTAAAAATATTGCTAAATTAGCCTCAATTAACTTGAGTGCTGAGGAGCAAAAAAAATTGACTAAAGATTTAAGTATTATTCTTGAACATGTACAGGCCTTAAGTAGTCTTGAATTAGATACAAATATTGAAGATGTATTCATACACCCATTAGAGAAAGAACTTAAGTTAGTTGAAGATATTGAGATTGATTCTTTAACTCATAAAGATGCGTTAAGCAATGCACCTGAATCTAAAGATGGAAAATTTGTTGTACCGCCTTCAATGGAATAGTGATGGAACTAAAAAATTTAAGTATCAGACAATTAAACAATTTATTTGTAGAAAAGAAAGCTAAACCTAGTGAACTCTATTCAGATATTTTTGATACTTCAGCTTCTTCCGAATCACTTCTGCATGCACATTTAGCTTTATTTGAAGAAAAAAATATAGAGATTGCAAAAAATTCTGATAAAAGATTTGAAAATGGTGAAAGTACAGGACTATTGGATGGCATACCAATCGCTATCAAAGATAACATTAATATCAAAGGTGAGCTTACAACCTGTTCATCAAAAATGTTATCAAACTACCGCTCACCTTATAATGCAACAGTAATTGAAAAATTAGATAATGAAAATGTCTTATATACGGGAAAAACTAATCTGGATGAATTTGCAATGGGTTCCTCTACTGAAAACTCAGCTTTTGGGCTCACCAAGAATCCATGGAATACAGACTATGTGCCAGGTGGTTCATCAGGTGGTTCGGCAGCATCAGTTTCTGCACGTTCTTCTATAGGAGCACTTGGTAGTGATACAGGTGGATCTATCAGGCAACCTGCAGCTTTTTGTGGTCTTGTAGGTTTCAAGCCAACTTACGGAACAGTTTCTAGATATGGATTAATAGCCTTTGCATCATCTCTTGATCAAATTGGTCCTATCACAAAAAATGTTGATGATGCCAGAATTATATACAATGCCATCTCAGGTCATGATGCACTAGATGCTACTTCAATTGACAACAATCAAATAAATATTCCATTTGATAAATCTGCAAAGATTGGAGTCATAAAAGAGTTAATGGAGGATGGGATTTCAGACGAATCACGAAATGAAGTATCAAAAGTATTAGAGAGCCTAAAAAATCAGGGCTATCAGATAAAAGAAGTATCTCTTCCATTAATAAAATTATCGATCAGTATTTATTATTTGATTGCACCTGCAGAATGCTCAGCAAACTTAGCAAGATTTGATGGTGTTAGATACGGTTTAAGAGTTGAAGGAAAAACTAGTTATGAAATGATGCAAAATACTAGAGCCGAGGGTTTTGGAGACGAAGTTAAAAGAAGAATTCTCCTTGGTACATATGCATTGTCAGCCGGATACTACGACGAATACTATGGAAAAGCTCTGCGAGCTCGAAAAAAAATGATTGATGAATTTTCTAATATTTTTAATGATGTTGATTATCTTATTTCACCAACCACACCTACAGCAGCATTTAAAGCAGGTGAAAAGACCAGTAACCCTCTTGAAATGTACATGTCTGACTTATGCACAATACCTGCAAATCTGGCGGGATTACCAGCAATAAGTATTCCTACAGGATTAAGTAAAGAAAATCTTCCCTTAGGTGTTCAATTAATGAGCAAACCCTTAACTGATTTATCATTGCTGAACTTTTCTGAAGTTATTGAAAAGGAAGTAGATTTTGATACTTTTCCTAAAGGCTTGGAGAAATAATGGACTTAAAGCCAACAATAGGAATTGAAACCCATATTGAATTAAATACTAATACAAAGATGTTTTGCAGATGCAAAGTGGTTGACACTGATGAGCCAAATATTAGCTTATGTCCTACATGCATAGGCCTCCCTGGAGCACTACCGGTACCAAATGGAAAAGCTATTGAGTATATAACACTTTTATCTTTGGCCACTGGATGCACAATAACAAGAAAAGGTATGTTCCATAGAAAAAATTATTTTTATCCTGACCTACCTAAAAATTATCAAATATCACAATTTGATTTACCTGTTGGAGAAAGTGGAAAGTTGGAAATTATTCTTGATGGCAAGAAAGATTCTGTTGAGATTGAACGAGTACATATGGAAGAAGACACAGGAAAGTCAACCCATAGTGGAACAGGAAGAATTGATTCCGCTACAAGTACCGCATTAGATTTTAACCGCTCAGGTGTACCATTGGTAGAAATAGTCACAAAACCAGTCATTGAATCCGCAAAAGAAGCAGTAGCTTATATCGAAGAACTAAGACAGTTGTCCATTGATTTAAACATAAGCGAAGGAAAATTAGAAAAAGGTAATCTAAGATTCGATGCAAATATTTCAGTTGCACCGGACGACTCAAATGAACTTGGAACAAAAGTTGAAATTAAAAACATGAACTCACTCAGGTCTCTTGAGAGAGCAATTGATTATGAAATATCAAGGCAAACTAAAGCATATTTAGATGGAGAAGAAATTATTCAAGAAACAAGGCATTGGGACGAAGCAAAAGAACTAACTTCATCAATGAGATCAAAAGAAGGTAGTGCTGACTATCGTTATTTTTCTGATCCGGATCTCCCAAATATGATTCTGAGTGAAATTTTTATTGAAGATATTAAAAATAAATTACCTAAATTACCAAGTGAGATTAGAAATGATTTAATGGAAACAGGTTTAGATTTAGATCAGGCAAATATATTAGGAAAAAGTGACAATTGGATTAGAGATCTTTACTTCGACGTTTTTGATAGCACAAAAGAACACTCCACTACTTACAATTGGATAACTGGAGAACTACAAGGTCAAATGAGAAAATTAGATATTAATTTTCCTCCAGAATGGTTTTCTGCAGATCTTCTTTCAGAAATTTTAGGCTTGATAAAAGATAATAAAATTTCTTTTACATCTGGCAAAACTATTTTATCTGAAGTGTTGCAAAAAAATATTTCAATAGATGAAGTTGCAACTAATAATGATTTGTATCAGGAAAACAATGAAGAAAAAATTGTTGAATTAGTTAAAAATGTTATCAATGATAGCGAAGATGTAGTTCAAAGAATAAAAGAAGGTGAAGACAAATTGGTTGGATTTTTAGTTGGTCAAGTAATAAAAAACTCTGGAGGTTCTGTTAACCCTGGCATAGCAAAAGAATTACTTTCTAAAGAGTTAGATTTATAAACTGATTAACAATTGTTGCAGATAGTAAACCCATCAACCCTGCGCCAAGGTCATCATAGAGAACACCTAGCTTACCAGGATAGTTTTCTAGCTCTTTAACAAACCCAGGCTGTTTTAGTATGTCACTAAGACGAAAGATAATAAAGCCAGCAATTAATGGCAGTAACCTAGATGGAGAGGCTATAGAAACTAAGCTCATTCCTACTATTTCATCTAATGTTATCCAACTTGGATCATCATCTGCATCTTGATCATCAACAGCGAAAATGTATATTAAAACTAAAACTATAAATAAAATGGATAATTCAAGTACATTTAGCTGTAGAAAATAAATAATTAATGTAAATAAAAATGGTGCTAATGTTCCACCACCTTTTTGGTCACCAAAAATAGCACTCCAAATGATTCCTACTCCAAAACCTGAGGCAATAAATCTTTTCACAGTTGAATAATAGTATTTTTTATAGCTTCATTTATAAAAAGGTGTAGTATTTGTTATTAATAATGGAAAAATCAGAACTTATATGGCTTAATGGCGAATTCGTTAAATGGGAGGACGCAAATGTCAGTGTTATGTCACATACCTTACATTACGGAACAGGTGTTTTTGAAGGAATTAGAGCTAGAGATTCACAAATAGGCACTTCTATATTTCGACTAAGTGACCACGTCAATAGACTTTATGAATCAGCAGATGCTTACAGTCTTCCTATCCCATTTCAAAAGGAAGAAATTACACAAGCAATAAAAGATTCTGTACACCTTAATAAATTATCCTCTGCATACATAAGGCCACTTGTATTTTTTGGAGAAGGAGAAATGGGGCTTTTGCCACAAAACGTTCCAGTGTATGTGTCAGTTGCAGCATGGAGTTGGGGTGCATATCTTGGGGATGATGCTGGAAACAAGGGTGTTAAAGTTTGCATATCAAATTGGAAAAGAATTAGCCCTCAAAGTTTTAAACCATATGCAAAAGGAGTCGGTGGCTACATGAACTCAACTCTAGCAAAAATAGATGCTGTTAATAGTGGCTATGATGATGCAATTATGCTTGGAGACAATGATGTAGTTGCAGAGGGCAGTGGTCAAAATTTATTTTTAATTAAAGATGGAAAAATAACTACACCACCAATTGAAACAGGTGCATTGGGGGGAATTACAAGAAAAACAGTTATTGAAATTGCACAATCACTGAGCGTTCCATTAGAGGAAAAAAATATTTCTATTGAGGACTTAAAAGATGCTGATGAACTCTTTTTTACTGGTACAGCTACCGAAGTAGTGGGTGTTGTTTCAATAGATGGAGAAAATATTGGGTCTGGTTCTCCAGGAGATGTAACAAATTTGATACGAGATAAATATTTAACAATTGTTAATGGTATAGATGCTGACTATCACCATTATCTGACATTGGTCTCATGACGCAACAGCCTAATATTATTCCTGATACCCAAGGTTTAAAAAAGGATATTAATCTTCCAGTTCCAAGATCTTTGGGATCAAAACACAACACAAGTGAGCTGGTCTCTCCATTAGAAGAAGTGTTCTCAATACCAAGTCCCGATAGCGGCTATGCTTTAAAGCTTATTAAGCAATTCAATCATTTATGGATTGACCACTACAAGGGTAAATTAATATCTAAGATAATTACTAATTTGGTTATCTACCAAGCGTCTATGTCAGGAAGAGCGCCGACAAAAAGTGATGTCGTTAAAGTTGTTGAAACTTTAGAAATTACTGAAAATAATTTAGGCAAATTAGATAAGGACACACTAAAAATCTGTAGCGGTGAGAAAATTCCTGGGTTACACCTAGCAGAATTATTTAACTCTAATTCAGAAGATAAAATATAAAACTTATACACTTGGGTAATGAAGATAGTTAGAGCAAAATTTCAAGGAGATATATTCTACGGTGAATTAGTTGACGATCAAGTGCTCAGATATGAAGGCTCACCCCTTGTAGTTTGGGAACCAACTGAGGAAAAATATCACCTCGATGAAATACAACTTTTATCTCCAGTATTGCCAAGTAAGGTAACTGGTGTTGCAAAGAATTTTCATAAGCATGCTGTAGAGTTAGGCGTACATGACTATAGTGCACCTAGAAATCCAGTTTTTTTTAACAAGCCTTCTACATCTGTCATTGGAACTGGCGAATCAATAATATATCCACAAATAGCTCAACACGTTGATCATGAAGCTGAGTTAGCTATTGTCATAGGGAAAATAAGTAAAAACTTAACTAAAGATAACTGGTCAGAACATATATTAGGAATTACTATTGCCAATGATTTATCTGAGAGAGTATTACAAGGCCAAGATGGTACATTCAATGGCAACTTCACCAGAGCTAAAAGTTTTGATACATTCTGCCCTTTAGGTCCAGTTATACAAACAGAATTTGAAGAAAGCCCAGAACTCAATATTAAATGTTTTGTGAATGGTGAACTTAAACAAGATGGCAATACTCGAGATATGATATTTTCAATTGAAGACATTGTTTGTTTTGTAAGTTCCATTATGACCCTTTTACCAGGTGACGTAATTCTTACAGGTACGCCAGAGGGGGTCTCTAAAGTTGTTCCCGGTGATGAGATTACAATTCAGATTGATACAATTGGAACTTTAATCAATACTGTAAAATGATGAAATTAAGAATTGCTCCTTCACCTACTGGCAAACTACATATAGGAAACGCAAGAACTGCACTTTTTAACTGGCTGTACGCAAAAGCAAACAATGGTACATTTCTAGTAAGAATAGACGACACTGACACTGAAAGAAGTACGGAAGAATTCAAGAATGATATTATTCAAAATTTTAGATGGCTAGGTATTGATTGGGATGAGGGAGTCGATGTAGGCGGATCTCATGGAGAATATAAGCAGTCATTACGTTTTGATAGATATCAAGAAGTGGCTGATCAGCTACTATCAGAAGGTCTTGCATATGAAGATGACGGTGCTGTAAGATTTAAAGTTCCAGATAATGGATCTATAGAATTTAAGGACTATGTTAGAGGTGACATGTCTTTTAATTTATCAGATGTAGAAGATTTCGTGATATTACGGTCTGATAAGTCACCAACATATCATCTTGCTTCAACGATTGATGATATTGATTATGGAATAACAATAATTGCTAGGGGAGAGGATATATTGTCTTCTACTCCAAAGCATATATTAATAATGCAAGCTTTAAATTCAGATCTTCCAGACTTCTGCCACCTTCCTTTACTTTTTGGCCCCGATGGAAAAAAATTAAGTAAACGTCATGGAGATACTTCAGTTGAAGCTTTTAGAGATAAAGGAATACTTAAAGAAGCAATGTTTAATTATCTATGTTTACTAGGTTGGTCACCCGGAAATGATCTTGAAAAGTTTGATTCTGAATTAGCAGTTGAAAAATTTGATTTCAAAGATGTACTTCCTAATTCTGCAATATTCGATGAGAAAAAACTACTTTGGTTAAATGGTTTATATATTAGATCAACCAATGAAGAAGATTTTGAAAAAACAGCTATAAATCAAATCGAAAATGATCTTAGTAGGAACCTTTTCACTGATGAATTAAACAGATTGAGTAAAATCTTACCCTCTGTTCAGGAAAGAATAGAAACATTAAATGACTTAACCCCTCAGGTTTTATTTTTACTTGATGAACCTTTTGTAGTTAATTCTGAAGAGTGGGATTCAGTAAACTCACCAGAGGCACAAAGTTATCTTGAAAATATTAGAGAAAAATTCAAAGACTTAGAAGATTTTTCATTAGAAAATATAGAGTCAATTATGAGAGAAACTTTAAAAGATTTGGACTTAAAAACAAAAGTAGGTTTTCAGGCAACACGAGTTGCAGTCACTGGGACAAAAATAAGCCCGCCTTTGTTTGAGTCAATACATTCACTAGGGAAAGAAGCATCTTTAGCTCGTTTAGCTGAAACTATCGAAAAAT
>CABYTP010000014.1 GCA_902521955.1 uncultured Candidatus Actinomarina sp. | reverse complement strand
TTACATAGTTGATGGAACTTATGAATTATTTAGGGCCCACTTTGGATACCCAAGTAGAAAAAGTAATAAAGGGAAAGAAGTAGGAGCACTAAAAGGGTATATTAATCACCTACAGTCTCTAAAAAAAAATAACGATTATCTTTGCGTTTCATTCGATTCGACAGTTGAGTCTTTTAGAAATAAACTCTTCTCCGAATACAAATCAAGTAATCATATTGATCCAGAAATACTTCAACAGTTTCCATTGGCTGAAGAGGTTACGGAATTACTTGGTATCACCCTCCTGTCGATGAAAGAGTATGAAGCGGATGATGGAATAGCAACAGTCTGTACGTTATTTGAAAATCAGTTTAATAAAATCATTATTGGATCACTAGACAAAGATTTGATGCAGTGTGTAAAAAAAGACAAGATCGTAATGTACTCAACGAGGTATAAAAATTTTACAAATGAAAATGGAGTATTTGAAAAATTTGGTGTAAGCCCAGAGCAAATACCTGATTTCCTGGCTTTAACTGGGGATTCATCAGATGGTATACCTGGCATGAAAGGAATAGGACAGAAAACTGCAGCGGAGCTTTTACAGAAATATAAAAATATAGAGGCAATTTATGAAAACGTTGAAATCTGGAAATCAAATCTGAGAGGTGGAGTACGACATTCAGAAACTATTAGTGAAAATTATAAACTATTGCAGCTATTTAAAGACTTGACCACACTAAGAACAGATGTAGAAGTTCCAAAGAAGACTGGAGATTATCAAGCCAAAGACATAAACATCAAAGGCTTAGAAAAGTTTTCAAATAATTTTCAACTAAATATAAATCTTTAAGTTTAAAATCTAAAAATTATGAAAAAGAAATTATTTAAAATCTTTATATTTTATAAAACTTTCACTACTCTCATGTTGTGAAAAAGTTTGCATTTTTATTGGGTGTATTTTTATTAATGTCTCCTGCAGTGCCCCTATTAGCAGATAATCATAATGGAGAAGATAACCCTATACCTGAAAATTTACCAGTACCAGCGATTATTATTGAAGAGCCACCTGAACAAATCGAAGATGTTGCATGGACATATAGATTTTTAATTCCAACAACTGTTGCAATTGCTACTTTAGTGATATTGGGTAATATTATTCAATACTTTCGCCAAGTGACCCGAAAAAGATATAAGGTTATAGAAAAATAATTTACTCCCCATCCAATGGTTGATATTCAAAGTAGTGTATCTGAAGTTACCAGTAGTAGTGATCGCTACGTTATTGCTATTAGTGGAGGAGTTGACAGTGCTGTTCTTACACATATATTTTATGAATTAAAACTTAACTTTAGAACGGTATTCATAAATCATAATCAAAAAGGATCTGAAGAACTAAAGCAATCAGCTCAGGCTTTATCCGATATTTTAAAATTAAATCATAAATGTATAGAAACAGACATAGAAATAGATTCTTCAGAAACATTAATGAGAGAGGCTAGGTATAAAGCTTTAAATAATGATATTGATGAAAAAGAAATTCTCGTTACAGCGCATCATAGAGATGACAAAATTGAAACATTTTTTATAAATTTATTACGGGGGACTAGATTAAAAGGCCTTACTTCAATAGCATTGAAACGTAACAACATTATTAGGCCACTGATTAATATTTCTAAATCACAAATAATTGAATATGCGAAAGATAATGATATATATTTTCAAAATGATGTTACAAATTTTGATAATAGTATTTCAAGAAATTGGATAAGAAATGAACTAATTCCAGAAGTTGAAAATAGATTTCCAGGAAATTTAAACAATAAAATAACAGACCTAATTTTAGAAATAGAAGAAAGGACTAAGGAAGATACGGAGATAACAAAATATATAAAGTGTGCCCCAGGGTATTTTGAGGTACCTTCCTGTTTGCTAAAACACAATAGTTCTGAAACTAATTATTTACTATCGATTATTTCTCGACTTGTTGGACAATCTGGACTTCAAACATCTGATATTAAAAATATGTTCAAAGCCTTATCCTCTGGTAAGCAAGTTAGCTATTTTGAAAACTGGATTGTTAGTCGACAGCTGGGTCTTTTAATGTTTGTAAATAAAGAAGAGTGGAAATTTAAACAGAATACAAATTCATTTGGATATTTCCAATTCGTGACTACCGATTCTAGTGAGACACGTAACAACTGGTCACTTGCTCTACGAAATATTTCTAATAATCAAATAAGTTTTGAGTCAGTCTTACCTGGAGATTTCATAATTTTAGATAATAAAAAACAAAAAGTTTCAGAAGTATTGAGGTCTTCTGGTATTCAAGATGTTTTAAGAGAGGTTTGGCCTTTAGTAAAGAAAGATGATGAAGTCATTTGGATTCCAGGGTTAAGAAAGAGTGACAATGTAAAAGTAAAAGAGTTTGAATCTACTAAAAATATAAATATAATTACAGCTTCAATAGAAAAGAGTACAGTTGGAAATTTCTAAAGTTTTAATTTCTCAAGAGGAGATAGAAAATAAAGTATCTGAATTAGCAAGTGAAATTAACTCTAAATATAAAGGAGAAGAGCTTGTTGTAATTGGCATATTGAAAGGTGCTTTTATTGTTGTAAGTGACCTAGCAAAGCAACTTGATCTTGACGTAACTTTTGATTTTATGAGCATCAAATCTTATTACGGCTCGGAGTCAACGGGACAAGTCAAAATTGTAAAAGACTTGGAGTATGATATTACAGACAAGAATGTACTAATTGTTGAAGATATCTACGACACCGGTCTTACACTTTCAAATTTAAAAAAACTACTCGAATCAAGAAACCCAAAAAGTATTGAAGTTTTTTCCATGTTCGTAAAAAAAGAAGTCGCACAAGATCCAATTGAAATTAATTACAGCGGATTCGAAATTGGACCTGAGTTTGTTGTGGGATATGGACTTGATTACAACGGCAAATACAGAGAGCTCCCTTATCTAGCAGTTTTGGCATAAATCTCTATATTGCTTTTAAACTCAACAGTATTAAATTAAGAAGATGGAAAAGAAACAAGAAAATAAAAAAAGTAACAACAAGTCTTTCTTCCTCTATGTTGGCTTAGGCCTATTAATATTTTTTGGCGTTCAGCAATATAACGCATCTGTAAATGCACCTGAAAGTAAATCATTTACAGTATTTAAAAATGATATACAGTCTGGTTCCGTTGCAGAGGCAACAATAAAAGAACAATCTAATCTCGTTGAATTTAAATTGTTTAATGATGAAAAGGTTTATCAAACTGAATATCCAGAAGGTTTTGAAGGAGAGGTATTTCAGATTCTTGTAGATCAAGACATAGTTCTTAATACAGATACTGAACCAGCAGGATTTCAAGATTATTTGTTTGCTTTTCTTCCTTGGTTATTTCTTGCAGCATTTATGTTTTATATGTTTTCTCAAGTAAGGTCAAATGGAAATCAAATTATGCAGTTTGGTAAATCAAAAGCCAAAGAGCTTGATGAAGAATCTCCGAAGGTAACATTTGCTGATGTCGCAGGTGTTGAAGAAGCAAAAGAAGAACTTGAGGAGATTAAAGAGTTTTTAAAATCGCCTGAAAAATTTAATAAACTTGGAGCAAAAATACCAAAGGGAGTACTTTTAGTTGGTCCTCCCGGAACTGGTAAAACACTCCTTGCAAAAGCAGTAGCAGGAGAAGCAGAGGCACCCTTTTATAGTATTTCTGGTTCTGACTTTGTTGAGATGTTTGTTGGAGTAGGAGCAAGTAGGGTTCGTGATTTATTTAAGAAAGCTAAAGAGAATTCTCCTGCAATAATTTTTATTGATGAGATTGACGCAGTCGGAAGAATGAGAGGCGCTGGGCTTGGTGGAGGACATGATGAAAGAGAACAAACTTTAAATCAACTGCTTGTAGAAATGGATGGTTTTGAAGCAAATCAAGGTGTCATATTAATGGCTGCAACAAATAGACCAGATGTTCTAGATCCTGCATTATTACGACCAGGGCGATTTGATAGACAAGTAATTGTTGGTAGACCTGACTTATCAGGAAGAACTCAAATTTTGAAAGTTCATGCAAAGGATAAACCCCTAGCTAAAAATATAAATTTTGAAACTTTAGCTAAGCAAACACCTGGGTTTACAGGTGCAGATCTAGCTAACCTGTTAAACGAAGCTGCACTTTTGGCAGCTAGAAAAGATAAAAAAACTATTGGAAATGTGGATATTGAAAACTCTATTGACAGAGTTATGGCAGGTCCAGAAAAGAAAAGTCAAGTTATGACTGAAGAAGAAAAAAAGATAATTGCTTATCATGAGACTGGACATGCTCTTGTTGGCTGGGCACTTCCCAATGCAGATCCTATTCATAAAGTTACAATCATTCCTAGAGGTAGAGCCTTGGGTTACACTCAAGCACTGCCGGATAGAGAAAAATATCTGTCCTCAAAAGCAGAATTAAAAGATAGATTAGCAATGTTAATGGGCGGGAGGGTTGCAGAAGAGTTAATATTTGCAGATCCTACTACTGGTGCATCAAATGATATTGAAAAAGCAACTGATATTGCTAGAAGAATGGTAATGGAGTTTGGTATGAGTGATAAATTAGGTCCAATGTTGTATGGCAAAGGCTCAAATGAAGTTTTTCTAGGTAGAGACTATGGAAGACAACAAGATTATTCTGATGAAGTCGCTTCTTCAATAGATGAAGAAGTACGTAATCTTTTAAATGATGCTCATGTAATTGCAGGTAAAATATTAAAAAAATTTAAAAAACAAATGGACGCAATGGTAAAACAGCTGATGGAAAAAGAAACACTGAACAAGGACGAGGTCGCAGAGGTTTTCAAAAGCATTAAAAAAGTAAAAATTTCAGGAACAGGTAAAAGCTTAAAATTAGCCTAATGGACGATAGTAATCAAACTAAAATTGACATTGAGAATGCGCTTGCAGAGTTTATTAAACTTAAAACCAATAAGAGTGAAGACGAAGTTGTAAATTTATCTAAAAAATTTCTAAGCCAACTCGATGAAAAACTATCTAACAAAACATCTGCTATAGAAATATTCAAACATTTACAAGAAGTAGAACATGATCAACCTATTTATTTAAATGCAATTAATTTTGTCAGCTTATGTGAACACCATCTACTTCCTTTTTTTGGCACTGTAGACATAGCTCTGTATCCTCAGAAAAAAATTGCTGGGATATCTCGATTTGATGATTTAGTTCATCATCTTTCTAACAACTTAACACTTCAGGAATCGTTAACTAAAAATATCGCAACTGAAATAGATGAGATTCTTAATCCTAGAGGAGTGTTCGTAAGAACTAATGCTAACCATTCATGCTCTGGTTTATTAAATATTGGAGATTCATTTACAGATGTGGTTACTACATTTGCAACGGGTATTTACGAAATAGACCATACCTTGAGAAATGAAGCTCTCCTAAACTTTAAATAGATAATTAATTTTGGAATTAAATAAAACTTTTCTTCAACATTCCGAAAATATTTTAGGAATTGTGAATATTACTCCAGATTCATTTTCAGGAGACGGCCTCTTTAAAAAAGAAAATAAATTAAGTAAATTACTAGATTTTGCTGGGAGAAATAATATTAGCAATTTAGATATTGGTTGCGCCTCTTCAAAGCCAGGATATGAAAATGTTGCTACACAAGATGAATTAAACAGGCTGAATTATTTTTTAAGCAATGTGAAGGGCAACTTTTCATTATCAATTGATACATCTAATCCTATTGTTGCTGAACTAGCACTCAAAAATAATTTTAAAATTTTAAACGATATCAACGGATTCAAGAATGAAGAGTTAATTACAAAAGCAATTGAATATCAATGTAATGTGATAATTGTACATAGACACCCTGAGTCAAAATACCTGCATGAGAAGATGAATTATAGAAACAATTTAAAAGAGGTCTTAGAGCATTTAGAACATAATGTAAGTCAATTAATTGATAAGGGTATTAATAAACAAAATATTTTTATCGATCCAGGATTAGGTTTTGGAAAATTTGAACAAGATTCGGTTGATTTATTAATGAATATTAAAGATTTAGTTGATGAGATACCTGTAGTTGTTGGATATTCCAGAAAAAAATTTACTCAAAAAATAGAAATGAACAATAAAGAAATATTTGAGCACTGTATTAATTCAGGTGTTACGTTCGTAAGATTGCATCTTACAAATTAGTAATTAGTGTAAGATATTAATAGCTTATGGAAAGGAAATATGGCAGGCTTAAAACCAAATGACTTTCATTGGATTATAGAGGGAAAACTAGCTGTTTCTGAATGTATAGGTGGCGGTGGCTTAACTCCTCGTAAAATTAGACGAGAAGAAGAAATCCAGTGGATTAAAAGTCAAGGAATTAATGCTATATTTTCACTTCTAGATACTGACTTTAATTTAAAAAACTACCAAGAAGTTGGTTTTAGAACGTACCACTATCCCTTGAGTGAAGATGTACCTACAGAATCTCTGAATATAATTTTTGAAGCTATTAATGAAGCTCTTTCAGATAAAGAAAGAAAACTACTAATACATAGAGAGTATTTAGATGAAGAAGTACCTGGAATTCTTGCAGGATATTTAATATATTCAAAACTTTTAGATGATCCAATACTTTCTAGAACTATTCTCGAAAAAATACTAGAGAAACCCTTATCACCAAAAGCAATAGCATTAATTCCATCTGTTTAACTTATGTCTTTTGACATAAATATCACTGGTATTGAAGCATTTGGCAAACACGGTATCTATCAAAGTGAAAAAAATAATGAACAAAAATTTCTAATAGACATTTTTATAACACTTGAAAAATTCAGTGAAGACACTATTGATAATACAATTAATTACGAGAATCTAGTTGATGATTCAATTGCATTAGTTCAAAATGAATCTTTTGATTTAATAGAAACTTTATCTCAGGAAATTGGAAAATATATTATTGAAAAATATTCAAATTTAGAATCTTTCAGTTTGAAATATGTAGAAATTACTATTCATAAACCTGAAACCTCTCTAAGTAATAGAACAGAAAATATTTCTGTAACTTACCATGAACAACTTAAGTAGTATCTATCTTTCTCTTGGCTCCAACATAGGAAATAGAGAAAATAATCTGAAATTAGCTTTAAAAGAATTATCAAAAATTTTAAGAATTAAAAAAATATCTTCAATTTATGAAACCGAACCTCTTTTATATCAAAAGCAAGATAATTTTCTTAATATAGTCGTTGAGGTTTCTTATTTCGACGAAGCTGAAAGCCTTCTAAAAAATATAAAGGATATTGAGAAAAAAATTGGAAGGGAAGCAACCTTTAGATTTGGTCCAAGAATTATAGATATCGATATTATATTTTTTAACGGACAAGAAATAAATGACGAAATCCTTACTATTCCTCATAAAGAATGGAAAAACAGATTGTTTGTTATTGCTCCGCTTTACGAAGTTTTAGATAGGGAAATTGAGAAAAGTAAATTTAATATTTCTAATCAAAAAGTTATCAGGATAGGTAGTATAAAAATATAATTACGGGCACCAAAACTAGGGCACGATATGACAAAGATTATTCATGAAATAAATAAAGATATATATTCAGAAGATACATGCTTCATCCCCACAATGGGTTCATTACACAATGGACATATTTCTCTCATTGAGCATGCAAAACAGACTCCTCACTCAAAAACTATTGTTTCAATATTTGTCAACAGAAAGCAATTTAACGACAGTCAAGATTTTGACAACTATCCGATTGATATTGAAAAAGATATAAAATTACTTGAAAAGTCTAATGTTGATTATGTATTTATACCAGACGAAAGTTACATATACCCCAATAAGACCATCAGAGAAATAAATGCTGGCCCGATTGGAATTCTATATGAAGGAAAATTTAGAGAAGGACATTTTGACGGCGTTCTCACAGTTGTAAATAGATTATTTGAACTAGTTAACCCCTCTGCAGCAGTATTTGGAAAGAAAGATGCTCAACAACTTTTCTTAATTAAGGAAATGGTTAAAAAATTTAAATTGAATATACAAATATATGAAGGAAAATTAATACGAGAGAAAAGCGGACTAGCCATGAGTAGTCGAAATTTGCTTTTAACTGACGAAGCAAAAGAGAATGCCTCAAATATATATAAAATACTTCTAAACACAAAAAACTTTTATCAGGATTGTAATTCAATTTCACAATCTATTAGCTATGGAAAATCTTTATTTGGAAAGTTAGGGATAAAATATGATTATTTGGATGCTGTAGATGATAATTCCTTTAAAGCACCAGATAAAAATTCAGAGAAATTATTGTTAATTACTGCAGGTTATATCGAAAATATAAGATTAATTGATAATTTAGAGATTTTGAAATGAGTAACATAATTGCGATTGACATAGGTAATACAGAAACAACTGTAGGTATAGGTTCTAATGGAGTTTGGGAATCTTATAGGTTTACAACAAGAGATACAAACACTTCGGATGAGCTACTTTCGTTATTTAATTCAACTTTTCAGATGACTGAAGAGATGAAAAAAAATTTAAGAGGATCAATTATCTGTTCTGTTGTTCCCCAGATCACAACAAATGTAAGTCAAGCAATTAAAAAATACGCAAATGTTGACTCGCTAATTGTTGGCCCAGGAGTAAAAACAGGACTCAAAGTCAATATTGATAATCCAAAAGAACTGGGACCAGACAGAATTGCTAACTCTGTAGCTGGTTTTATAAAAACTTCTGACAACGTTATTGTTATTGATCTTGGGACTGCAACAACATTTGATATAGTAAACAAAAATAAAGAATATCTTGGTGGCTCCATAGCACCTGGAATTAAAATTAGTTTAGAAGCACTAACTTCAAAAACTGCTTCCTTAAAGTCAGTAGAACTTGACCTTCCAAAAAATGTAATTGGTAAGAATACATATGAAGCTATACAAAGTGGATTAATACTTGGCCATGCTTCAATGATTGATTCAATGATTGAAAAGATTATATTAGAAATTGGTGTAAATCCAAAAATTATAATAACAGGAGGCTTAAGCAGTATTGTCCATCCAGCTTTAAATATTAATTCTGAATTTGTTGAGAATTTAACATTAATTGGTCTTGAAGAAATATTTAATTTAAATAATTAGGCTGTTAGTGTGAGTGAATTATCAAAATCTGAAAATGAAATCTACTCTCTAAGAAAAGAGAAAGAAGAGAATATTAAATCTAGTAATCTAGAATCATTCGCAACTAGTTTTAAAAATTCGACCAACATAAATTTGCTTCATCAAAATCACAGCAATATTGAAGATGGTGCTAAAACAGATATAAGCGTATCTGTTAGAGGCAGAATATTAGGTATTAGATCTTTTGGTAAACTAACTTTTCTTGACCTGTCTGATGAAACTGGAAAAATTCAACTCGTATCTACCAAAGGACTATTAAGCGAGGAACTACAAGAATATTTATCAAATGTTGATGTTGGAGATATTGCTGGTGCATCAGGTACTGTGATGAAAACTAAAAAGGGAGAACTCTCAATCGAATTAAAAAATTTTGTTCTTTTGACAAAATCCTTTAGAAACTTTCCAGAAAAATGGCATGGATTAAAAGATAAAGAAACTAGATTCAGGCAAAGATATTTAGATTTTGTAGTTAACGATAGTGCAAGAAATGCTATTAAAACTAGGTTTACAGTTTTACAACTAATTAGAACTTTTATGACATCTGAAAACTTTTTAGAGGTTGAAACTCCAACATTACAACCTAAGGCAGGAGGGGCAATTGCTCGACCTTTCTTGACCCACCACAATGCTATGGGTATTGATATGTATTTAAGGATTGCTCCAGAGTTATATCTAAAACGACTCGTTATCGGAGGTTTTGAAAAAGTATTTGAATTAGGAAAAGTATTTAGAAATGAGGGTATTGATCTAACACATTCTCCAGAATTTACGATGATGGAGAGTTACGAAGCTTACACAGATGTCAATGGGGTAATGAATATGGTTGAAAATATGTGTCAGTATATAATTGAAAATTTAGATAGTGGATACGAAGTAAAATATGCTGGAAAAACAGCTGATTTTAATTTTCCATGGGAAAGAAAAAGCATGTTTGAGCTAGTCAGTAAAAAGTTTAGTGTTGAAATATCTCATGATTCCAATCTTGATGATATAAAGACAAAATTTGAAGAGACACACAACATAACTACTGAATCTAAAACTATTGGTGAGTTTGTATTTGAATTATTTGAAAATCATATCGAACATGAAATACTAAACCCTCTATTTGTTACAGACTATCCTAAAGAGGTTTCTCCTTTTGCTAGGGAAAATAAAGAAAAGCAAGGTGTAACTGAGAGGTTTGAGTTATTTGCTTTTGGAAGTGAGTTAGCTAATGGGTTTTCTGAACTAATTGACCCAAGGGACCAAGAAGAGAGACTAAAAACCCAAGCTCTTAAAAAGGCAGAAGGGGATGAAGAAGCTCATGTGCAAGATGAAGACTATATAGAAGCTCTAGAATATGGACTTCCACCAACTGGAGGATTGGGATTTGGTGTTGACCGTTTTGTTATGATGCTAACTAATAATGAATCAATCAGGGAAGTTATAGCTTTTCCACACATTAAACCTGAGAATTAAGAAGTTCTGTTAATTAGGTAATTGTTTATATTTTCTAAAGTAGGAAACAGGTCATGATTTTTAAGATTGTAAATGGATTCAACACTTTTACTGTGGTAACTATAAATTAAATCTTTTGATTTTTCAATAATATTATTATTTGAAAATTCATTTAATAAAGATTCAATATTACTTTTACCTTCGTGAACGGAATTAATTAGTTCTTGATATTTACCCTTATCTGATTCTAGGGCAATAAGAACTGGCAAAGTATACGTTCCTTCGATGATATCGTTACCAGTCGGCTTTCCAAGGGTTTCCGAGTCAGAGGTGAGATCTAATATGTCATCGGAGATTTGAAATATAATTCCGCAGTACCATCCCCAATTACTTATCGCATCTACAATTTCATTATCAGCATTACTAGCAAGTGCTCCAAGTTTTGCACTTGTTCTGATGAGACTAGCAGTTTTACCCTCAATTACTTTTAAATAATCTTCTATTGAGTGGTCCATATCAAAAGCTAAATTTAATTCTTTAGTTTGACCTTCGACAAGTTCAGCGTAAGTCGATGCAAGAAGTTTTACCGACTCTAAACCTAATTCCTCAGCAGCGAGTTCAGAAGATCTTGCTAAAAGATAGTCTCCAGCAAGTATTGATAGAGTTGAATTCCATTTTGAGTTAGTGCTTTCAACACCCCTTCTAGTAGTAGCATTATCCATTACATCATCGTGATATAAGCTTCCAATATGAATAAGTTCAACAGCTACTCCAGCATCAATTATTTTTTTTATATTTTTTTTCTCATCACCAAATTTTCCAGAAAGAAGTGAAATAATTGGTCTAAATCTTTTTCCTCCAGCTGTAATCAAATATTGGGAAATAGTAGATAAGTACTCATTTTCTGAACTTGAAATTTGTAGGAGCCTATTTTCTAAGCTATTTAAATTATCCCAGAGGTCATCAAATGGGATTATTTTTTTTATTTCATTACTTTCCATATACAAAGAATACGATAAATGTATAAATACTTGTAATTTTCATTTAAGTGTATAAACGGATAGTTATTAACATATAACTATGTTTGAAAGATTTACAGATAGAGCTAGAAGAGTAGTCGTCCTAGCTCAAGAAGAAGCAAGAAGGTTAAACCATAATTACATTGGTACGGAGCATATTTTACTTGGTTTAATTCAAGAAGGTGAAGGACACGCAGCTAAAGCCTTAGAAGAATTAAGTATCAATATTGAAAGTGTAAGATCCGAAGTAGTAGAAATAATTGGTGAAGGTCAACAGTCACCTAGTGGTCATATTCCATTCACCCCTAGAGCAAAAAAAGTATTAGAACTTTCCTTAAGAGAAGCATTACAACTTGGTCATAATTACATTGGAACTGAACATATTTTACTTGGTCTTATCAGAGAAGGTGAAGGAGTAGCTGCACAAGTGCTTAAAAAGCTTGGTGCAGAACTTTCTCAAGTAAGGCAGACAGTTATAAAATTAATCTCTTCCTCTGGAGAAAGTAAAAAACAGCAATCTGCTTCGACTGGCGGTAGGGAAAGACCAGGATCTGGAACTGGTTCAGCTATTTTAGATCAATTCGGAAGAAATTTAACAAGGATGGCAAAAGAGGGCAAGCTTGACCCAGTTATTGGAAGAACTACTGAGATAGAAAGAGTAATGCAGATACTGTCTAGAAGAACAAAAAACAATCCAGTATTAATCGGTGAGCCAGGAGTAGGAAAAACAGCAATAGTTGAAGGCTTAGCTCAAAAAGTCATTTCGGGAGATGTGCCAGTTACCCTTGAAGGAAAACAAATTTACACCCTAGATCTTTCAGCACTCGTTGCAGGATCAAGATATCGTGGAGACTTTGAAGAGAGATTAAAAAAAGTATTGAAAGAAATTAAAACTAGGGGAGATATCGTACTGTTTATCGATGAAATACACACGTTAGTTGGAGCTGGTGCTGCTGAAGGCGCAATTGATGCAGCATCAATATTAAAACCTATGTTGGCTAGAGGTGAATTACAGACTATTGGCGCTACAACTCTTGAAGAATTTAGAAAACATTTTGAAAAAGATGCTGCATTAGAAAGAAGATTTCAATCAGTACAAGTTGATGAACCTAATCTTTCAGATGCAATAGAGATTTTAGATGGACTTAAAGACAGATACGAAGTTCATCATGGAGTTAGATTTACAGATCAAGCCATAGCTTCAGCTGTAAATATGGCAGACAGATACATCTCAGATAGATTTTTACCAGATAAAGCAATAGACCTTATTGATGAAGCTGGAAGTAGAATGAGAGTATATAAAAAACCACTTGAACCTGAAAAACAAGAAGTTGCAGACAAGTTGAAAAATCTAAGAGAGCAAAAAATAGATGCTGTACAATCTCAACTTTATGAAAAAGCAGCACAGATTCGTGATCAAGAAAAGTTATTACTTGATGAAGTTTCTATGGTTTCCTCGAGTGAAGTATCAGACATTGAAATGGTAATTGACGAGGAAGAAATTGCAGAAGTTTTGGCTCAATGGACTGGAATACCTGTTCATCGACTTACACAAGAAGAAACTGCAAGACTGCTTGAAATGGAAAATGAACTCCACAAAAGAATCATTGGACAAGAAGAAGCAATAACCGCTGTCTCTAAAGCTATTAGAAGAACAAGATCCGGTCTAAAAGATCCAAAAAGACCTTCAGGTTCTTTCATTTTCTTAGGTCCTTCAGGTGTTGGGAAAACTGAAACAGCTAAAGCTCTTGCGGAGTTCCTATTTGGTGATGAGGATTCTTTAATTCAGATTGATATGTCTGAATATATGGAAAAGCATACAGTAAGTAGACTAATTGGTTCACCTCCTGGCTATGTAGGATATGATGAGGGAGGACAACTTACTGAAGCAGTAAGAAGAAAACCATTCAGTATTGTTTTATTAGATGAAGTTGAAAAAGCTCATCCAGATGTATTTAATACTTTATTGCAAATTCTTGAAGATGGAAGACTTACAGATGCGCAAGGTAGAACAGTAGATTTCAAAAATACAATTATTATTATGACTTCCAATCTAGGAACTAAAGATATAACAAAGAATATTGGATTTAGTAATTTGTCTGACATAGATAACTACGAAAAAATGAAATCTAAAGTTGGGGAAGAACTTAAAAGATATTTTAAACCAGAGTTTTTGAACAGAATTGATGAAACAATTGTGTTTCATGAGCTTACGCTGGATGAGGTTAAAGAAATTGTTGATCTCATGCTGGATAGAGTTCATGAGCAGCTTAAGAATTCAGATCTTGAGATTGTGCTTTCTGATGAAGCAAAAGAATATCTCGCAACCGAAGGATACGACAAAGAATTTGGAGCAAGACCATTAAGAAGATCAATTCAAAGACTCTTAGAAGATCCCTTGTCTGAAGAATTATTAATGGGTAAATATAAAGCTGGTTCTACTATTGTTGTATCTCTAAACAGCGAAGAAAAATCACTTACATTTGAACCCGTCGAAGCTCCTGAAGAGCCTCCTGTTGACTTTGCAGATTCAGAATCTTAATTATTTGTCAAATTCAACTCAAAAACTTGCTTAACAATCAAGCTTATAAAAAAATATTTGTCTAATATATATTTCGTATAGGTATTTTTATATACCTTCAACTAGTTGAACAAGGAGTAAAAGTGACTCGAATGAAGTCAAAATGGCTAATACTATTTATGGTATTTGCCTTATTAATTACTGCTTGCGGAGGATCTGATACCGCAGAAGATACAGTTGATGAAGCAGAAGAAGCGACGGAAGAATCTCTTGATTCACCAGCTACAACTGCTGCACCAACAACTACTGCCGGTCCAACCGCGAGTGTAGGTGTTGTTTATGACATTGGTGGACGAGGAGACTTATCTTTCAATGACATGGCATATGCCGGTTTAGAAAGAGCAATCGCTGAACTTGGAGTTGATGGAATAGATCTTGAGCCTAATGAAGGTGGAGAGAATAGACCGGAACTTCTAACATTACTAGCTGATGAAGGAAAAGATCTAATTATTGGTGTTGGTTTCTTATTTGCAGATGCAATGACAGAAGTAGCAACAGCTTACCCAGATACTGCCTTTGGAATTATTGACTCTGCTGTTGACCCAGCTAACGTTTCAGGAATGGTTTTTGCTGAAGAGCAAGGATCTTATCTTGTAGGTGTAGCTGCAGGACTTAAAACCACAACTAATAAAATTGGTTTTATCGGCGGTGTTGAATTTCCATTAATTCAAAAATTCGAAGCTGGTTTCGTAGCTGGTGTAGCTGCATCATGTGCTGCTTGTACAGTAGACGTGAAGTATGTTACTTATCCACCTGACTTTGGAGGATTTAACGATGCTGCAAAAGCAAAAGAAATCGCATTAGCACAATACGAAGAAGGCGCTGATATTATTTATCATGCAGCTGGTGGTGCTGGTAACGGTTTATTTGAAGCTGCAAAAGAAGTTTCAGATTCTACTGGAACAAAAGTTTGGGCAATTGGTGTTGACGCAGATCAAGCTAAGACTGTATCAGCAGAATTGGCACCATATATTCTTACATCAATGATTAAAAGAGTTGATGTTGCAGTTTATAACACAATCAAAGCAGTTGTTGACGGCTCATTTGCCGGAGGCGTAACTGTATTTGACTTATCAGTAGATGGTGTTGGATACTCAACCACAGGTGGTTGGATTGATGATATTGTTTCTGATATTGAGGCTTATAAAGCACAAATTATCAGTGGGGACATAGAAGTACCTGCTGCTCCGTAATAGGAATTAAAGTAAAAGTCCCGAGACATAAAAGCTTGGGACTTTACTTTTACAATAAAATTTAAAAAACATGACATTAGCAATTGACTTATCAAATATTTCAAAATCATTTCCAGGAGTTAAAGCTAATGATGAAATTAATCTTAAGATACAAGAAGGCACTATACATGCAATAGTTGGTGAAAACGGTGCTGGTAAGTCCACATTGATGAAAATACTTTATGGAATGTTAAAACAAGATTTTGGATCAATAAAAATTTTTGATAATGAAGTCAATTTTTCCTCTCCTAAAGACGCAATTTCAGAAGGAATAGGAATGGTGCATCAGCACTTTATGCTTGCCGACAATTTATCGGTATTAGAAAGCGTCATTCTTGGTATGGACAGAGCATCACTCAAGGTTCTTAACAAATCAAAATATAAAGATGAAATAAATGAAATTACTGAAAAATACTCGATGCCACTAAATACCCAATCTATGATCGATGAGCTTGGGGTTGGGGAAAAACAAAGGGTAGAGATTATAAAGGTTTTATTTAGGGGAGCAAAAATCCTTATCCTTGATGAACCAACAGCGGTACTGGTACCACAAGAAGTTAGTGAATTATTTAATAACCTTAAAAATCTTAAAGATAGTGGAGTAACAATAATTTTTATCTCCCATAAGTTAGATGAAGTTTTAGAAATTGCTGATGAGATATCCGTTATGCGAGGCGGGAAGCACATAGATACTGTTGACGCAAGTACAGTATCAAAAACTGATTTAGCAGAAATGATGATTGGACAAAACCTTCCAACCCCACCAAAAAGAGAAAAAAACTCTAAACAAGATAAAGCACTTACAATTAAAAATTTAACAGCAGAAACTGAAAACGGAAGAAGTGCATTTAAAAATATTAATTTTTCAATAAATCAAGGCGAGGTCGTTGGTATTGCAGGTGTAGAGGGTAATGGACAAAGAGAGCTAGCCGAATCAATATTAGGAGTTTATCCAATTGAATCTGGTGAAATAATTTTAGGTGAGACAACAATCAATGACTTGAGTACAAGGGACAGAAGAGAGTCAGGGCTCAGTTTCATACCTGAAGATAGACAGTCGCAAGGATTATTAATGGATGTATCCCTTTCTGAAAATGTTATTCTTGGAAAACAATCATCAACTAAATATAAGTCAAGATATTCAAATATTAAATTTAACGAAGCTTCAAAAAATTCCAATATAGTTATTGAAAACTTTGATGTTAGAACTCCTGGAAACAATACCCTTGCATTAGCACTTTCAGGTGGCAATCAGCAGAAATTCGTTGTAGGAAGAGAAATAGAAAATAAACCAAGTCTTCTGATAGCTTCACAACCAACAAGAGGTATAGATATTGGTGCTCAGTCTCTTATTTGGAATAAATTAAGAGATGCAAGAGATGATGGTCTAGGAGTTCTTTTAATTTCTGCAGATCTTGACGAGTTAATTGGTTTATCTGACAGAATATATGTCATATATGAAGGAAGCTTTGTAAAGGAACTAGATCCAGAGAATGCAACTCCGGAAATATTAGGCAGTTACATGACAGGACTTAAGACATGAAATTATCTTTAAAGTTAACAACTTTGCTAGCACCAGTTTTCGCAATAATTGTTGCTTTTGGTTTGTCTACAATCATGCTTTATTTAATTGGAGAAGACCCTATAGAAACTTTCAAAATAATGTACGACTATGGAAAAACAGGTAAATCAATAGTTTCAATACTTAACAGATCTGTGCCTTTATATATCTCTGCTGTAGCAGTGGCAGTTGGATTTAAGATGGGCTTATTTAATATTGGTGTAGAGTCCCAATACCTAATGGGTGCTTTGCTTTCAGCTGCTCTTGGAGCAGCAGTCGCCCTTCCTTCATTTTTGCACATCACTTTAATTATCTTTGTAGCTGTTATATCTTCTGCATTCTGGGCAGCAATAGCTGGATACTTAAAGGTAAAAAAGGGAGTTCATGAGGTAATTTCTACGATCATGCTCAACTATATTGGAACTGGAATCATCGCTTATTTACTTGCAAATATATTTTTTGAAAAAGTCGAACTTTCAACTACAGCACCACAAACTGATTTACTTCCAGAGACCGCAAGAATCCCATCATTAAATGCATTTCTAGGAATAGAAGATTTGCCAAATCTTCATGGATTTATAATTGGTGCAGTTTTTATAGGGCTTTTATATTACTGGATTGTATGGAAAACTTCTTTAGGTTTTGATTTACGTGCCACTGGTTCGAGTCCTATGGCCGCAAAGTTTAGTGGTGCAAATCCTGCCAGATTGACTATTTTAGCAATGATGATATCAGGTGCTTTTGCTGGTTTCGTTGGTATAGCTCCTCTAACAGGTTATTTCTTTAAATATACAACAGACTTTCCTTCTGGGCTAGGTTTTGCTGGAATCACAGTAGCTCTTCTCGGAAGAAATCATCCAGTTGGTATGGCACTTGGAGCAATTTTACTTTCTTTTCTTGAGAGGTCTGCTCAAATACTTGATTTGAAAGACGTTCCAAAAGAAATTGAAAAAATTATGCAGGCAGTAATAGTGTTAACTGTTGTTGTAGCTTATGAAGTAGTTAAAAGGTATGTCACAAATAGGCAAATTAAAGAAGCGTCCAAGGTTGTTGCCGATGATTAATTTTGTTAAAAAACATTATTTAATAATTCTTCCGATTGTTTTCATTGTACTTATTGCACAAATGGATAAATATGATCAATTAACTACAAGTGGAACTTTTGGGGCTGCAATCAGACTCGCAATACCTATTTGCCTTGCAGGTCTTGGAGGTATGTTTTCTGAGAGGACCGGTATTGTAAATATCGGACTCGAAGGAATGATGATTATGGGCACCTGGTTTGGTGCATGGGCAGCTTGGTTATACGGACCATGGTATGGAATCTTGGCTGGTATATTAGGTGGTGCACTTTTTGGTTTAATCCATGCAGTTGGTACCGTTACTTTTCAGGTAGATCATATAGTGTCAGGTGTAGCAATTAATATTCTTGCTGCTGGAGTAGCTAGATTTTTAAATGTTGTAGCTTATGCAGATCAGCCCACTCAGAGCTCGACTCAATCTCCTAGAATCGATGGAGACGTTGGTGACTTTACTCTTCCCTACCTATCTGGAGGTGCAGACACACCCAGTTTATTTGGATATTTACAGGATTTAAATTACCCTTTTATTTCAGATATAGCTGGTTTACTACTTGGAGCAACTTCTAATTTGTCCTATATATCTATATTTGCCTTGGTTTTAATACCAGTTGCTGCGTGGGTTTTGTGGTCTACTCCATTTGGCTTACAGATGAGAAGTGTTGGAGAGCTTCCAACCGGAAGTGAATCTTTAGGTGTAAATGTTTATCTTATGAAATATATTGGTGTGATGATTTCTGGTGGTTTTGCAGGTTTAGCTGGTGCATATTTAGTTTTAGAAAGTTCAGGAATTTACAGGGAGGGTCAAACTGCAGGAAGAGGATTTATTGGTCTTGCTTCAATGATTTTTGGAAACTATAGACCTTTTGGTATATTCATGGGTTCCGGCTTGTTTGGCTATGCGGATGCACTCCAATTAAGATCAGATGATGCAGTCCACGGATTGCTGATATTAATTTCGTTAATCTTATTTATATTTGCAATTAAACAGTTAATTGAAAAGAAATATATAAATTCATCAATATCGATTGCACTTAGTATTGGATTTTTAATTTGGTTTTTAAACTCCGAGACAGTACCTAGTGAATTTGTCTACTTCACACCACATTTAACAACATTAATAGTTCTTTCATCTGCTAGTCAGAAATTAAGAATGCCTCAAAAAGTTGGACAACCGTATAGAAAAGGTGAATTAAGCTAGCCTCTTCCGTAGAAAGTTATTTCTTGAATTGCACATTCTTCAAATGGCTGGCTTCCAGAAATTTCTTCCCCAGGATATGCACTCAAAATATCAATTTTCATGTAAGATGTCGTCGCATTAACATCTATCCATTGAGAAGTATTATCATTTTCCAGCTCTTTATCCAAACTAAATTGACTGTCATTAGTTGTAATTAAAATATCTCTAACTTTATGATTTCTTGTAAATGATTTTGAATCTTCTACGTTTTGAAAAACTAAAAATTCAATATACAATTCTTTTGCAAAATTAAATTCAATCCACCCATCTTTGCAAGCTAAGCTGTTGTCTTGCCATGTAGATTTATCACCATCATATAGATTTTCGCATGACCACCCATCACCATTGCTATAAGAACTTGAGGCGGAACAACTTATTGGATATTGTTTTTGCAATACGCTTACAACAGTTGTTGAAGTGGTAGATGTGGTAGATTGTTGTATGATTTTTGTTTCCTCAACTACCTCCTCAGCAATATTTGAATTATAAAGGTAGCTAGCTAAAGCAATTGCAGGAATTAATACGGTAAGAAAGAAAACCGCTCTCATTCCAGGTACCTCTTTCCTTGAAGGCAAAGGTGTTGCTCCATAAGTAGACAGTGGTTTATTTAATAATTGTTCAGGGGCTCGCTTAGTCCTTTCAATTTTCTCACTCTGATTGGAATCTTTACTCTCCATATCTTTAAGACTTAATCCCAGCCAATCTCCACAGCTGGAGCAAAACTCTAATTCTTTGTCAACAATTGCTGAACAACTTTTACATTCTATTTTTTCCATAAATTACAAATTAATATCTAATAAACAAATAATACAGTAACATTCAAATAAAAAAATCACTCATATATAAAAGAGATATTATGCAAAACAACAACAGTGAATTAACACAATTATTACCTGGAGAGCCTTTAAGAATTGGTGTTGATCTAATTGCGGATAAAAAGTCCGGAGCATTAATTGTTATAGGTTCATCAGCTAAGTTAGAGAAAATATCTTCTGGAGGAGTCGATTTAATTAATTGTGAATACTCTCCAGAAATGCTTAGTGAGTTAGCAAAGATGGATGGTGCAATAATCGTTGATGAATTTGTAACAAAAATTTTAAAGGCCAATGTTCATTTAAACCCTTCAGACACATTAAGTACTACGCAAACTGGCACAAGGCACAGGACTGCCGAAAGAACTGCAGAAGAGACAAATTTAACAGTAATTACTGTTTCTGAAGAATCTTCCTTAGTTAAGGTTTTTACTAATTCAGAGACTACTGAGCTAGAAGAACCCTCAGTAATTTTAGGTCGAGTTAATGAGTCATTGCAGTCAGTAGATAGAATGAGAAGAAGATTTGATGATGCTGTTGCTGAACTAGGTGAGCTTGAAATTGAAAACTCATTAAGTAACCAACAAGTACTTGAAGTAATTCAAAGGGGAGAGCTCCTGACTCGATTAGCAAAACAAGTAAGATCTGAAGCTTTACGTTTAGGTGGGGAGGCAGGTCTTGTTTTAATTCAGATAGACTCCTTAGAGTCTGGTGTAACAAATACTTTAAATCTTGTATTAAAAGACCACTTGCCACCAAAAAAATATAGGAACATTGTAAAAGCAATTGATGAAATTTCACGTCAATCTTATGAACAGTTAAATGATATTGATTACTTAGGTTCAGTTTTAGGTAAATTACCTCTTGATGACTTATCTACTTCTAAAGGTTATAGAGTCCTTGCAAGACTACCCAATTTACCAGAGAACCTTCATGATTCTATAATTCAAAAATTCAAAACATTGCCAAAACTCTTATCAGCCTCACCTGAAAAGCTTTACGAAATTGAAGGTATTGGAAGAGGTAGAGCCCAGCAACTTCGAGATTATTTTGACACCCTGCTCAAAAACATTGGCTTTTCGTATATAAATGGGCATTAAGTATTTTTATATCTGTATTAGTGTTGTAACCTATGGCAACTAAAACAAAAAAACTTCCAAAAGACAAATATAAACCTAATCAATTTGTAGTTCACCCACACCATGGAGCTGCAAAGGTTATAAGAAAAGTAAATAAAAATGTTGAGATTCTTGTTGATGGAGAACCTAAGTCAAAAAGAATACAATATTTTGAAATAGAGGTCTTAACAGATGGATTATTAGTAATGGTTCCTGTTGAAAGTGTTGACGAAGTAATAAGGCCAGTTATTTCAAAAAATGCAGTTTCTAAAAAAGTTTATCCAATATTTAAAGAAAAACCTGAAGAAGCTGGGACTAATTGGAGTAGGTGGTACAAAGTCCTTACAGAAAAAATGACATCTGGAGACGTAATTCAAGTGGCTGAAGTAGTTCGTGATCTTACCCATGCTCAAATAAATAAAGGTATATCACCGGCATTAAAGCGTATGCTTGCAAAAGCACGAACAACTTTATCAAGTGAAATTGCCTGCGCTCTTAATGTAGATGAGGAAACTGCGATTGAAAAAATTAATCAACATCTACCAGAAGAAGACCCTGAAGACGGTTTATAATCAAAATTAAACATCTTAGATAAGGTAAATATGTTAGTCGGCATAGGTTTTGATATACATAAGCACTCTGAAGATTCAGAACTATATTTAGCTGGACTTAAACTTGATGGAGTAGGTTTTGAAGCTCACTCTGATGGAGATATTATTCTTCATGCTCTTTGTGATGCACTTTTGGGAGCGGTTGGAAAAAAAGATTTAGGGTACTATTTTCCCTCAAATTCAAAAACACCAGAAAACATAAGCAGTTTAAAAATACTTGAAAAAGTATTATCTGTGATTGAATATCCATCTTTAAAAATTAATAATTTAGATATAATCTTTATCTCACAGGTTATAAATGTATCTAAAAATAGAGATAAGATTGTTGAAAATCTTGCAAACTTATTAGAGATAAATTCATCAAGAATAAACATAAAAGGAAAAACTACTGACAATCTAGGAATTATAGGAAATCAATCTGCTTCTTCTTGCCAAGTAATAATCTCACTTACAAATGCTTAAACTATATAATACCCTCACAAAATCTGAAGAGTTCGCTGATTTTGCATCTAAAGAAGTGAAGATTTACCTATGTGGGCCAACTGTACAGTCATCACCACATATTGGCCATGGTCGATCAGCGGTTGTATTTGATTTCTTAGTTCGATATTTAAATTACACAGGAAAAGAAGTTGTTTTTGCTAGAAATATTACTGACATTGATGACAAGATTATAGAAAAATCAATTGAACAAGGCGTTACTCACAATGAACTTACTACAAAGGTTTCAAAAGAGTTCAATGAAGCATATTCAGCACTAAATTGTAAAATACCAAATCACGAACCAAAGGCTACAGAATCCATTGAGGAAATTATAGAGCTAATAAAATTACTTGAAGAAAAAGAAATTGCTTACCAATCGAGCTCAGGGGTTTACTTTGATATCAGTAAGTATGATAACTACTTAGAGCTATCAGGAAGATCACTTGAAGATTTAATTAGTGGAACAAGAGTGGATTTAGTAGAAGATAAAAAAAATAATGAGGATTTTGCATTATGGAAATTTGCAAAAGAAAATGAGCCAAGTTGGGAATCGCCTTGGGGATTAGGACGACCAGGTTGGCACATAGAGTGTTCAGCTATGATTCACGGTTTGTTTGGAGATCAAGGAATTGATATTCATTGTGGTGGAAATGATTTAATTTTTCCACATCATGAAAATGAACGAGCACAATCTGAAGCAGCATTTAATAAAAAATTTGTAAATTTTTGGCTTCATAATGGAATGGTAAATCTTTCAGGAAAGAAAATGTCAAAATCTGAAGGAAATATCAAATTACTAATCGACTACATTAATATATTTGATGGCAATACAATTAGGTATTTTTTCTTAAGAGCAAATTATAGGAAACCACAAGAGTTTTCAGAGGAGCTTTTGAATGAGTCTGACAAAACTTTTAAAAATATTATTAATTTTATTGGAGATGCTACTTCCGAACCAATAGATAAACATTTACTAAACATTTTTGAAGAATCTATGAATGATGATTTAAATACACCAAAATTTATTGGAGAAATGTTTGATTATATGAAGATAAGTGAAAATAAAAACAAAGAAAAAACATTAAAAATTAGATCTACAATTAAATATATATTTGAAACTTTAGGATTTGTTTTTATAACTAAAGATAAAAGTCAAAATGAAGAAATATTTAAAGAATTTTTCATTAAATATAATATTAAATTTACCAACATGGATTCTTCAATGTCAAACTTTATAGCATTAAGACAAGAGTTAAGAGAAAAAAAAGAATACGAATCAGCAGATAATATGAGAAAAGATATTGAAAGTATTGGGATAATTATTGAAGATGGGATTGAAAGTGGATGGCGTTGGTCAGATAGTTGAAGGCGTAAATGCTCTCGAAGCTGCTTTAAGCATTAATCGAGTCAAAAAGGTTTATTTTTTAGAATCGCATAACAATACTTCAAGTAAATATAAAAAATTACTAGAGGTGCTCCGAAAAAAAAATATTGAAATTGAAGTAGTAAAAGATTCAAGTAGATGGAATTTTCACAGTAGACATAACATAGTTGGAATTTGTGAAGAAAAAAAAATTTATAATGAAACAAATTTTGAACAGACATTAAAAAACAAGATACTAATTCTTGATCATATTCAGGATACAAACAATTTTGGAGCAATAGTTAGAAGTGCAGCAGCATTCGGCTTTGAAACAGTTTTTATTCCAAAGAAAAGATCTGTAAAAATTACTGAAAGGACTTTTACAATAGCTTCTGGAGGAATGGAATATATAGATATTGTTTTATATAATTCTATTTTTTCGCTTTTAAAAAAAATAAAATCTAATAATTATTGGACTATTGGTTTGGACATGAGTTCTAAAAATAAAATTAAGGAAATAAATTTAGTTGATCAAAAAATAGCCCTTGTTTTAGGATCAGAGCAAAATGGGATTAGTTTAGAAATTCAAAAAAAACTTGATCTTGTTGCACAAATAGATATGTCCAAGAGTATGGAATCTTTGAATGCTTCAGTAGCTGCTGCAATTGCTATGCACCAAATATTTATAAAAAAATAGATTTATTCATTTCTCTCTTTGCTATTATTTTAATGTTCGCCGGAGTAGCTCAGTGGCAGAGCAGCCGCCTTGTAAGCGGCAGGTCAGGGGTTCAAATCCCCTCTCCGGCTCTAATTGAATAATTATCAAACAACATTTAGAAATATTTTTTATTTCATAATTGCAATTCAAGTATCACTATTTTTATTTGGATACTTAAGGCCATCAATAATTTATGACTATTTAGATAATTGGCCAATATCAATATTGCCAATAATTCTTTTATTAATAAATCGAAATTATTTTAAAAACGAATTAT
>CABYTP010000013.1 GCA_902521955.1 uncultured Candidatus Actinomarina sp. | reverse complement strand
ATAATTTTCTAAACCTCAAGTAATTCATTCTGCTTCACCAAAAGTAGCTCATCAACTTTATTAACAAAATTATCTGTTAATTCCTGTACTTTTGATTCTAATCGCTTAATTTCATCAGCAGAATGATCATCTTTTAATTTAGAAATTTCATCAATTCCATATCTTCTATGAGTCCTAACGGATACTTTTGCATCTTCAGAAAATTTTGATGCTAACTTTCCTAATTCTTTTCTTCTCTCTTCAGATAATGGAGGTATAGGAATTCTTATTACCTCTCCATCATTAGCTGGATTTAATCCTATATCTGCATTCATTATTGATTTTTCTATTTCTTCCAATGCAGATTTATCAAATGGTTGTATAACTAATAATTTAGGATCTGGAACAGAAATTGTTGCAAGTTGTTGAAGAGGAGTTTTTGTACCGTAATATTCTACATTTAACTTATCAACCAATGAGGGATTTGCCCTACCAGTTCTGATAGTTGCAAAATCATCTACGAGATGATTAATAGATGTGAGCATCTTTTCTTCTATTTGTTTTATAAGAGCTTCTGACATAATTTTATTTTATTAAAGTACCAACTTTTTCACCAATTAAAGCACTGTATATATTATCATTTTTAGTTCCGTTAAATACTCTTATAGGCATTTCATTTTCTTCACAAAGAGTAATAGCTGTAAGGTCCATAACTTTTAATTTACTTGATACAACTTCTTTGTAAGATATTTCATCATATTTTGTGGCTGATTTATCTTTTTCTGGATCCATATCATAAACACCATCAACCCTTGTTGATTTGAGCATTACATCTGCATCAATTTCTGCTGCACGTAAAGAAGCAGCGGTGTCTGTTGTAAAATAAGGGTTGCCAGTACCAGCAGCAAAAATAACAACTCTCCCCTTTTCTAGATGTCTAATTGCTCTTAAACGAATATATGGTTCAGCAACAGCAGTCATAGTTATTGCAGATTGGACCCTAGTCTGAGTTCCATTCTTATCTAGCGCATCTTTTAAAGCAACTGCATTAATTACGGTTGCTAGCATACCCATATAATCTGCATTTGCTTGAGCCATATTTTTGGCTGATTCTTGAACCCCTCGAAAGAAATTTCCTCCACCTACAACAACTCCTATTTGAATACCTTCTTTGTTTGCATGTGTTATCTCTGAAGCAATTCTTTCAATAATGTCTGGCTGGATACCAAAGTTAGTTTCAGGATTAGCAAAGGATTCTCCAGAAAGTTTTAGTAGAACCCTACTCACTTCAACTACCTACTTCAATTCTTGAGAAGGTTTTTATATATATTTTTTCTCCAAGTTTTCCAGAAAGTTCTTCAATCATTGTGCCTACTTTACCTTCATAGAATTCGGGATTACAAAAAGTTTGTTCATTCAGTACATAATCTTTGTAAAAAGAAGAAATTTTACCCTCTACAATTTTAGAAATAACATCTTTAGGCTTACCTTCATTTTCAGATTGCTTTTGTATAATGTCTTTCTCATCATCAATTCTGTCTGATGGAACATCATCCATGTTTAAAAATTCTGGTTTTGAAGCGGCAATGTGCATAGCTACTTGTTTAGCAACATTTTTAAACTCATCTGACTTAGCTACAAAATCTGTTTCACAAGCTAACTCTACCAAAACACCAGAAACTGCCCTACCTTGTTGGTAGTGAATGTAATCTCCTATAGTTCCTTGGTTCGCTTCTTTGCCAGCACGTTTTTTTGAATCAGCTAATCCTTTTTCTCTTAACGATTTAACTGCTTTGTCATAATCACCATCGTTATCAGAAAGAGCTTTTTTAGCATCCATCATTCCTGCACCAGTCATATCACGTAATTTTTTTACATCACTAGCTGAAATCGACATTAACTATTCTCCTTATTTTCTACTTCTTTCCTTTTTCCTGATCCCTTCAAACAAGCATCAGCAATAGCTAAGGTAATTAACTCTATTGATCTTATAGCGTCATCATTTCCTGGGATAACTATTTCTACTCCCTCTGGGTCAACATTTGAATCTGCCAATCCAATGACTGGTATACCTAATTTTTTTGCTTCTGTAATAGCTGTTGATTCATTTGCTAAGTCAACAACGAATAACGCGTCTGGTAATTTATTCAAGTTCACTATTCCACCTATGGACTTATTAAGTTTTTCTATTTCTCGTCTTATTTTTAATCTTTCAGATTTTGTATATGCATTGATTTCACCAGATGATTCAAGTGCCATTAATTCTTTAAGATAAACAACTCTTTTTATAATAGTTTTAAAGTTAGTAAGCATTCCGCCCAACCACCTAAAGTTAACATAAGGCATATCGGCTCTAATTGCTTGATCTTCAATAACTTTTTGAGCTTGCGGTTTAGTTCCCACAAAAAGTACTTTTCCACTATTAGCTACAAGTTTTTGGATATAATCCTGTGATTTCTCAATTGCTTCGTAGGTAATTCGTAAATCTAGAATGTGAATTCCGCTTTTAGCACTGTAAATATATTTATCCATTTTTGGATTCCATCTTTGTGTTTGATGGCCAAAATGAACACCTGCTTCAAGCAAGTCTTTCATCGACGTTGACATAATTTCTCCTTTGGTTATTTCATCCCATATTCCTTGCATATGCGGTTTCCAAACTTTCGTTCACCAAGGAAACTTGTAAATATGGTGTCTAATTTCTATAAAATTCTAATATCTATTTGATATTATTCAACCCCTAGGATGAGATTGTTTATACTTTTCTTTAAGTTGTTTTTTTGATACATGTGTGTAGATTTGAGTAGTAGTTGGATCATTATGACCCAAAAGTTCTTGAACAACCCTTAAATCTGCTCCACCTTCTAGTAGGTGTGTTGCAAAGGTGTGCCTTAAGCTATGTGGAAATGTACCAACTCGAAGATTCACTATTCTTCTAATCTCCCTATCGCTTAATTGACCACCCCTTATTCCCAAGAACATATAATCTAATGATTGCTCATTCGCTAACTCGATTCTCCCAAGTTCAAGATATTTATTAATAGCTTTTCCAGCCCTTGCAGTAATTGGCAATACTCTTTCCTTGCTACCTTTTCCAACGACTTTTATTGATTTATTCGCTTTTAAATTTTGTATTCTTAAATTAGCTACCTCACTTACTCTTAAACCAGATGAATACATCAATTCTAAAATTGCTTTATCTCTAATTTCTTTTGTGGTTTGAAAAGGTAATTCATCCAGTAGCGTATTGATATATGAAGAACTTAAGATAGTTGGTAATTTTTTTTCAGATTTAAGGCTTGTTACGGGTTGTATAAGCGTTGCATCAAAATAATCCATCTTAGATGCCCATTTTAAAAATGTTTTTACTGATGTAATTTTTCTATTAATTGTTGATTTAGCATAATTTTTTCTACTTAATAATTTTAAATAATTTGAAAATTCACCTATTTCTTGATTAAGTTCAAAGTATTGAAGAATGTCGTATTTATATGAAGTTACAGTATGTGCAGAATATCCCTTAACTTTATTTAAAAATGATAAATATTCTCTAACAATTTTTTCTTGATATTTTTTATTAGTGAGATTCAAGTCTTTTTTCTAGCTTTCTTTGTAAGCCTGACAATATAAGTGTAATAATCAAATATAAGACTGTAAGAACTAGATAGGTTTCTGCAAATCTAAAGGTGCTGCCAGAATATAATCGGCCCCTATAAGTTAGATCTTCTACAGCTAATACAGAAAGTAGTGAGGAATCCTTCATCATAGATATGAAATCATTACCAAGGGCAGGAAGCATGTTTCTAAAAGCTTGTGGTAAAACAATATATCGCATAATTTGTCTATCTGACAAACCCAAAGAAGCCCCACCTTCTCTTTGCCCTGCGTGGACTGATTCAATACCAGCACGAAAAACTTCAGCTATGTAGGCACCATAAAAAACAGATAACGCGATTATTGCACGAACAAGCATTGGAACATTACCATTATTAATATTAAATAACTCAGCACCTCTTACAACTACTACAAATGCAATGGTAAATATTAAAATTAAAACTGGGACACCTCTTATAAATTCGATATATGTCCTAGAAATCGTTCTTGCATATTTATTTTTAGATATCCTGCCAATTCCAGATACAAGACCAAGAAATATAGCAACAATAAAAGAAATAATTGTTGAAAGAAAAGTTATTGTAAGTCCTGGAAGAATAAAGTTAAATGCCTTGTTGTATTCAGGATTTGAAAAAATAACATAAACCATATAAGCAATTACGCCACTTAAAATTAAAATCCACCAGTTGTCCGGTTTTAATAGATTCTTTATTTTCATTATTTTCCTATATTAAAGCAATAGGCACGGATTTCCGTGCCTATTACAAATTTAAATATAAATAAGAAACTTACTTATACTTCACAATCCTCTGGTAAATATTCCTCAGGAATGTTTTCATCACACTCTGCTATATCATCATATGTTACAGCAAAATCTGGTGAGAAGAATTTAGCATTAATTTCTGCAAGTTTTCCGCTTGCTTCCATTGCTTCTAATCCTTGATTGACTACATCTACTAATGGGCTTCCGTTAGGAAATGCAAAACCGAGTTGTTCAGAGGTTAAATCTCCGCCAACTAGTTTTACTTGATCTTTATTAGCTCCCATGTATCCAAGGCCTGCAGTTTCATCAATAATTGATGCATCTGCATCGCCTGAGATTACAGCTTGAATAGCAAAATTAAAGTCATCATATGCTTTAACTTTGTCTTCACCTAGCTCAGCAACTGCAAACTCATAGTTTGTAGTACCTTTTTGAGTAGCTACTGTATAATCTCCACCTTTTAGATCTTCAATACTTGTAATATCATCATTTCCGACTGCAACAAGTACTCTTTGAGCTAAATTAATATATCCGTTAGAGAAGTCAATGATTTCGTCTCTTTCAGCTGTTATGGTGATTCCGTCACCTGCGATCATAAATTGACCATCAGAAACTGCTTGAATCATACCATCCCAAGCTGCTGGTACGTAAACCGGCACGAAATTCATTAACTCTGCCATGTGGTTAAAGACATCATAATCCCAACCTTTTGCTTCGCCGTCAGCTGCATCAATATAATTAAATGGTAAATACGCATTCTCAACAGCAAATGTAAACTCACATCCATCAAGATCAGGTAATCCATTTTCTCCTGTTGTAATTTCTACTTCATCACAAGGAGTTGCTGATCCGCCACCACAGGCAGCTGCAACTAATGCAAGAGCAATAATTAATAGGAGTGATTTTTTAGTGTTCACTTAGTAAACCTCCGTTTTCTTAAGTTAAAATTATTGCATAAATATACAAATATATGAATATTTATACAATTATTTTATTCATCTAATGTATTTTTATATTGGGGTTTTCTTTTATCTAAAAAGGCAACCATGCCCTCTGCAGCATCAGAATGTAAAAATCTACTATTTTGATTATCTGTTTCATTCTGTAAAGATTGTTCAAAAGTTAAATCAAGACCGTCTCTAATTTGCTGTTTAACCATACAAATTGAGATAAAACTTTGATTATTTAATTTTTCAATAAGATTATTAAATTCAGAATCAATATTGTCTGCACTAGTCATCTTATAAAGTACGCCTAAATTGTTTAATTCGTCTCCACTTATTTCATTAGAAGTCATCATCAATTCTTTTGCTTTTTGAATACCAATGATTCTAGGAAGAACCCAAGACCCTCCAAAGTCAACTACTAATCCCCTTCTTACAAAAACTTCTATAAATCTTGTTTCAGGAGTAGCAATAATAAAATCACTTAAGAGCATCATATTTGAACCTGCCCCAGCAGCAATTCCATCAACAAGTGATATTACAGGTTTTTTACAATTCCATAATCTAAGTGCAGCAGCAGAAACGTCGTCCATTAATGCATTAATATTTTCACCTAATTGTGCTCCAGCTGAATAGTTTCCATTTACATGTTTAATGACAAGATATTTTAGATCACTTTCTTCAAATTCATCGATTTGAGTGATCAATGAACTCCAATCTTCTGAACCGATTGCATTTAGAGAACTTTCATCATTAAATTGTATAAATTTAATTTCATTTTCGTTATTAGATTCAAGAACCATATTTAGAAGTTTAATACAAAATAACTTAGAATGTATGTATGGGATTTAATCCAAATAGAGAATATAAAGCTAACAAAACTGATTATGTAAATATCGTAGCTGCTTTGATACTTACAGTTGCTGTTCTTATTTGGGCGTTAAATTAAATGATTTTCTATGAATATCAGATAATCCATATTTACTTATAGCCTGGCGATGAGCTTTAGTACCGTAACCTTTATTATTTTCAAAATGATACTCCGCATAAGATTTTGAAATATCAATCATATACTCATCTCTTATAACTTTTGCGACAATGCTAGCGAGCGCAATTGCTCTGCAGTTATCTTCTCCTCTAATTACGGAAACTGCATTATATTTTTTGATTTTAAAATGGTCAACATAAACTGCATCACCAGTTTCATATATAGAACCTATAGATTCTTCTAATACTTTTTCATTTGCAGTTTTAATACCATAAATATCAATGAATTTATTATCATACGAAGAATAAGAATATTCGATATCACTTTCCTTGACAATACATAAAATTTCAGATCTTTTTTTTGCAGAAAGTTTTTTTGAATCTCTTACTTCTTTTAATAAATGGAGATGTGAATGGTTAATTTTAACTGCAGCAGCAGCTATTGGTCCAGCAAAACAGCCTCTGCCAACTTCATCAGAGCCAATTATGTATTTGCTAGGATCAGCTTCCCAAATTTTATCTTCAATCATTTAATTTTTTATAATTATCAAAAGGAAATATTACATAAGAAGCTTTTCCAATAATATTTCTTGTAGGCACAGTTCCAATATATCTTGAATCTTGGCTATTTATTCTATTATCTCCTAAAACAAAAAATTCATTTTCTGGAACAGTATATGTCTGATTTTGAAAGTAATTAGATTCTTCGATGTTTAAAACTATAAATTGTTTACCGTTCACAAAAACTTTTCCATCTTTTTCGATGTTTACAATATCACCTCCAACACCAACTACTCTTTTTATTATTGCTGTATTAAGTATTGAATCACTTGAGTTTAAATTCCATATTTGAAGAGCTTGATAATATTCTTCTAAAAAGTCTTGAGAGTAGGGAATCTCAGGATTGTAAAAAATAACTATATCTCCACTTTCAATATTAATTGGAGTTAATGCATCTTTTAAAACAAGTACCCTATCATTTATTTCTAAGGTTGGCTCCATAGAAGATGAAGGTATAAAATATATTTGAATTATAAATGTTCTAACAAATGTAGCAGCTAATATTGCTACAAAAATAGTTAACAGTGTTTTAATAAATTTTCGAATAATAATTTTATTCTAATTAATTAGTTACGATCTTCTTTAATTTTTGCAGATTTACCAACTCTATCTCTCAAGTAATATAGTTTTGAACGTCTAACTTTACCTTTTCTAATTACTTCGATTGAGTCAACTATAGGAGCATGAACAGGAAAGATTCTTTCAACACCAACTCCAAAGGAGAGTTTTCTAACCGTAATTGATTTATTAACTCCAACACCATTAACAGCAATTATCACACCTTCAAAGGTTTGAATTCTTTCCCTATTTCCTTCTGAAACTTTAACATTAACTTTGACGGTGTCTCCTGATTTAAATGAAGGTAACTCATCTTTAATGTACGATTTTTCAATATTTTTTATTAAATCCATATTCACTCCAAGGAAGAATTATATAAGTAAATACAGTTTATATGTCTTTTAAATTATTCTTTTTCCAATTGTCTATTTCTTTGTGATTTCCCGAGAGAAGTACGTCTGGTACTTTATATTCTTTATAGGTTTCTGGACGTGTATATACGGGAAAATCTTTTTGATTATTAACAAAAGTTTCATTAGTTAATGATTCAGGATTTCCTAATACATTAGGAATTCTTCTTAAAATAGCTTCTAAAAGATACAATGCTGGTATTTCGCCACCTGAAACAACGGAATGACCTATTGATACTTCATAATCGGAGTGCATATCAATTACTCGCTGATCAAAACCTTCATACCTACCACAAATTAAATTAAGGGAATCATAATTAAGAAGCTCTTGTATTAAATTTTCGTTTAATTGTTGTCCAGAAGGTGTAAGGAAAACATTTTTTTTAGCTTCATTTTGTAAAATTGCATTATCCAAAGGCTCTGGCATTAAAACCATACCGGGACCTCCCCCGTAAGGTGAGTCATCTACTTGCTTGTATTCCCCTATTCCAAAATCACGAAGGTTAACAGTAGAAATTTCAATTAAATTATTTTTTAGAGCTTGATTAATTATTCCAACTTTTTTCCATTCATCAATCAAATCAGGAAAAAGTGTAATTACTTGATATTTATTCATTTTTAATGTGTGCTTTTTCCATTTTTTTAAAATCTGTATATAGTGTATTTCTTAACAAGGGTATTTTATTTTCATTTGATATTATCTCAATAAACTGATCTTTAGTTGTTTCTTGACCGTGATCTGCACCTGAAGCACGACTAATATTTTCATTTATTAATGTTCCCCCAAGGTCATTAACTCCTGCATGTAAAAGTTTTCCTGCACCATCATGTCCTAACTTAACCCAACTTGCTTGTATATTGTCTATGCTGTTATGAAAAAATATTCTTGCAAGGGCATGAATGAGTACTACTTCATCCCATGTGGGTCCAGGCATGCTTTTACCCTGTAGGTATATTGGTGAACCCATATGTACAAAAGGAAGAGGAACAACCTCTGTAAAACCTCCTGTAGTTGATTGGATATCTCTTATTAAATTAAAATGATTCACCCAAGATTTAATATCATCAATATGTCCAAACATAATTGTTGCAGTAGATTTGATTCCTAAACTGTGAGCAACTTCCATAACATAAGCCCATTGCGAAGTGGTTATTTTATCTGGACATAAATATTTCCTAACCCTGTCGTCAAGAATTTCAGCTGCAGTTCCAGGAAGTGTATTTAAACCTGCATCCCTAAGCATCTTCAAGTATTCGTCTACTGGAGTGTTAATAGTTTCTGCACCTTGCCATATTTCTAAAGGTGTAAATCCATGTATATGTAAATCGGGTACTGCATTTTTTATTTCCTGAATCATAGACATATAAAATTCGCCAGTATATTCAGGATGAATACCACCCTGAAGGCAAACCTCACTAGCACCCATTTCGTAGGCTTCTACTGACCTGTCAACAATCTCTGGAATATCAATAGAATAAGGTTTCTCCTTCAAATTTAAACTATTCGGCCCTTTTGAGAATCCACAAAAGCCACATTTGTAATAACATTGATTTGTGTAATTAATATTTCTGTTTTTAACAAAACTTACTTTATTTCCATTTTTTTCAAGGTTTAGCTTGTTAGCAACTTCTACAATATAATTTAATTTTGTACCAGATGTTTTGAATAACTTAAATAAATCATCTTTATTGATCATCTCTGAATTGTTAATTTTTTGAATAATCTCATCAAATTCTTCATCATGAAATTGGGAAATATTATTATGTTCAAAATCATCTAATTTATGCAAAGGAAGCCCACTACCAGGAGACCATTCAGTTTTTACTCGCCTATAACCTCTTACATCTTTTGCATTAAGGTACCTAAAATATCTTTTTGAATCAAAGGCCCCTCTGGCTTCATCAATAGAAAAATGGGGTGATAAGACAGTTCTCTCGTAATAGCTAAAATCAACGTGATTTTGGAGTTCTAATATTTGTTCTAAACTCCAATCTCTTAGTAAGAGGTCATCAATTTGTTCATTAGACAACAATAAAGCTTCTTCTATTGAATCAGCATAACTACTAATTAAAAATTTATTTTTGGTTTTTATTGATTTGAAAAAAGAAATATCACTTACATTTTTTATTAAAACAAAACCAGGATTTAATCTATCAATTATTTCAAGAGCAATTTCACGAGATTCTGAATATTTATATATAAGTCTTTTACTATCTGAGTTTTTATACGTTTTCCAGTTATCGTCATTGACAATCCACATATCACTATCAATCTCAAGATTACTAGATACAGTTTGAAACTCTTTACTGTGAATTAATTCAATATCAACAACGGTATCTTCTTTAATTAGGAATGCTGATGTTCCCTCATTCTTTCTAGAGTTTAAATATATTTCATTGTCATTATCACAAGGTCGTATTCTCAAGTATGAAATATTTTTACTCATTATTTTCCCTCGGATAACCGTCAGTATCAATAATATTATTAATTTTTTCAAACATTGCTTCATTTAACCATTCTTTTTCGATAAATCGGGGATATACAGGGAGCCTTTTTTTTAATATTTGATTTGAATTTATAACTTCAGAGTTTAATTTTTCTAAATCTGGCCATAAATGATCTGGATTAACCCAGTCGATAGTTAAAGGTGAAATACCGCCTAAATCATTTATTCCACTTTTTAAAAATAGGGTTATATCAGGTGAAAGATTTGGTGGAACCTGGATTGAAATATGACCCGGAACAAAAATTCTAGTTGTAGCTATTATCCTCAAATACAAATCATTTGTTACTTCAGCATTGTTTCTCATCAATGTATTAAATTTCGCTCTAAAATTCTGTAATATTATTTCCTGAATAGCTGGATTATTTTTTGATACATTTATTATTTGCTCAATATCATTTATGAGCTCATCTTTGGTTTCGGTTAGTCCTAATAGTAAACCTGTTGTCATCGGGTATCTAACTTCTAGAGCGTTGTTTAGTGTTTCTAATCTTAAATCAACATATTTAGTTGTTGTTTTATAATGCGGTCTTCCTTTTGAGTAAATGTCTTTTGAGAAACTTTCAATCATCACGCCACCCGAAGGTGAGTGGAGTTTTAAATCACTGATTTCCTGCTTAGACATCAATCCTGGATTAGCATGTGGAAGAATATTAAAAGTTTTATTAACTTCTTTCATACAATTGATTAGATACTGGTGAGTTGATTCAAATCCTAAATCATTTAGCTGATCTTTTGCGGCTTTCCACCTTATCTCTGGTTTATCACCTAGAGTAAAAAGTGCCTCATAGCAACCTATAGCATCTCCAGCTTTAGCAATACTAATTACATCATTTATTGATAAGTATTCACCACCATCATTAGGAGATTTTACAAAGGTACAATAAGCACATTTGTCTCTACACATAGTTGTTAGTGGAATAAAAACTTTAGGACTGTAAGTTATAGAATTACCAAAGTACTCTATTTTTTTTTGATGTGACTCTTCAACTAATTCACTAGTAGGAATATCGCCAAATATAAGATCATTGATATTTTTAGTTATATTTATCATAAACTACTTTTTTAAGCTATATTATTACTTGATTGTAACAAGATGTTAAAAAAATAATTATTAGGAATATAAATGACAAAAATTTCACTTTTAGGATTTGGAAGAATAGGTAGAGATTTATTTAGACAATCTATTTCAAATGACGAAATAAACATAGTTTCAATCTCAGATACAGCTGACAAGAAAAATCTTATTTACCTTCTTAAGTATGATTCCATCTATGGAAAGCTAGACGCAACAATTGAAGAATCTGACAATGGAATCATTGTTAACGGAAAAGAAGTTCTTTTCAATAATTGGAAAGATTCAACAGAGGCAGATTGGAAATCTTTAAATACCGATGTTGTAATTCTTGCTACTGGTAAACCTCAAATGGTGGATGAGATTCAAGGACACATCAATAAAGGTTGTAAAAAAGTCTTAATAGCCTCTACACCCATGAAATTTGGTGATGTACAAATATATATTCCCGGAGCAAATGATGAAAATGTTGATTTTACAGATAATTCCTTTTCGTTAGGATCTAATACTGCGAATGCTGTCGCACCAATATTGAAGCATCTACATGAACAAGTTGGAGTTAAGCGAGCCTTCTTAACAACAGTACATGGATACTCAAATTCCAATAGGCTGGCAGATGTTGCTGGAGAGGGATTTAGATTAAATAGAGCAGCTGGGGAAAATATCATACCTAGTATTACAAAATCTTCTGATGTAATAGTTGAGGTACTTCCCGAATTTAAAAATAAAATAGCTTCATCGTCTATGACAGTTCCCGTTCCTGATGGTAGTACTGTTGACTTAACCATTGACTTAGATAAGGAAACATCTATTCAAGAAATAAATGATCTGATAGAAGATATGTCTAAGAATACTTTAAAAGACATAATAGGTATTACTTATGATCCTATTGTTTCTTCCGATGTAGTCAGAAGCACACTTTCTGGTCTAGTAGATGGTCTAGCCACAATGGGAATTAATAATAAAAAAATTAAATTAATTATTTGGTTTGATAATGGATGGGGATATGCAGCACGAATAATTGATACTTTAAAAAAATTGGATATGGAGTAACTATGGGAAATATTGCAATTAATGGATTTGGAAGAATCGGAAGATCAATACTAAGAATTATAATTGAAAACAATTCACCATTGAATGTTGTAGCTATTAATGATTTAGGAAACTATGAAAATTTAGCTTATTTACTAAAGCATGATTCAGTAATGGGTGTTTTAGATGCAGATGTGTCAGTAGAAGGTAATAAATTAAAAGTAAATGAGAGAACTATTGAACTTATATCAATAAAAAATCCTAAAGATTTACCTTGGAAAGAGCACCATGTCGACGTAGTCATTGAATCTACTGGAATATTTAGAGACAATGAGTCACTCAATATGCATATTGAAGCAGGGGCAAAAAAAGTTCTACTTACCGTTCCGCCTAAAGATGAAATAGATGCAACAATTGTCTTGGGCGTAAACAATAATGACTTAAATGATGATGATAAAATTGTTTCAAATGCTTCATGTACTACAAATTGCCTAGCCCCTATTGCTAAAGTTCTTAATGACAATTTTGGTATTAAGTCAGGATTGATGACTACAATTCATGCCTACACCAATGATCAAGCACTAGCTGAAACTACACATAGTGATTTCAGAAGAGGTAGAAGTGCTACTCAAAATATTATCCCAACCTCTACTGGAGCAGCTAAAGCAGTAGGTATGGTTCTTCCTGAACTAGATGGAAAACTTGATGGTATGGCAATGCGAGTTCCCGTTCCTGATGGTAGTGTTGTTGACTTAGTTGTTGAACTTGAAAAAAATGTAACTATTGAAGAAGTAAATAATGCCATTAAAAAAGCTTCTGATGGCCAACTAAAAGGTATTTTGGAGTATTCAGAAATTCCACTTGTATCAACCGACATTCTTAATAATCCTCACTCAAGCATATATGATGCCTCGTCAACTCAACTTTTAGACAACAATCATTTAAAAGTTGTATGTTGGTATGACAATGAGTGGGGTTACTCAAATAGAGTTGTCGATTTAATTAAGGAACTACTCTAAAAAATGAATGAAGAATTACCAGTACCTCCTAAAGCTATTGGGAACTATGTTACTTACAAAAAATCTGGAAACCTAATTTTCACTTCGGGACACGTTCCAATTAGTGATAACAAGAAATATATTGGTAAAGTTCCTAGTGACATTTCTATAGACGATGCTTATCAAGCAGCAGCTTTATGTGCTGAACTGACTTTATCAACTTTGCAAGCAAATACAGATATTAAAAAAATTCAGCCTTTGAATGTTGTAGGGTTTGTTAATGCTGATGAGACTTTTGAAGATCATGCAAAGGTCTTAAATGGTTTTACTGATAAATTAACAAATTACTTTACAGAGAAAGCAACAAGGTCAGCAGTAGGTGTAAAAAGTTTGCCTCTAAATGTATGCGTAGAAGTTCAATGTATATTTAGCTGTGAATAAATTAATTGGAATTTCAACTGGCATTAAAAATGTCGATATGGCCCCGGGTAATATTCCATGTGTAGTTATTAATAATGATTTTGTTGATTTATGCAATAGTTATGGATGTACAGCGGTAATTATTGGTCCTCAAAATAATTTGAATGATATTGATATTTCGAACTTTGATGGACTTATTGTTTCAGGTGGTGGTGATATAAATCCCAATGTATATGGACAAGACATAGGTGATAAAACATCAAGAATTTCAGATAAAAGAGATTCAACGGAGTTAAAACTTTTTAAATCAGCTGAAGAAAACATGATTAAAACACTTGCTATTTGTAGAGGTAATCAATTATTAAATGTTTACAAGGAAGGAACACTATATCAAGATTTACATGAAGCAGGATTTACTGATATTGATCATGATAGGCCGTTCGATGATGCAAGATCACACATACATGACATTCAGATAGATAGAAATTCAAGACTGTATTCTTTAGTTGGAGAAGAAAAAATCAGTGTAAATTCAATCCACCATCAGGGAATTAACAAACTAGGTAGTGACTTAAAAATAACTGCTAAATCACCTGATGGAGTTGTGGAAGGAATCGAAACAACTAACGACTGGGAAGCAGTAGGAATTCAATGGCATCCAGAAAATATGGTAGAAGACAAATATAGTAAATTAATTTTTGAATGGTTGTGTAGTTAAGTCATCATTAATTAGTTCTAAATTTCCATTTTTATATGTAAAAAAGTCGTCATTATACGGAATAGGAAAATCGTCTATACCTTCCACATTACAAAAAATCATTTTATTTAAATATTGAAAACTAGTAAGTACTTTACCATCATGAGTTATTTCTGAACCTTTAAAGAAACCTGGCCATGGAAGGTTATTTTCGTCAATAAATTTGTTGATTAAATTTTTTGAAATATACACATCTGCATCTCGTAAATTTTGTATAGATTCAATAGAATCAAAATTTACAAATTTTATTAGATTTCTATCTTTAAGATGGGTTTTAAATTTATCGACAATTAAGTAATCATTACCTACTCTTAATTCAATATTGTTTATTTTTTGATTTCTAAAAAAAATCTCGATGTTTATATACTGAAAACCTTTTAGTGAATGAGGTTTTCCTAATTTGCCAATATAAAAGAGATTATTATTAGTCAATAAATTCGACGCTTGATTGTAGTCCTTCTTCATCTGCTGCGGCTTGTGCTACAGTGCGAATTGCTCTAGCTACCCTTCCACGCTTACCTATGACTCTACCCATGTCATCAGGTGAAGTTCTAACCTCAATTGAAACATTTTCATCATCAGAATCTGCAATATCTACTTTTACAGATTTAGGATCTTCTACAATCTGAGAAACAATGTATTCAACAACATTTTTAACAATAGAACCTGAAGCCATAATTATTCCTCTTCCTTTTCTGAAGAATCATTATTTGTTGACTCCTCTGCAGAACTTTCAGATAATTCCTGTTTCTTTTTATTTGCTTTTGAACTGCTTTTAATTTTTTCTTCAGGTGCATTTGGAATAGATACAACTTCACCTTTTGAAGATCTCCACTGAGCCCATGCTCCTGATATTTCAAGTAATTTTTGAGCTCTTTCAGATGGTTGTGCGCCTTTATCAAGCCAAGATACAGCCTTTTCAACATTTATTTCAACTTTTGAAGGATTATGGTGTGGATCATAATAACCTAAATCTTCAATAAAACGTCCGTCTCTTGGGGAACGAGAATCTGCGACTACAACTCTGTAAGTTCTATTTTTCTTCTTACCTCTTTGTGCAAGTCTAATTTTTACAGGCATTTATTTCCTTTATTTAAATAGCAATACATTATATTACATGATGTAAAACATAAAATGTATATTTATTTAGATTAACTTCTTAAGAAAAATAACTAGAAAAGATTTAATGTTTTGCTAATCTGATTCTGATGCAAGTAATAGAACTATCACATCCATTAAAAAATCATTATTTAACTATATTAAGAGACAAAAATTCAACAGTTGAAGATTTCAGAAACAACGCTTCAAAACTTTCGTATTTATTAATACTGGAAGGTTCTAAAAATATTTCACTTTCAAACAAAGAAATTGAAACACCACTAACAAAAACTGAAGGTTATGAAATTGAAAATGAAAATGTAGCTGTTTCTGTTCTTCGTGCTGGTTTGGGGCTTGTAGATGGTGTAAAAGATTTAATACCCAATGTTGCGTTTGGATATATAGGTGTTCAAAGAAATGAAGAAACAGCAGAACCAGAATATTATTATGAAAATCTTCCTAATTTAGCTAATAAAAATGTTTTCATTCTAGAACCTATGCTTGCAACAGGTGGCTCATTATCTTTTGCAATTGATAAAGTGAAAGAATCTTCACCTAAAAATATTATCGCCTTAACGGTAATTGCAGCCCCAGAAGGAATAAAAAAGTTAGAAGAAAAACATCCTGATGTAACGCTTGTTACTGCAAATATAGATGAGAAATTAAATGAAAATTGGTACATAGTCCCTGGTTTAGGAGATATGGGAGATAGACTTTTCGGTACAAATTAATGAAACGTTGTTTTCTAGTTGTTATTGATTCTTTAGGTGTTGGGGAAGCTCCAGATGCAGAACTGTATGGGGATTTAGGTACCAACACTTTAGCTAATGTATCTAAAGCTGTTGGTGGTGTGAGTTTACCAAATATGGAAAAACTTGGTTTTGGAAGAATTACAGATGTTTTAAACATGAGTAATTTAAATATTGCTACAGTCGGTAGGCTATCCGAAAAATCAGTAGGTAACGATTCAACAACAGGTCACTGGGAATTAGCTGGATTAACTACAGAAACTGAATTTAGAATCTTTGACGATGGATTTCCTGAAGAACTAATCCAAAATATTGAAAAAGAAGCAAACTGTCATTTTATTGGTAACAGACACGCTTCTGGTACAGAAATTATCGAAGAGCTTGGGAGTCAACATATAGAAACGGGAGAATTAATTTTATATACATCAGGAGATTCAGTGTTTCAGATAGCTGCTCATGAAAAAGTATGCAGTCTAGAAAAACTTTATGAGATCTGTAAAATTTCAAGAAAGTATTGTAATCAATACAATATTGGAAGAGTTATTGCAAGACCATTCGTCGGGGATAAAGGTAGCTTTAAAAGAACATACGATAGAAAAGATTACGGCATGGCTCCCCCAGGTGAAACTATCCTTAGCCTTCTTTATAAAAATAATATTAAAACTTATGGAATTGGAAAAATTACTGATTTATTTGGTACAGAATTTTTAACAAATTATGTTCACACTGAAGGAGACCAAGATGGTTTGAATTATCTTCTTGATGAAATTAAAAATGGATCACATCAATTCACATTTGTAAATTTAGTTGACCTAGATATGCTCTATGGACATAGAGAAGATCCAGATGGGTATTACAAAGGACTTCAAATAATAGATGTAGAAATTGGAAAAATATTAAATGAACTTCATGATGAAGATTTGATTATCTTTACTGGTGATCATGGAACTGATCCAACAGATGGAAAGACAGATCATTCAAGAGAATTTGTTCCAATGGTTGCTTATAAAAATAATTGTAAGGCTAAATATATAGGTGACTTAAAAGGTTTCTATAATGTAGCTTCATCTATTTCCGATTATTTTGAGTTAGAAAATATATTTCCAGGTAATAGCTTTTTAAATGATATTTAAGTTATTAACCTACTTATTAAATGTTAGATAAAATAAACGAAGCAAAAAATTATATTAATAAGTTAACTTCTGATAAAGAAATTCTTACTGTAATTATTCTTGGATCTGGAATGAGTGGTTTTGAGAAGAACTATGAAATAATACATCAAGTCAGTTATTCTGATATTCCAAATTTCCTACAACCATCAATTGAAGGCCACTCAGGTACATTGAATATCGTAGAAATAGAAGGAAGATATACGGCTATTTTATCTGGTAGAGCTCACTATTACGAAGGGTATCCCATCCAAGAATTAGTTATTCCAGTAAGGACCTTTTCATCATTGAATGCGAAAAATTTAATACTAACAAATGCAGCAGGAGGTATTTCATCAAATTATAATCCAGGCGACATAGTCTCAATAACTGATCATATAAATTTAACAGGTGATAACCCACTAATAGGGAAAAATTTAGATGACTTTGGTCCAAGATTTCCTGATATGTCAGAAGTATATTCCAAACAATTTCTACAAATAGCAGAATCAATCGCACAAAATCATTTTGAATTTAAAACTGGAATATATGCTTGGTTTACTGGTCCAACATATGAAACTCCTGCTGAAGTAAATTTTGCAAAAAAAATTGGAGCAGATTTAGTTGGAATGTCTACAGTTCCTGAAGCTATAGTGGCAAAACATGCCGGTATGAAAGTAGGTGCTTTTTCTCTTGTAACAAATTTAGCAGCAGGAATAAGTGACAGCCCGCTGGATCATAATGAAGTAATTGAAATTGCGGAACTTTCAAAAGTTAAATTACAAACATTTATGAAAGAATTTTTATCTCAAATTAATATCAGTAATAATTGAAATAAATTAATATAATTCTATGAACATCACCGTATGCGCTAAACAAATACCAGATCCAGCAAATGAAATCACTTATGACAAAGGACTTATTTCAAGACCTGAAGAACAAGTTCTTGATGATACTGACAGATATGGCATTGAAATAGCACTTCAACTTAAAGAAAAATACGATGGTGAAGTCACTGTTATTTCTATGGGACCTGCCGGAACTCAAAAAGGACTACAACAAGCACTTCAAATGGGTGCTGACAAAACACTTTATGTAGATGATGATTCTTTAAAAGGAGCCAATTCTCTTATGACTGCAAGCATACTTAGTGAACTTGCAAAAACTACTGATGCAGATATTGTAATTTTTGGCACTGAATCAACTGATGGGTATACAGGTACTGTCCCTCAACAAGTTTCTAGATTTTTAAAATTGGATTGCATTTCTTACATAAAAGCTATTGAAATTTCTGAAAATGTAATATTAACAAGGCAAACCTTAGAAGGCTCAGAGAGAGTCACAATGCCTGAAAAATGCGTACTTTCTGTTACTGCAGGTGGTGTTGAGCCTCGATACCCAAATTTTAAAGATATTATGGCAGCAAAACAAAAACCCATAGAGAAAGTCGAGTTGTCCTCCTTAAACATGAATGCATCACAAAATTTGGAGTTTTTAGATATTGAAAAACTTGAGAATTCCAAAAATGGTGAAACAATTATTGATGAAGGGGAAGCTTACCAAGTAGTTATTGAAAAATTAAAGGAACTTAAAGTAATATGAAAACACTCATAATCGGTGAAGTAACTGATAGTAAATTAAGTTCAGGTACATTAGAAATCATCAATAAAGCAAATGATTTAGGATTAGATTTCGGCGTTGTGACGGTTGGAAGTGAAGATTCTCCTGCTGTAGGATCTAGTACATTTCAACAAACTTATATTAAGAGAAGTTCTGAATCACTTCAATTCAGTAATGTTGCAGATAAAATTTCACAAATAATTCAAGAACAAAATATTTCATTAGTTTTAGCACCGTCTACATACCAATCCAGAGACCTTGTATCATTCTTGTCAGTTGATTTAGCTTCTAGTCCAGTTTCCAATGTAATTAATTTTGAAATTCAAGATAGTTCAGTAATTACAACAAACTCCATTAATGGTGGGGAAAGTATATACAAAACAAAAATTACATCATCTCATTCTCTATTATTAATTAGACCAAAATCTTTTGATCCAATAGATATAGAACTTAATAACGAATATGAAACTATCGAAGTAGAGAATTCTTCTTTAGAAATCTTCGATATTTTCAAAGAAGAAAAATCAGGCCCACAACTAGAAGATTCAAAAATTGTTATTTCTGCTGGTAGAGGTATGGTTGAAAAAGATAATTTATCTTTGGTAGAGGATTTAGCCAATAAACTTAATGCTGCAATTGGTGGAACTAGAGCTATTGTCGATGCTGGTTGGATGCCCTATTCACAACAGGTGGGCCAAACAGGTAAAACTGTAAAACCTGATGTGTACATAGCATGTGGAATCTCTGGTGCAACTCAACATCAAGTTGGTATGAAAGATTCAAAATTTATTATCGCTATAAACAAAGATGAAGAAGCACCCATTTTTCAACTTGCGGACCTAGGAATAGTTGGAGACACTTTAAGTGTTATTCCTAAAATTAATGAAAATATCTAAAATTTAAAATTATAAGGCAGTATTTCCTCAAATTTATAAGTTTTATACCCTGTTTTATCTACTACCAAAACACATTCAGTATCGAATTCTGCAAGCCTTTGTCTTGATATTCCACATGGAAAAATAGCCGTGTCTGACTCTGCATCAATACATGCTACAGCGATTGTATTAATTTTCTTCTCACCTTCAGATATTGCTTTTACTACAGCTACATCTTCAGCGCAAACAGAAGCTGGATATGATGCATTTTCAATATTACATCCTGTGTATACATTTCCAGAATCTGTTATTAATGCTGCTCCTACCCTGAAATTTGAATAAGGTGCATATGCTTTAGTGGCTATATCTTTTGCCAATTCGGCTAATTGGTCGTTATTCATTTACTATTGATCATACTTTCAAAATCTTTTTTGGTTTTTGTGAATACTCTGGATCCAGAACCTGGTTCCATAGTTACGCCATATAATATATCACCGGCATGCATAGTTTGTTGCTGATGAGTAACAATAATATATTGTGCATCATTTTTAACATGTTTAAGTAAATTAATCATACGGTGTAAATTAGCATCATCTAATGCCGCTTCAACCTCGTCTAATATATAAAAAGGGCTTGGAAATGATTTAAATATTGAAAAAAGAAAAGCTATAGCTGCTAAAGAACGTTCTCCACCAGATAATAAACTTAATTTTTTAACCTTTTTACCTCGTGGTTGCACTGAAATTTCAATACCTGTTTCAAGTATATTTGATTTGTCAGTGAAAGAAAGAGACCCATTTCCTCCTGGAAATAATGTTTCAAAAATTTCAGAAAAATGTACTGATATAGAATTAAAAGATGATTCAATTTGAAATTCAATTTCTTTTTCAATTTCAGCTATATTCTCTAACAACTCTTTTTTAGCTAACTGTAAATCTTCAATTGTGGAATTGATGTCTTCAAATCTGTTGTTTAACGATTCAAAATCTTCTTTTGCTAAATAATTTACTGTACCAATTTCTTCTAACATATGTTCAATACCCTTAATTTCATTCTCAAGCACTTCTTGACTTTCATTTTGAAGATGATAATTATTAATATCTTCAATTGTTAAACCGTAAATATTTGTTAAGTTTGAATAATGTTGAGATTTAGAATTATTGTATTCGGATTTCTTTATAGCGATATTAGTTAAAGATTCTTTATGAGTGAAATATTCCTTATTCAATTTTTCTATCTCATCATCAATTATTAATATTTTTTTATTTGAATTTCCATATTTATCATCAAAATACAATGCTTTTGTTTCTAATGTATCAGATGTTTTATTTGAGAACTCTATAAATATCTTTGTTGAGTCTATTAAATTGAAAAGGTCATTTTTATTTTCATCAGATGATTTTTGAGATATTTCTTTCTTGATTTTAATTAGTTCATCATTTTGTTCTGTTAAAGTTTTAATTCTTTCCTGCGAAGATACTAGTTGGTTTGACACTAAACTAATTTCCTTTTCGATTTGAATTACTTGATTTTCCAATTCATTTTTTTGTTTATTAATATCGTTTTTAAATTGCTCATTTTCATTAATGCTTTCTAATAGATTTTCTTTTTTCATTAATTCCTGGATTAAATCTTTATGAGAAGTCTCTTCTTCAGACAATTTATTACTATTGAGAATAATCTCTCTATTTAAAATAGATTTAGACCTATTAATAAATGTAGGTAGGGATTCAACAATTATATTATTATTTAATATTTCATTGTTGATATCATGAATTAGATTTTCTGATTCTGATAAATCATTTTCCCATTTTTTTAATTCAGAATTTAAATTGTTTAAATTAATTGTCGTATATGAAATACTATTATTTAATTGCTGTATCTCGCTTTGAAGGAGAGCTTCATTTACCTCAGTTGATGCTGAAAGCTTTTTGATTATATCTTCTAGTTGAAATTTAATTTGTTTATATGACTCTTGGAGTGAACTCAGTACTAGTTTTTTTGAAATTAATTGTGATGAAAGATTCGATATTTGTTCAGAATTGGCTTTAATTTTTTTGTTAGTCTTAGATAACTCTTCAACAGTTTTAATTTCCTCTCTTTCTAAATTATCATGTCTTTCACTAGCAACTTGAGCAATCGACCTGAGCTGTTCTGATATATTTAAAAATTTTGATGAATAGTCTTTTAAGATTGAACCTATGGAAACTCCGTCCCCAAGCTCAGTGTTTATTTTACTTTTTTGATTTTTTAAATCTAAAATTTTTTTATCTATTAGAACTAATGATTCATTAATTTCTTTTTCATATGTATCTTGTTCGTTATCTAAATTTTTATATTTATTAAATAAAAGAACATTAATTTCAATCATCTTTCTCTTAAGCAGATTTGATTTTTCTTCATGAATAAGAGCCTGTTCTGCTTGCTCTCTTAATGGTTTCAGTTGTTTTTTGATTTCCCTTAAAACGTCTTTAGCTCTTTTAATTTCTTTTTCTCCAGATTCAATTCTTTTTAAAGATTTATCTTTCTTCGTTCTAAGTGGAAGGATTCCAGCAGCTTCTTCTATTGTAAGTCTGTGATCTTCAGGTTTAGAGTTTAATATTTCAGCTATTTGGCCTTGAGAAATTATGATGTGCTGTTGTTTCCCTATACCAACATCATTGAGAAATTCTTGGATATCAAGTAACCTGCAATTTAATCCATTCATGAAATACTCTGAAGTTCCATCTCTAAAAAGCTTTCTTCCGATTGAAATTTCACTATTTCCATTAAACAACTGTTCGTCAACTTCAAAATTTAAATAAACTTCAGAAAATCCTTTTGCTGATAATTTTTCAGTACCTGCAAATATTACATCTTCCATTTTATTTGTTCTTAGTGTTGCTGGGCTTTGTGTGCCAAGAACCCATGAAATAGCATCAACTACATTTGATTTACCTGAACCGTTTGGGCCTACAATAACATTGACTTCGTTTGAGAAATCAATAATAGTCTTTTCTGAAAAAGACTTAAACCCATTAATATCTAATGATTTTAAATACATTTATTACCCTGTTGTTAGTTATATTGTAGTAAAAATGTGATTAAATTGTTTAAAATCAGAAATTTTTAGTAATCTTAATTTCTACGGCTTTGTTATTTTGTCGATTCATAGAATAAAGGTTTACTTGAGATTCAAATGGTGAGTTATTTACAAGTCCAATACTGTTTAAATAGTATGAAGATGCTAAATCAACTCCCCTCTTGCTGCCATCTAAGCATTTAAATAAAAAAGACTCACTATTATTAGTAACAAACATAACACCTTCAGCACCCGATTTAGCTAACAAATCTGAATTTGAGTAATTTATTAAATTAGTATCAGCTCTATTTGTGCCACCAATTATCTCAGGAAACCGAACATATGCATTAAATACTCTTTTCCACAACTCACTGTATTTTGAATTTTTAATATAGTTAATTGAATTAAGAAAATCCAAAGCTTTTAGTCTAATTGCTGGAAGTCCACATCCGTCAACACCGTAAGTAATATCTTTTGTTTGAAATATTTCGTAAAAGAATTCATTAATCCTTGTTTGTGACTTGTGATCAATCTTATAATAATTTTGACAATCTACATTTAAAACTTTTGAAAAAAGTAACATCGATAAGTGTTTGCCTGAACAATTGTTATGAATTTTTAAAAAGTCATTATTTCCATTTAGAATTCGATCAGCAGTTTTATCATGAAATGGCCGTTGAACTCCGCAAATTAAATATTCGAGATTGAGATTATATTTTTCAGAGGTTTTTAATAAAAGATCGGTATGTAATTCTTCACCGGAGTGGGACGAAGCAAACAGTGCAATTTCTTCATCAGTTAAATTTATTTCACTTTGATCACTTAATGTATAAAGAAGAGGAATTATCTGAAAAGGTTTTACAGATGACCTTGGAAAAAAATAATCTTGTGAATTAGTTTCAGAATTATAGAAATTTACAATGTGATTAGATTCTAGATTTCCATCTCTAAAAAGTTCGACATTTAATTGACTAGGAATTGACATTTTTTACACACATAGCTTGATCTATTATCAATATATAGTTTATCAATATTATTTTTGCATTTATTGCAATTATTTTTATTGTAAACATTTAAAAAATTTTGATTTGATCCATAATCACCATTTGGCAGAAAGTAAGTCATGTCATTAAGAGTTGTACCATTATTTTTTATAGCTGAGGTTAAAACTTTTTTTGAATATAAAAAAATATCATTCCAATGGTTTTGGTTTAGCTTTTCTGTAATAGAAAGAGGGTTAATTTTTGCTTTAAATAAAACTTCATTAACGTAAATATTTCCCAGTCCACTCATGTTTTTTTGATTAAGTAGAAAATTTTTAATAGTTACTTTTGATTTTTTTGCTTTTTCTAATATATTTCTCTTATTCTTGATAGATAATTCTAATATATCAGGTCCTATCATTTGCAAATGAATATCTTTTAAATCATTTGAGGTAATTTTTATATATCCAAATTTTCTTATATCATCAAAAAGCAAATAATCATGATTGAATTTAAATTCTGCTCTTGTGTGTTTAGTTATTTTACAATTAATCTCTATTCTTCCACTCATACCTAAGTGAAACAATATTGAATAGTCTTCAAATGTAAAATCTAATACTTTTCCTTTTCTAGATATATCTAATAACACTCCTAAATTGTTAGGGATTTTAGAATTGAACCTATTTGTTCTTTCATCATTAATAGAATACTTAATTAACTTTTGACCAATAAATATTGGTGAAACAATTTTTTTTATTGATTCAACTTCAGGTAGCTCAGGCATTTGTTTTACTTAGGGCATTTTTAGCAGCAGCCTGCTGTGAAGCTTTTTTTGATTTACCTATACCTGAACCAATTAATTCTTTGTCTAAAAACACTTCAGTTTGAAAATTTTTGTCATGATCAGGTCCACTTGATTGATCTTCATAATTTACTTTCTTACCTTGCTTTGCGTAATGCTCTTGTAATCTTGTTTTATAATCTTTTTGACCAGGATTTTCAGATAACTCTTGAATACTTGGGTAAATAAAATTTGATACAAAATTATTCACTGCTTTTAAACCGCCATCAAAAT
>CABYTP010000012.1 GCA_902521955.1 uncultured Candidatus Actinomarina sp. | reverse complement strand
ATCAACTACTATTCCCAGTACAACTACTACTGTGGACGTCATTCCTGAAAAGGATTCAGTAACAATAAATGATAATAGCCTTACTGACCCTGTTCCATATGAAGGTATATTTACTGATTTCGATGGCTTTGAAGGCGAAAATCAGATATTATTAGAATCTTTTGTCGCTGATCTTCCAGAAGTGCTTAAAAATATAACTAATGAAAAAGTACTTTTTATTAATGGATGCCATCTTTATGGAGTCGAAATGCTTGGAGAGTGTCCATTTGGCGTTTGGGATTCAGCTGGAACTTTTCAAAATGGGCAAACGGATGCAGATTGGAGACTTTCAGTCTGGGTTTCTAATAGAGCTTTTAGATCAAATCGTGCTTTTGATACGCTTCTTCACGAAACATCACATGCCTTCTCTTACTTAAATAGAAACTGTGTATCTGATAGTGGAGAAAATAAAAGAAAAGAAGCACAAGAATATTTTGGAAGTGAAGAATTATTTGCTGATGCATTAGTTCTCTACTTTGGTGGTAATTATGTATTTTATAGAGAAACAAATATTTTAGATAGTACTGAAAGTCAATACATTCAAGAATTTATCAATACATGCATTGATGTTTAATTTTACGTATATCAGTTAAAATAACTTACTAGAATCTGAATATGGAAAATCTAAAAGAATTAATTGATGCTTCAATTACATTAAAAACAATTCCAGTAATGATTCCCGTGTTGTTCTACTTTCTTGGTACGCAAACTAGTAGTGATTCGATTAAAACTACTTTTCAGGATAGAAAAACTTTTTCTTATGCTATTTTATTTCAAATCGTTGCCTTACCATTTTTAGGTTTGTTATTATCCCAAATTTTTTCAAGCAATATATTTTCACTCTCTATTGCTGTAGTACTACTAGCTCCTGGCGGGTTTATATCTGGAATATTAACTCACTTTAAAAAAGGGAATATTCCACTCTCCGTTACCTTAACTTCTATAACTTCTATCGTTTCACCATTAACTACTGTTGCGTGGCTAAGTTTAATTAGTGTAAATCTGGATGAATTTGAGTTTAATTTTGTTCAAACATTTACTCAGTTGGTAGTACTTATCTTTCTTCCATACTCTATTGGATTTTTCGTTAATTATCGTGAATTAAGCTATGTAAACAAATCTACAAATTTCATTGATAAATTTATAAAACTCTACATATTAATTATTACGTTTACTGGTCCATTTGAACTCAGAGATCCATTAGTTAACTATTTTTCAGAAAGCATCTTACTTGTTATTAGTTCTATAATCTCTATTTATTTAATTCAAAAATTATCATCAAAATTAGTAAAAATAAGTAAAGATGATGATAGAACAATTCTTATTGAAGCACTATGTCAGAATTTTCCAATAGTATTAACCCTTTCAATTATTTTAAATATTCCAGAAATGGCTATTTTTGGCATAATTTATTATTTAATTACGCTTTTAGTGGTTGTTCCATTTTCATTAATAAGAAACTAAAAAATTTTAATTGTTGTTGATTTAAAAAAAATATGTATATAATGATATTGTCTTCAGACAAAAAATCACAAATCATTTCCAAAAATATGATTTAAATTAGGAGAATAATGTCCGCAAGAACACAATTACAATCTAAACCTGTTGCAGACCTGAGGTCAATTGCAGACAGTTTAGGTATTGAACATAAAGGTCTTCAAAAGGCCAAATTAATTGACCTTTTAGTAGAGCATGGTGATGAAATTTTAGACACACCTCAAGAAGAAGAGGCCGCTGCAGTAATTAGTAAATCTTCAAAAGATGATGATGCACCAGCTGTAGTTAGCTCAGGTGATAGTGCAATTAAAAAAGGTGAAGAACGAGATGGTATTCTCGATACCCTTCCTGAAGGCTATGGCTTTTTAAGGTGCAATGGATATAAACCAAGCGAAGATGACGTTTATGTTGCTGCTGGGATAATTAAAAAATTCAGAATGAGAAAAGGTGACCTTGTAAGTGGACCAATCAGAGCACCTAGGCAAAAAGAAAAATATCCAGCACTTATTGAACCCAAAACTGTAAATGGTGCAGATCCAGAATTACTAGCAAGAAGGGTTGACTTTAATAAGTTGACTCCATTATTTCCAGATGAAAGATTGAAATTAGAAGTTGATGGAGAACCAGGCAAAATTGTTCCTAGAATCATAGATCTTGTCGCTCCTATCGGAAAAGGTCAGAGAGGTCTAATCGTATCTCCACCAAAAGCTGGAAAGACTACAATTTTGAAAGAAATAGCAAACTCAATAACTGCTAACAATCCAGAGGTATATCTTATGGTTGTTCTTGTTGATGAAAGACCAGAAGAGGTTACAGATATGCAGCGGTCAGTAGATGGAGAGGTTGTATATTCAACATTTGATCGCCCACCTGATGAGCATACTCAAGTTTCTAGACTTGCCATAGAGAGAGCAAAACGCTTGGTAGAAGAAGGAAAAGATGTAGTTATATTATTAGATTCAATAACACGTTTAGCAAGAGCACACAACTTAGCAACACCAGCTAGTGGTCGAATTCTTTCAGGTGGTGTTGATTCAACAGCTTTAACTCCTCCAAAACAATTTTTTGGCGCTGCTAGAAATATTGAGGGTGGGGGAAGCTTAACAATACTTGGTACTGCTTTAGTTGAAACTGGTTCCAAAATGGATGAAGTTATTTTTGAAGAATTTAAAGGTACAGGAAATATGGAGCTTAGGTTAGATCGTCAATTAGCTGATAAGAGAATATTCCCAGCTATTGATGTTACACCTTCAGGAACAAGAGAAGAACAAAGATTAGTATCAGCAAAAGAACTCGAATCTTTATGGGCATTAAGAAGAGTCCTTGTTGCTCTAGAAGGTGGAGCCGCTACAGAACTTTTGATTGCAAAACTTAAAGAAACAAAAAGCAATGATGCTTTCTTAAAGGATGTCGCAAAAGCCAAATAATAATGTAAAGTAGGACTATGAAACAAGGTATACACCCAGATTATAGAGAAGTTGTTTTCCAGGACCAAGACGCAGGATTCGCGTTTTTAACTCGTTCAACTATAAAGACAACAGAAACTATTGAATGGGAAGATGGAAACGAATATCCACTAGTAAAACTTGAAATATCAAGTGCAAGTCATCCATTTTTTACAGGTAAGCAAAAATTGGTTGACTCAACTGGAAGAGTTGAAAGATTTAAACAACGATACGGATCTACAAGCACAAGGCAAGCACCAAAACAAGAAGCTTCTTCTCAAGAAGAAGAATAACTAACTTAACTTCTACTTCTTATGTCTGATCTTGATATTTCTTATGGTGGCCAAGCTGTAATAGGTGGTGTCTTAATTCAGAGTCCAAAAGGTTGGTCACTCGGTGTTAGAGACAAAGATAATGAATTGCATAGATACTATGAACCTCGTATACCTCTAGTAAAAAGAAATAAATTTTGGTCAAGTCCCTTTATACGAGGATTTGGAGCTTTAATTGATTCAATGTATGTTGGGTTTAAGGCAATAACATTATCTGAAAAAATTTATTCAAAATATGAAGATGAAGAAGAAAGTCTCATCTCAAAAATTATTACTTACTCTGTTTTAATTGCAGTTCTCCTCCTATTTATTGCTGGTCCGAGACTACTTGTTGAGACAATAGGATCCTCTCAAATCGCAACTGGCGTGGTCGAGGGTATTTTTAGAGGGTTTATTGTAATCGTATACATATATTTAATAGGAAGAACGAAGGATGCTCAAGAGTTGTTTGAGTATCATGGCGCCGAACACATGACCATTGCTTCATTTGAAGACAAACAGTCTCTTGAATTTGACGATGTTATAAAGTATCCAAAAGAACACATCAGATGTGGAACATCGTTCTTGTTCTTAATTGTTTTCATTAGCCTTCTAACATTACCTTTCATTCCTAATCTGAATTTAGTTTTTACAACAATAACAAGACTTTTACATGTGGTTTTAGTATCGATGATTTCATATGAGGTATTAAAATTTAACTTTAAAAATAGTCACTCATTAATCGCAAAAATATTTGCAGCTCCTGGTCTTTGGACACAAAAAATTACGACAAAGGAACCTTCCGATGATCAAATTGAGGTTGCAATACTTTCCATGGCAAACTGTATAAATAATTCAGAAGGCTCAAATAAATTTGATTCAATTCTCTCAAAGGCTCAGGAGGTTGAAATTGGATAAATCTTTACATGAAAAATTAGAAACTATTGAGAATTCCTTGCCAGAAATCGAAAAACAATTATCCGAGATAGATATCTCAAGAGACCAAAAGGGTTATGCAGAAATGGCTAAGAAACATAGCGACGTTTCAATTATTGTTGATTTATTTAACCAATGGAAAAATACAGTTGAAGAAATTAAAGATGCTGAAGAACTACTGGAAGTGGAAACCGATGAAGATATGAAACAAGAGTTTGAAGGTATTATTTCCACAAACAAGCCAAAACTTGAACCTCTAATTCAGAAAATAAAGGTATCTCTATTACCGAAAGACCCATTAGATGAAAAAGATGTACTTGTTGAAATTAGGCCTGGAGCAGGAGGAGAGGAAGCTGCTATTTGGGTTGGTGACTTATACAAAATGTATACCCGTTTTGCTGAAAGAAATGCTTGGAATGTTGAACCAATAGAACTAACTGCTTCAGACCAAGGTGGCTACAATAAAATAATTTTTTCAATTAAATCAAAAGGTGTTTATTCGAAATTAAAGTTTGAAGCTGGAGCACATCGTGTTCAACGAATTCCCAAGACCGAATCACAAGGAAGAGTCCATACTTCAATTTCTACAGTTGCAGTGCTTCCGGAGGCTGAGGAGGTTGACTTAAGTATTGCTGCAAATGATTTAAAAATAGATGTTTACAGGTCTAGTGGACCAGGAGGGCAAAGCGTTAACACAACAGATTCTGCCGTACGAATAACACATATTCCTACTGGACTGGTAGTTACTAGTCAAGATGAGAAATCTCAGTTAAAGAATAAAAACCAAGCTATGAGAATCTTGAGAGCCCGACTTTTAAAAGCTCAGCAAGAAAAAGCAGCTGCTGAAAGAGCTAAAGACAGAAAAGAACAAGTAGGTTCTGGTGAAAGGTCAGATAAAATTAGAACTTACAACTATAAAGACAACAGAGTTTCCGACCATAGGATTAATTTAACTCTAAAGAAATTAGATCAGGTTTTAGATGGTGATTTAGATCAGTTTGTAGATGCTTTAATTGCAGACAACGAGTCAAGACGCTTGGCAAACTTAGAAGAGTAATGAACATACAGCAAATTCCTCAACATGAACTTGCTCGTCTTAGAGAAAAAGCAAAGGAACAAGCAGGTTCCCAATTTGAATATCAAGAATATTACACAAACTTATTAACAAGAAGACTAAACGGTGAGCCGCTTCAGTATATAGAGGAATACATACCTTTTTACTCAATACAAATAAATGTTGATGAAAGATGTTTGATTCCGCGTCCTGAAACTGAGTATTTAATTGAGATTATAAAAAATAATATCGATTCACCAAGAAATATTTTAGATGTAGGTACTGGTACTGGTTGCATTGCCTTAATGTTAAAAAAACTTTATAAGGAATCTAATGTGGAGGCCGTAGATATTTCTGAACAAGCTTTAGAACTTGCTAAGGAAAATGCTCGAATAAATGACCTAGATGTTACATTCACTGTATCGAACCTACTTGAGAATGTGGAAAAAAATAACTATGACATAGTTGTAGCTAACTTGCCCTATATCCCTACTGAAACTTTACAAAACTTAGATAACGAAGTAATTAATTATGAACCAATTATTGCTTTAGATGGTGGTCCAGATGGATTGATTTATATAAATGAGCTGATAAAGCAAATAGAAGAAAATGATTTTAAAAATTTAACTTTATTTCTTGAAGTTGACTCTTCTCATGCAAAAACTATTATCAAAAATTTAAATCACTGGAAAGATGTAAAATTGGAGAAAGATTTAGTTGATAGGGACAGGTATATCATTGCAAAACGATGAATTACAATTAGCTGTAACCGCCATTTCAAATGATGAAATTGTTGGTATTCCTACTGAAACCGTTTATGGAATAGGAGTTAACCCGAACTCCCAAGATGCAGTTGATAAAATATTCCAATTAAAAGAAAGAGATGAAGACAAGCCATTATCAATATTAATTAGTGGTTTTCATGATATTCATAAACTAGGAGTTACTTCAGACATCCCTGAGGTTGTAGAGCTTTATTGGCCTGGGCCATTAACAATAATTGTTGAAACTAATTTACAGTTTTCTGATGGGGTTGGAACTAAATCTCCAAATACAATTGGTATAAGAGTTCCCGACAACGATATAACAATTGAGCTTTTAAAAGAAACAGGACCCTTAGCTGTTACAAGTGCAAATATTTCCGGTGGTTCAGAAGTAAAAAGTGACATAGACGCCAAAAATATTTTTGGTGATGCTATTAAGCATTATATTAAAGGCGAAGCTCTTCATGGAAGTGGTTCAACCATTATTGATTTACGTGAAGAGGGCGGAAAAATATTAAGAGAAGGCCCACTTAAATGGCCACCAAGTTACTGTTAGAATACATAATATGACAAATAAAGGTGCATCTCAAAACTCACTTGATGGAGTTGATTCAGAAATATCTGAGTTAATTTCGGAAGATTTAAAAAGACAAAATTCTCACATTCATCTAATTGCATCTGAAAATTTTGCATCTAAAGCGGTGATGGAAGCATCAGGTTCAATCCTCACAAATAAATATTCTGAAGGTTTTCCAGGCAGAAGGTACTACGAAGGATGTGAAGTAGTAGACAAAATAGAGCAGCTTGCAATTGATAGAGCTTGTGAACTATTTGAAGCTGATCATGCTAACGTTCAACCTCATTCAGGTTCATCTGCAAACATGGCAGTTTATCTATCTTTATTAGAACCGGGGGACACTGTAGTTGGTATGTCACTTGATCAGGGAGGACACCTCACACATGGTTCACCAGTCAATTTCTCAGGACAAGTTTATAACTTTGTCGGCTACGGTCTAAACGAGGAAACTGAACTAATAGATATGGAGACTGTTTATAAAATGGCTTTAGAACACAAACCTAAATTAATTATCGCTGGGTACTCTTCTTATTCGCAATCACTAAATTTTCAAAAGTTTAGAGAAATTGCAGATGAAGTTGGTGCTAATTTCATGGTTGACGCAGCACACTTCATTGGGCTAGTTGCTGGAAAAGTTGTAGACAACCCAGCAAAATATGCTGATGTTGTTACAGCAACAACCCACAAGGCTTTAAGAGGCCCACGTGGTGGAATTATTTTAACAAAGGAAGAGTTTGCAAAGAGTATTGATAAAAACACATTTCCTGGAGCTCAAGGTGGTGCATTAAATAACCAGATAGCAGCAAAAGCTGTATGTTTTAAAGAAGCTTTAACAACAGAGTATCAAGAATATGCAAAACAGATTTTAAACAATGCAAAATCTTTAGCTAATTCTTTTCAAGAACAAGGCCTAAGAGTTGTTAGTGGAGGAACAGAAAATCATTTAGTGTTAGTTGATACAAGAAGCGTTGATGAAGAATTAACTGGTAAAGAAGCAGGAATTTTACTTAATGAAAAAGGAATTACATTAAATAGAAACGCCATACCATTTGATCCACGGTCTCCATTCATAACTTCTGGTATTCGTATGGGTACACCTGCAGTTACAACATGTGGAATGAAAGAAGGTGAACTTACTCAAGTTGGATATCTCATTTCTGAGATATTAAAAAACAGATCAGATGAAAGTAAACTTAACGAGCTCGAAGAGCAGGTTAGATCTTTAGCTATGAGTTTTCAACCTTATGGCTAAATCAAGAATAAATTTAGAAGATTTCGGTCCTGTCTCAACTTTTTCTACATCAATATTAAGTGGTTTATTAATAGGACTTTTAATTCAAAACTTTTTTGGATATGCCCCGTGGCCAGTAATTTCTTTTGTTCTTATTGGTATCTATGACGGATATAGAAGAATGTGGAACATTTCGGCAAAATTAGAGAAAGGTAAAGATGAACGTTGAAGTTGTTTTAGCAAAAAGGATGCTCTTTAGGTCTTCTCCTATATATGTCATTGTTCCAGTAATATTTTATTTTAAATCACAAGAGGCATTCTTTACTTCGCTTTACTCATCAGCAATAGTTGCTATAGGGTTTTTTCTTGGTGCAGTAATCATGTCTTATGCAGCTAAAATCTCATTAAATTTCTATTATTTTGCTGCTCTATTTGGTTATGTTTTTAGATTAATTTTTATATTTGGATTTCTCTTATTACTAAAAAACGTTTATTCTATTGATGATTTGGCAATGTCTCTGACAGTGCCAATCGTTTTTTTAACCATGTTATTTATAGAAATGACTATGGTTATAAAGAGAAAAGACACGGATTTAGATTGGGCAAATGATAACAGCAGCTGAAACTTGTGATTTTATAAATGAAGTAGTTTGTAAACCTTCAAACGTAAAAGAATTATTTGAATTTGGTAATTTTGCAGGAACTCAAATTTCAAGAACAGAAATTTTAATACTACTAGCCGCAATAATTCCAGTAGTTGTTGTCTTTTTTGGGTTAAGAAAAAAATCAGTTGTTCCAGGTAAACTTCAATCTGCGGTCGAATCAATTTTTACATTTGTAAAAGATGAAATAGCTCTTGGTGTGATTGGAAGAGGTGGAGAAAAGTTCACACCGTACTTGGTCTCAATATTTCTATTTATTCTTGTTGGAAATTTATTTGAGGTTGCCCCATTAATCAACTTTCCAGTAACATCCCGCATGGCATTACCGCTGTTCTTAAGTCTTATTACGTATTTCATTTTTGTTTTTGTTGGAATTAAAGAAGAAGGTTTTGGCTATATTTCTCATCTTGTCTGGCCTCCAGGAGTTCCAGTCGCTCTCAAACCTTTAGTTGGGATTATAGAGCTTGTATCAGTATTATTAGTAAGACCATTCAGCCTTGCTGTTCGACTTTTTGCAAACCTAGTTGCAGGCCACGTCATGCTCAGTTTGCTATTAGCATCAGCATATTTTTTCTTAGTACAACCAGGTGGAGCAGATTACATACTATCTAAAGCACCTATTGGCTTAGCTTGGTTCACACTTGGATTAGGAATCTACGGGTTCGAATTAATAGTTTCAATTTTGCAGGCATACATATTTACATTGTTGTCTGCAGTGTATATACAAACGTCTCTGCATCCAGAGCATTAATTAATAAGGAGGAAAATGGAAGCTGCATACGCGTTAATAGGATACGGATTGGCCGCAATTGGTCCCGGTATTGGTATCGGGTTAATTGCTGGTAATGCCGTGCAAGCTATGGCAAGACAACCAGAAGCTGCTGGTATGGTAAGAACTACTATGTTCTTAGGAATAGCCTTTACTGAGGCACTAGCGCTTATCGGGTTCGTTCTATTCTTCTTGGTATAGGAGAAAAGAGTGAACATGAATTTAGAATTTTTATTAGCAGAAGCTGAAGAATCAGGGTCAGGCATTGATCTTCTTCTTCCAGCAACATCAGAGTTAGTTGCTGGTATTGCTGCTTTTGCAATTGTATTTTTCTTTATTTGGAAATGGGCACTACCTGCATTGAATGAAACTTTAGATTCAAGAGCATCTGCTATTGAAGGTCAGATTAAAGAAGCTGAGGAAACAAAAGCTGAAGCTGAGAAATCCAAAGCTGAATACGACAAACTTGTATCAAATGCTGATTCAGAAGTTCAAACAATTATAGATGAAGGTAAAGCTGCCGCTGAGAAAATTAGAGAAGATATGCTTGCAGAAGCTAAAAAAGAAGCAGAAGTAATCGTTGAAAAGGCTAAATCTGATTCAGAGGCTGAAAAAGAAAGAGTTTCTTCAGAATTAAAAGGTGAAGTAGCAGATCTCTCTTTGGAGATATCACAAAAAGTTGCATCATCAATGTCAAAAGATGACCAAAAGAAACTTATTGATAAATTTATAAAGGATATGGGGTAGCAATAACAATGTCGGTTGAGACTTTTTCAAAAGGTTTAGTTGAAATAATTGCATCTTCTGATGATTCAGAGAGAGTTGAAAATGAAATCCTCCAAGTTTTCAAATCTCTGTCAGATTCTTCAGAGGCACTTGATGTTTTTAGAAACTTTGGAATACCTGTTGAGAAAAAAATCGAAGCCGTGCAGAACTTGTTGAGCACAAGAGTTTTACCTTTAACGGTAGATCTTGTGACACTCACTATATCTCAGGGTTATGCAGATAACCTTCATGATATTGAATCAAATGTTGCAAACTTTATTGCAAACAAAAGAGGAGCTTCAGTGGCAAAGGTTGTAACAGCTATTGAGCTTGATAATAAGACTCAAAAAGCACTACAAAAGGCAATTAAAAACAAAGTTGGCACAGATGTAGAGCTAAGTATTGACGTCGATCCGTCTGTAATTGGTGGAATAAGTATAAGTGTTGGAGAGAGAACCTTTGACGGTCTTCTCTCATCAAAGTTTTCAGAAATTAAAACTGTATTAGAAGGTAGGTAGAATGAGTGATCTTAATATTGATGCAAAGGCTATTTCAGATTCATTAAAGTCTACACTTGGTGACTGGAAAGATTCTGTAAAAGATGACGTAGTAGGTCATGTTGCAGCTATTGCAGACGGTGTAGCTAGGGTTAAAGGCTTGGAAAATGTTATGGCTTCAGAGCTACTCGAGTTCCCCGGTGGGCTTGTCGGAGTTGCTCTTAACTTAGAAGAAGATTCCATTGGTGTTGTTTTGATGGGAGATTCCAATCATATTGAAGAAGGAAATCCAGTCAAGCAAACTGGCGAAGTTCTTTCAATAGGTGTAGGAGATGGATTTCTTGGAAGAGTTATTGATACACTAGGTAATCCAATTGATGGCAAAGGGCCAATCGAATTTACCGAAAGAAGACGTTTAGAACTACAAGCACCTTCTGTTGTAGAAAGACAACCTGTTGGAGAGCCACTTCAAACAGGAATTAAAGCTATTGACTCTATGATTCCAATTGGAAGAGGCCAGAGAGAGCTTATTATTGGTGATAGGCAAATTGGAAAAACTGCTGTTGCAGTTGATACAATAATTAATCAAAAAGATACTGATGTTAAGTGTATCTATGTTGCTATTGGACAAAAGTCATCAACTGTAGCTGAGGTTGTAGAGAGATTTGAAAAAGAGGGAGTGCTAGACAAAGTAGTAATTGTGAACGCACCTGCTTCCGCTGCTGCTGCTTTGCAGATGTATGCTCCTTATGCTGGTTCAGCAATTGGTCAACATTGGATGTATAACGGTGAGCATGGGTTAATTGTTTTTGATGATTTGTCAAAACAAGCTATTGCATATCGTCAAATATCATTACTTTTAAGAAGACCTCCTGGTAGAGAGGCTTATCCTGGTGATGTTTTCTATCTTCACTCTAGGTTATTAGAGCGTTGTGCAAAAGTAAGTGAAGAGTTAGGTGGGGGATCACTTACCGGCCTTCCAATTATAGAAACAAAAGCTGGGGACGTTTCAGCCTTCATTCCAACAAACGTAATTTCTATTACAGACGGACAAATATATTTGGAATCAGAACTTTTTTATTCTGGTGTTAGACCTGCTGTAAACCCTGGTACATCAGTATCAAGAGTAGGAGGGTCAGCTCAGACCAAGGCTATGAAAAAAGTTTCAGGACCTCTAAGAATCAACCTTGCACAGTTTAGAGAACTAGAAGCATTTGCCGAGTTTGGTTCAGATTTGGATGCTGCATCACAAGCACAGCTTGATAGAGGTAGAAGAGTTGTTGAGTTACTAAAACAACCTCAGTATCAACCAGTACCTATGGAAGAACAAGTAGTTTCACTTTACGCAGTTACAGAGGGATTCCTTGATATGGTTGATCCAGCAGATATGCCTCAAACAGAGCATGATTTGATTGATTATGTAAAAACAAGACATTCAGAGGTTATTAATTCAATTAAAACTACTGGTGAGTTACCTGTAGATGAATTAAAAGCTGCAGTTGACGCTTTTGTAAGTACATTGGAGAAAAAAGAAGAGTAAATTATGGCAAGTGCTGAATTACGAATTATAAATAGAAGAATAAAAAGTGTTAAATCTACTAAGAAAATAACACGTGCAATGGAACTTATTGCATCTTCAAGAATCGTAAAAGCACAGCAAAGACTTTCATCATCCAATAACTATACAAACCTACTTGCTCAGATTGTTGAAGAACTTACAGGTAGCGGAGAAATGCCTACTTCCCCAGTAACTGAAGGAACAAAGAGAATAACACTTGTTGTTATTACATCAGATCGTGGACTAGCAGGTGCTTACAACACTAATATTTTGAAGCTTGCAGAAGTAAGAAAATCTGAATATGAAAAATTAAATAATAAGGTGGAAATTGTAACTGTTGGAAAAAAAGCAAATGGATATTTTAAGTATAGAAATATTGAACCTAAGCAAAACTATGAAGGCATAACAGATGAGCCAAACTTCGAAAATGCATTACAGATTATGACACCGCTAGTAGAAGAGTTTTATGAGGGAAAGACAAACCAGATTGAACTTGTTTACACAGAGTATCAATCTGCGATGACTCAAACAGCACTGTACAAAACTGTGCTCCCATTTGAAGTGGAACAAATAGCTAAAGAAATAGAATCTGCAGGAGGTTACACCTTTGAGCCATCAGCAAGTCAGGTTTTAAGCAATATTATTCCAAAATATACAAATGCAACTATTTATTCTGCATTACTCAATGCTTCCACGTCGGAGCATGCAGCAAGAATGAGAGCTATGAAAGCAGCTACAGAGAATGCAGAGGAATTAATTAAGATTTTATCACGTAAGAGTAATCAGGCTCGACAAGCAGAGATTACTACTGAGATTTCAGAAATTGTAGGTGGAGCGGAAGCTCTAGCAGGATAAGGAGAAAAATAAATGAGCGATAGTTTAGGTAGAGTTGTAAAGATTGCAGGTCCAGTTGTTGACGTTGCATTTGCACAAGATTCTTTGCCAGAAATTACAAATGCATTGGAAGTAGATGTAGAAATTGATAATTCTAAAAGCACAATTGTTTTAGAAGTTGCTCAGCATCTTGGAGAAGGAAGAGTTCGTGCAATTTCGATGCAAGGTACGGATGGTTTGAGAAGAGGTGCTGAAGTCTCTGATACTGGAGCACCAATTTCAGTTCCTGTTGGACAAGAAACTCTTGGACATATATTTAATGTATGGGGTGAAACTTTAGACGTTGAAACAAGCTCTATTGGTGTAAAACAAAGATGGCCAATTCATAGACAACCACCACCATATGAAGAAGTTACAGCTCAAAATGAGATGTTTGAGACTGGAATCAAAGTTGTGGATCTTTTAATGCCATATGTACAAGGTGGAAAGATAGGTTTATTTGGTGGAGCTGGTGTTGGTAAGACAGTTTTAATTCAGGAAATGATTAACCGAGTTGCAACACAGCACGGTGGAGTGTCTGTTTTTGCTGGTGTTGGAGAAAGAACTCGTGAAGGTAATGACTTATTTAGAGAAATGCAAGAATCTGGAGTTATTGATAAAACTGCACTTGTATTTGGTCAAATGGACGAACCGCCTGGAGTGAGATTAAGAGTTGCATTGTCAGCTCTAACTATGGCTGAGTATTTTAGAGATGAAGAAAAGCAAGACGTGTTATTGTTCATCGACAATATTTTTAGATTCTCACAGGCAGGTTCTGAGGTATCTACATTATTAGGTCGTATGCCATCTGCTGTGGGTTATCAACCTACGCTTGCAGATGAGATGGGTTTCTTACAAGAGAGAATTACCTCTCTTAAAGGTAGGTCTATTACATCTCTACAAGCAGTGTATGTTCCAGCAGATGATATTACTGACCCTGCACCACATACAGCTTTTGCTCACTTAGATGCAAGAACAGTTTTGTCTAGAACAATTGCAGACCTGGGTATTTATCCAGCAGTTGATCCTCTTGACTCTTCATCAAGAATTTTGGATCCAGGTGTTGTTGGTGATGAACACTACAACACTGCTAGAGAAGTTCAGAGAGTGCTGCAAAGATACAATGACTTGCAAGATATTATTGCAATTCTTGGTATTGATGAGTTGTCAGAAGAAGATAAGCAAATAGTTGGTCGTGCGAGAAGAATTCAGAGATTCTTATCACAACCTATGTTTGTTGCTGAACAGTTCACAGGTATCGAGGGTAAATTTGTATCCATTAAAGATACAATTGAAGCTTTTAATACAATCTTAAGTGGCGACCTTGACGCTGTCCCAGAACAGGCATTCTATATGACTGGTGGACTCGACGAGGTCATGTCCAAAGCTAAAGAGCTAGAAGAAAGTCTTTAATGTTTGTTGAGGTTGTCTGTCCAGAGGAGAATTGTTTCTCAGGAGATGCGACCATGGTAATTTCTAGAACACCCAATGGAGAAATTGGAATTCTTGATGGTCATGAACAAACTGTTGCAACTCTTATGCCAGGTGGACTCACTATTGAACATGACAATACAAGAACAAGTTTTGCAATCTCTGGTGGAATACTTCAAATTACTGGAGAGAAAGTTATTGTTCTTGGCGAACTAATAGAAAAGATTGATGGAGATCACGAAAAAGCTATTGAAATTGGTCAAGAGCTTGGTAAAAAAGCCTTTCCAGCCGAATAATGTCTTCACTTCTAGCATTTCACGCTCACCCTGATGATGAGAGCGTCTCGACTGGAGTAACGCTGGCAAAATACGCAGAAGAAGGTCACAGAGTAGTAGTTGCTACTGCAACTGACGGTTCTGCCGGAGAAATTCATAACTACGATAATCCAGAAGAACTATTTCCTAAACTCGCTGAAATGAGGAGAAAAGAGTTAGAGGCAAGTCTTGAAGCACTTGGTGTCAAAGAGTATGAATGGATGGGTTTTAAAGATTCTGGCATGATGGGTACTAGTGAAAATGATGATCCAGATTGCTTCTGGAGGCAGAACTATTTTGATCCTGTTGGAAAACTGGTTGACATAATTAGAAAATATAAACCTGATGCTCTAATAACATACGATCCTTTTGGAGGCTACGGTCATCCAGATCATATTCAGACACATAGAATTGGCACAGCAGCCTATTTTGCAGCCAGTGACTTAGACAAGTTCCCACTTAAAGAAAATCAAGAAGTCTGGATTCCAGAGCGTCTGTATTACAGTGCCTGGTCTAAGACAAGAATGCAATCAAGAAGACAGCAAATGTTTGATGCTGGAATTATTTCAGAAGAAGAATTTAATAGATTTAACCCAATTGGCAGTGAACATGATGATATAGATGTTGAGGTTGATGGAAGAAAATATGTTGAGCATAAAATTAATTCTATGAAAGCTCATCGAAGTCAGTTTAAAGATGACTGGTGGGGCTTTAATATTCCAGATGAATTTAAGGAAGAGTTTCTGGGTTATGAAAATTATATTCTTGCATTTAATCGAGGTCAATGGTTCTCTGAAAAAGAACTGATTTAATTCGTCTATCTTATATAATTTACTTGAAAATGAATTTTAAATCTTTTAAAAATCTTAGCCTCGCAATTTTCTTTTTATATTTTTTTCTTGTCTCAATTAAACTTCTCGAAAAAGGAATCAAAACTTTAGGTGCAGAATACACAGATGCACTTTTTGAGTCAGTATCGAACCCTTTTGCTGGTTTACTGGTTGGAATTTTATGTACAGTTTTAGTGCAATCCTCCTCCGTTACTACTGCAACAATTGTTGGCTTAGTTGGAAGTGGAGTCCTCAGCCTAGAATACGCAATACCAATGGTTATGGGAGCAAATATAGGAACAACAGTAACCAATACCTTGGTTTCTTTTGGACACGTAAGAAGAGAACAGGAATTTAAAAGAGCTTTTGCAGCTTCAACGATGCATGACTTTTTTAATTTATTAGTAGTGATAATACTTTTCCCTCTCGATTTATATACAGGATTTATAACAAGGATGGCCGAAGATGGAACAGATTTTATTCTCGCTACAGGCTTCACAGCAACAAAACCAAACAGTCCAATCAAGGCAGGAATTAAGTGGGGTTCAAGTAATATCCTAGACGGACTATCTTCTATTCCATTTGTAAACAATCTCAGTGAGAATTCTTACAGAGCCTACGCGGTTCTTTTAATTATTATTTCAATAGCATTTATTTTCTTGAGCCTAAGAAATGTTGTATCTAATATGAAATCTCTCATGCTCAATCAAATTGAATTTGGATTAGATAAAGCTCTTGCAAGGGGTGGGGGGCTTTTTGCAATATTAATTGGAATCTTAATTACCTTCTCAGTACAAAGTTCAAGTATCACCACTTCAATCCTTGTACCAATTGTTGGATCAGGAATTCTATCTATTGAAAATGCATTTCCAATAACCCTTGGCGCTAATATTGGCACAACAATTACAGCTGTTTTAGCAAGCTTTGCTGTTGATGATCCAGCAGGATTAACCATTGCACTTCATCATGTATTTTTTAACTTAATTGGTGTCATTATTGTTTATCCAGTAAAAGCAGTAAGAAATTTTCCAGTTAATTTGGCAAAAAGACTTAGTGTTATAACCGCTAAAAGAAGGTATATTGCAATACTTTATGTATTGGTTACATTTTTATTACTTCCACTACTGGGCGTAGTAATATTTAATTAAGGAGAAAAATGAGTAAAGAATCATTAGATAATATAGATGCAAAATTAAGCGAAATGCTTACCAATAGCATGCATACATATGATTTAGCAATGAACTGCTTATTGGGTGACACAAACCTAGATACAGTAAGAGATGATCTGTACAGTACTGATAAGTCCATTAATGAGCTTCATAGAGAAGTAAGAAGAGAAATGATAGTTCATTCTGCAGTTAACTCTAGAAATCTAGACATTCCTTTACTCCTTTCTTATATGACTATGTCAAAAGATATTGAGAGAATTGGCGATTATTGCAAGAATCTTTTTGAAATTGCAGAAACAGGCAATACTTTTGCTAAAGGTGATGATCTGGACTCATATATTGAACTGCGAAATGATATTGGAAAATTAATAGTTTATCTACAATCTTGCCTTGCACTTGATGATGAATCTAAAGTACAAGATTTGATAACATTAGGTTCTTCTATATCTTCAGATATCGATAAAAAAATAACTGACTTATTGGAAGATAAAGAGAAAATCCAATATCCAGTCGCTACAACATTATTTTTTAGATATTTAAAAAGAATTGTTTCCCATATTGTTAATGCTGCAACAGCATTGATAATGCCAACTGATCAGATAGATTATTTAGACGAGTAAAGTTTTTTTAACTTACGTCCCAAGTGCCTAACGAACGGATTAGTTTATCAAGTTCGCCTTCACCTTTTTGTTCTTTAGCTAAATCAATTTGACCGTGAACGTCTTCAGTGTATGAATCTCGTTCTACTTTTCGAAATACACCAAGAGGTGTTGGGCCATATGGTCCATGAGAAAGTCTAGAAAGGGAAAAGGCAGTTGTTGGATTTTCTTCATAAATATTATGGACATAAATTTCTGATTCATCTACATCTTTGGTATCTACAATCTCAGCAATTCCATTTCTTATAACCACTGCTTTATGACCGTCTTCACCGAAAACTGTTTTTTCTCCATGAACTAAGTTAATTTTGTTAGCTACCCTCGTCTCTTTACTAGTTAATAGTTCAAAAGCTTTATCATTGAAAACGTTACAGTTTTGATAAATCTCAACAAATGCCGAACCTTTATGATTTTTGGCTTCTTCAAGAATACTTGCTGTTAAGTCTCTGTCCATATCAATAGACCTTGCTACAAACGTTGCTTCGGCACCCAGTGCAAGACTCATCGGATTTAACGGCATTTCTACAGATCCAAATGGTGAAGACTTAGTCTTTTTACCTTCTTCACTAGTAGGTGAGTATTGACCTTTGGTTAATCCATAAATCTGATTATTAAACATTAGAATTTTGATATTTACATTTTTGCGAAGAGCATGAATTAAGTGGTTTCCTCCAATAGATAGTGCGTCTCCATCACCAGAGACAACCCAAACAGATAAATCAGGATTTGATACTGACACACCAGTAGCAACTGCCGGTGCTCTACCATGAATTGAGTGAACACCATATGTGTTCATATAATATGGGAACCTTGCTGCACAACCAATTCCTGAGACAAAAACTATTTTTTCTTTTGAAATACCCATCTCAGCCATGAAATTTTGAACTGAAGCAAGGATAGTGTAGTCACCACATCCAGGACACCACTTGACCTCTTGGTCACTTTGCATGTCAGTTCTTTTATAGGTTACAGGTACTTTACTCATTTATAATTCCCTCAATTTTATCAGCTAGCTCCTGAGCTGTAAAAGGTTCACCAGCAACTTTATTAATTCCTCGTGCATCAACTAAAAATGCCTCTCTTATTAATTTAAGTAGCTGTCCGGTATTCAATTCAGGAATTATTACCTGTTTAAATTTTGATATGACTTCAAGTGTGTTGTCTGGGAAAGGATTAAGGTGAACAAAATGAGCACTTGCAACTTTAACACCTTTTTCATTAAGCCTATTGACTGCCTGTGTAATTCCTCCATAAGTTGAACCCCATCCGAGAACTATAGTATCAGCAGATTCATCACCATGAATTTCTAGTTGATCAATATCATTTGCTATGTTGGATACTTTCCATGCTCTCATATCTGTCATGTATTGGTGGTTAGCAGAATCATAAGAAACATTTCCAGTGCCCTCTTCTTTTTCAAGACCACCAACCCTGTATTCAAGACCAGGAGTTCCGGGGAGTGCCCATGGTCTAGCAAATGTATCAACGTTTCTTAAAAAAGGTAAAAACCCATCCTCTGTATTGAGCTTTGTAATGATATTGGTATCAAGATCTTTTAATCCATCAGTATCTGGAAGATTCCATGGTTCGGAACCAGTTGCTACATAGTTGTCAGACAACAAAATTACTGGTGTCATATATTTTAAAGCAATTCTGGAAGCTTCAAAAGCAGCATAAAAAGCATGGGAAGGTGATTTAGCTGCTACAACAGGCAAAGGTGATTCGCCATGTCTTCCATATAATGCAAACATAAGATCTGATTGCTCAGGTTTGGTTGGAAGTCCTGTGGATGGACCACCTCTTTGAACATTCACAACAACAAGTGGCAATTCTGCAGATAAAGCTAAAGAAATAGTTTCGCTCTTTAGTGCTAATCCTGGTCCACTAGTACCGGTAACAGCTAGTTTACCTGTAAAAGAAGCACCAACAGAAGCAGCTGCAGCTGCAATCTCATCTTCAGCTTGAAATGTAATAACATTGAAGTTTTTGTGTTTTGATAGTTCATGCAGTATATCTGAGGCAGGTGTAATTGGGTAGCTACCATAAAATAAACCCAGATTTGCTTTCTCGGCAGCAGCAATTAAACCCCAGCTCAAACCAATATTTCCATTTATATTTGTGTACTCACCAGGTGGGAGGGAAGCTTTTTCAACGATATAAGTATGGTGAAATGCTTCAGTAGTTATACCAAAGTTATATCCAGTTTTTAATGCTTTTACATTAGCCTTTGCAATTTCTGGAAGTTTGCTAAATTTTGCATTTATCCAATTTTCTGTATCTTCCAATGGTCTATTAAATGTCCATGAAATCAGACCAAGAGCAATCATATTTTTTGATCTTAGAACTGCTCTTCCGGGCAAGTCGAACTCTTCCAAAGCTTCTTTAGTAAGTTTTTCCATTGGTACTTGAAATATTCTATAACCGTCAAGCTCACCAGATTCTCTTGGGTCAACTTTATATCCTGCTTTCGTAATATTTTTTTCATCAAAAGCATCTTCATTTAAAATCAACATTCCATTCGGCGCAAGATCATGAAGGTGTGCTTTTAATGCTGCTGGGTTCATTGCTACTAAAACATCTGGATTGTCACCAGGGGTTAAGATATCAAAATCTGCAATTTGAACCTGAAATGACGATACACCAGCAATTGTACCTTGGGGAGCTCTAATTTCAGCAGGGAAAGCTGGCAATGTTGCCAGGTCGTTTCCAAACACTGCTGATGTGTCAGTGAATCGAGTACCAACAAGCTGCATTCCATCACCAGAGTCACCGGCGAATCTGATTGTTATTGCAGGTATAGATTCAACAGTTTTATTTTCAGTAGTCATAAATTCTTCCTATTTTTATTTTAATCTTTGCGGGGACAATGTAATTTTATTTTGTTAAGTTCCTAAAGAATTAATTTCATTCATAGGATTTAATTCTCTGAAAAGGCCAATACCTATATTTAACTTTTAAACATTTATCTGAATCAATAGCACCTAATGTTCGAGAATCACTAGTTGATAATTTTCTGTCATCTCCAAGCACAAAAAGTTCATTCTCTTTTATTTCATACTTTATAAAATCATCTGTCATGGTTCTAGCCCAAGGGTCTGATATAGTTGCATCATTAATAAGTATATTTCCATCAGAAGATGATATTACTTCACCAGGAAGCCCTATAACTCTTTTTACAACATCGATTCCTTTTTCTTCATTTTTAAAAACAACAATATCTCCTCTTTTTATTTCATCTTTAGTTTTAAGTGCAAAAATATAATCTTCTGGGAGTAGCTCAGGTAGCATACTCTCTTCTTTTATTTCATAGGTAGTAAAAGATTGATTGTCGTTCTTTAAAACAATATAAAGAAACACCAGAATGGCTGTTTTAAAATTTATTATTCTTTTCAGTGGTTTTAACATATGCTCTACTTCAAATTATAATATATAAAAAAAGGAGTTTTATGAAATTATTTAAACCTAATAAATTTGCTTATGCACATTGCGATCTTCCTTGTGGAGTTTACGATCCTGCACAAGCAAGAATCGAAGCAGAGTCTGTACTTAATGCTGCTAAAAAATATCAAGACTCAGATGACGTAAGCTTTAAGCAAAGGTGTGTAACGATTAAAGAAGAAAGAGCAGAAGAAGTAAAACACCATTTGTGGGTATTGTGGACTGACTATTTTAAGCCAGAGCATTTAGAAAAATATCCAAACCTCCATGATTTATTTTGGATGGCAACTAAAAAAGCTGGAGAAGCTAAGAAGACAGAAGATCCTGCAGTAGGAGAGGAATTAATAAAACTCATTGATGATATTGATGAGATTTTTAAAGATTCTAAGTCTTAGTCAAACTTTTTAAACAGGAGTCCGATTTCATTTAATTTGACTCCTGTTTTAATTTTATTTACACCCCATAACTTATCAGTATCTTTAGGAATTGCATCTCTGACTAATTCGCTTGTTGTTGGCATATAGGGATATAAAAGATTTGCACATGCGTCTATAGCTGTAAGTGATGTATAAAGAATTCTTGATGCTCTTTTTTGATCTTCTTTTATTACTTTCCATGGTTCTGTTTCGTTTAAATAACTGTTTACTTTTGAAACATATTTCATAGCTTCTTGCAGGGATGATTTAAGTTCAACTTTCTCTATCATGTTCCCTACTTGTTCAAATGCATTTTCAAAATCATTAAGCAGGTTTTCATCTTCATTTGATAGATCAGACATTTCATCTAATCTATCAAAGTTATTTTTAATTTGGGAAAAGACTCTTTGTACTAAATTACCCCAAGCAGCGACTAATTCTTCGTTATTTCTTCTAATCATTTCTGATTCACTTATTTCTGAATCTGATTGTTCTGGTAGTGCAGATGCAAGTGCATATCTTAAAGCATCCGGATTCCATTCATCAAGGTATTCATCAAGAGTTTTTCCAACACCTCTACTTGCTGATGCTTTTTCACCTTTAACTAGTATGTATTGATTAGCAGGAACATTAGTTGGAAGATTTAGATTCTCATACCCTAAAAGAATACTTGGCCAAATAACAGCATGAAATGGAACATTGTCTTTACCTATAAAATAAAATGTTTCAGCTTCTGGATTTAACCACCAATTTTCCCATTCATCAGGCTTGTTATTAATCTGTGCCCATTCTTTTGATGCTGAAAGGTAACCAATGACTGCTTCAAACCAAACATAGATTTTTTTTCCTGGTCCTAGGTCATCAACAGGAATTTTTATGCCCCATTCCAAATCTCTTGTTATTGCTCTATCTTGCAACCCATCTTTTACAAAAGATTTAGCCCAATTTATTACATGAGGTCTCCAACCTTTTTTGGTTTCAAGCCATTTAGAAAGTTCATTTTGCACCATGCTTAGTTTTAGAAAGAAATGTTCAGTTTCTTTAAACTCTGCTGAGTTTCCAGAGATATTGCTTACTGGATTAATTAATTCTTCTGGGTCAAGAGTTTTGCTACAACTATCACATTGGTCTCCTCTAGCTTCAGCATAAGAGCAGTGTGGACAGGTGCCCTCAACATATCTATCAGGTAGAAATTTATTTTCACTGGCATCATATGCCTGTAATGATTTTTGCTTATCAATGAACCCTTTATTTAATAATTCATTAAATATGTCATGAACAACTTCAATATGTGTATCTGTCATAGTCGTTGTGTAGTTATCCCATGAAATGCTTAACTTATCCCAATAGCCTAGAAATTCTTTATGATATTTGTTCACTATGTCAATTGGTTTAACACCTTCAGCATCGGCACGAACAGTAATAGGAGTACCATGAACATCACTTCCTGAAACCATTAGTACATTATTTCCAATGACTCGATGATATCTTGCAAATATATCCGCAGGAAGATAAGCCCCACCTATATGGCCCAAATGTCTTGAACCACTTGCATAAGGCCAAGCAACAGCGACCAATATATTTTTTGACATGCAATAAGGATAGTCATATTAATTTTGATAAATTTAAAAAAAAGATTTCAAATTTGAAACATATAGGAAACAATTCAGCAATAATCATTTAACTTTTACAAGCTGTAATTACTTTTTAACTCCATTAAATTTATTTTTTAAGCAAAGGAGAAAAATGGAATCAATGATAATAAGTTCAGTTGACAATTTATGGGTACTCATCGCCGGTATCCTAGTTATGTTTATGCAACCTGGTTTTATGTTGGTTGAGACAGGATTTACAAGATCAAAGAACTCAGTCAATATTGTAATGAAAAATTTTATGGATTTTTCAGTTGGGGCAATAACCTACTGGGCATTTGGATTTGCATTGGCCTATGGAGGATCTACCCTTGGAGGTTTTTTGGCCTATGGAGATTTCTTCCTTGAAGGTCAAGCAAGTACATATTTTTTTCAAGTAGTCTTTGCAGCAACTACAGCGACAATCGTTTCAGGAGCAGTTGCTGAAAGAACAAAATTTAGTGCATATTTATTATTTCAACCTTTTATTTGTGGAATGATTTATCCAATCGTTACTCACTGGGTATGGAGCGGCCAGGGGTGGCTGGGTGATTTAGGATTTATTGATTTTGCTGGCTCTGGAGTGGTTCACATGGTTGGTGGTTTTGCTGCACTTGCTGGTGTAATGATTGTTGGACCAAGAATTGGTAAGTATGATAAAACAGGTTCCCCTTTACCACTTCCTGGTAGTTCAATGGTCGCAGGAGCTTTAGGTGTTTTTATTTTATGGTTTGGCTGGTACGGATTTAATGTAGGTTCTGCTCTCGCAGCTGTGGATGTAAATTTAGCAGCTATTGCCTCTACTACAACACTTTCAGCTGCAGCAGCTTCAATAACTGCGATGTATACATCAATGATTTCTGGTAAACCAGATGTAAGCATGACTTTAAATGGTGCTTTGTCAGGTCTTGTCGGAATTACAGCTGGTTGTGCGAATGTAAATAATTTAGGTGCAGTATTAATAGGTTTAGTTTCAGGTTTATTAGTTGTTTATTCAATCAATTTTATTGAAAAGAAAGGTTTAGATGATGCTGTTGGTGCAATCTCAGTACATGGTATTTGCGGTGCTTGGGGTGTCCTAGCAGTTGCATTCTTTGATACAACCGATGGTCTTCTTTATGGTGGAACATCTTTATTTGTTCCCCAGATTATAGGAATATTAGCAATTGGCACTTGGGCTTTTGCAACATCGTTTGGAGTATTAAAAGTTATAGACTCCGCAATAGGTTTAAGAGTAACACCGGAAGAAGAAGTAGCAGGTTTGGATGCTTCTGAACATGGTACGTCTGCTTATGGTGATTTTATTCTTAAAAAATAGATAATATATGCTGAAAATCAGTCATAATTCACTTAGGTTTCCCCCTTTTTGACTCTTTGGCTGATTTTCATCTTTATATTTAAAAGATAATAAATTACAATAATTAAACAATGTTTGATTTTTCAGAAAAAGATTCATGTGGGGTAGGATTTATTGCTTCTCGCAATATTCCACCAACACATGGAATGACACTCAAAGTGCTTGAATGCTTAGCTAATCTTGACCATAGAGGTGCTAAATTTGCTGATGGAACCGGAGATGGTGCTGGCGTACTAACTGAAATTCCGTTTGAGCTAATTAGAGCTGAATTAGAAGAACTAAATATTCAACATGATTCAAATAAGAAAATTGGAATAATATCATGTTTTTTCGATCCAAAAAATGTTGATGAGTCAATTGATCTTATAAACAATGAGCTTAGTAACTCCAGTATAAAACTTCTATACTGGCGCAAAGTCCCCACTGATAAACAAATATTAGGAGATCTTGCGAGAGGATCGAAACCTTCAATTTATCAAGGAATTATTAGTGCTGAGAATGAGACTCATAAAAATTTTGAAAAGAAATTATTTTTATTTAGAAAGGTTCTTGAAAAAAAAATATTGGAAGTCGAGTTTCTAAATATACATATTAATTCTTGTTCATCAAAAACTGTTGTTTATAAGGGTCTTTTTACTGCAAAACAAACTGCAGATTTTTACTGGGATTTAAGAAACCCACTTTATAAAACTAGATTTGGTATTTTTCATCAAAGGTTTTCTACTAACACATCATCTACATGGGATAAAGCACAGCCATTTAGAATGCTTGCACATAATGGTGAAATTAATACAATTCAGTCAAATTTTTCTTGGATGAAGGCTAGAGAAGTAGATGCTAGTTCGTCTTTTTGGAAAGAAGATATTGAAAAACTTAAACCTTTTATTGATGAATCAATTTCAGACTCTGGACAATTAGATAACGCACTTGAGTTACTTGTTCAATCTGGAAGAACTCTTTCTCACGCACAGGAAATGCTAATTCCATCAGCTTGGGAAAATAACCCAAGGTTTACTAATAAGCAAAAAGCATTTTATCAGTATCACTCTTTTCTTACTGAACCATGGGATGGACCAGCCGCTATTATTGCTTCCGACGGAAGAGATATTATTGCTGGCCTAGACAGAAGCGGCCTAAGGCCAATGAGGTGGATGGTTTCTGATAGGTATGTATTGGCAGCTTCAGAGGTTGGTATATGTCCTTCTGTTGAAGCTGGAGCCTATAAAACTGCACAATTGGAACCTGGCCAAACAATCAGATATAGAATTGAAAATGATGAGCTTCTTGATGAAAGTCAAGTTCTGACAAAGCTAAGTGAAAAAAACCCATACATTGATTGGGTTAATTCTAAACCACTAAATGTTGATGAACAATATAGTGAGAAACAAGATGACGCAATAGATTCAGACAAGCTATCTTCATTTTACGATTATACACCTGAAGAAGAAAGATTAATTTTACTTCCAATGTTAAAAGGAGACATTCCAACTGGATCGATGGGTAATGATACTTCTCTTGCTGTAATGAGTTCTAATAATCCGAGGCTAACAAGGTATTTCCATCAACTTTTTGCACAAGTAACTAATCCTCCTATTGACCCCATTCGAGAAAGATTTGTTATGTCAACAAAGACTTACCTTGGT
>CABYTP010000011.1 GCA_902521955.1 uncultured Candidatus Actinomarina sp. | reverse complement strand
TGTTCTAATTATTGATATGAAAAATAACGTCGTTACGCCAAGAAATAGTAAGGAAATAAATGTGTTTGCTGAGTAATTAATTCCCACCAAACTCCAAACTATGTTGAAACCTTCACCATAAATGGCTGGACTACCTGCATTTGCTGCTGCATTCCATGAATATCCAGAGTTGACACCAATTAAAAAGTTATTTACTAAAAGAAACAAATATGTCAATTTCAGCCCACCAAATATAAGATCTTCTAATAACGAATATTTAACAGAGCGTCCAAATAGTTTTGGAATTAAATAATAAGTTAAAGACACAGCAGCAAGAACAAGAGATCCAAAATAACCATAAGAAATAACATTTTGAAAGTTAGTTAACCCGACTAATGGAAGTAAGTTTTCAAAACTAGAAACTGTATGTAAGACATTTGTTATTAAAAATAAAATAACTGAAAAATTCATAAGATTAGCGGATTTATTCATCTCTACTTCTCTTGTCTGTGTCGTTTTTACATAGTTAACAGTAAATGCTAGTAAGGGAATAATTAGACTTAAAGAGAGATATATAGATACATTTTCTAACCAGTTTGGTAGAACTGATCCAAAATAATACTTATAACTTGTCCATGGTAGTAAAAACAAGAACCCCCAGAAAGTAATTGAAGATAGGGTTTTACTGAAAAGTGTTGCATCAATAGGTTTCGTCATAAGAAAGTGAATAATTGCAAGATATATAAATGAGATTCCTACATAAATATGTGTTGAAGTGTATAAAGAAGTAATCAATAGAGAGTCAGTAAAAACAACCAATTCACTTCTAGCAATTAATAATGATAAGAAATAGAAGACGACAGCACCATAAATAAATTGAGCACTGGCAAATATTGTAGTTTCCTTCTTTGCTAATAAGTTAAGAGAAGCGAGACCAAATAGTCCAAATGAAACAAGAATTTTTAATAAAAGCACAACTGAGATACTGCCAGTTATGTTTAAATTATCCTGATAAAAAAAGCTAAGTACAATATCTAAAAATTCAGTACCTATGAATCCAAGTAAAGTTAGGAATAATAATGGAAACAATACAGCAACACGACCTAGGGATTTTGAAAATAGATATGCAAATGTTAAACATATTATTGTGGCAAAAACTAAACCAAAACTTGCTTTAGTGCTTAAGCGATCTAAAAATCCATAATTAAAGATTTGATTGTTTGGCAGTAAGTTTGCAAATGTGAAATATGAATCTCTAAGAAAGGCAAGAAGGGAAGACAATAAAAGAGTTAGGGGAAAAATCAAAACAAAAAGTTTTGAAAGCTCTTGTTCATTTTTTGGAATTAACTTAAGTTTCATATATTTAGTAAATATTCACTATGACTTTACTATTATATTGGAAAAAAGTGGCTTGGTAATGTTGAAAAATTTTAAAAAAAGATATCTAATCAATTTATAATTTGTCCCCAACATACGATATCATATATAGGTAAGGTTTGAGGAAATTTGATATACACAATATATAAATTTAGATACAGGATAGGCTTTGTCTCAATCGTTTCTGGTATTGGCGGTATGACTATTGGTGTACTCATAGCGCACTTCGCTGGCTTTCCTAAAGGAGAGGTAATAGATTATTTTAATTGGATGCCTCGTGGTTGGTTACCTCAAACTATCGGGCAACTTCTGGCATTTGGTGCGAGTCAGTTATTACTTCTTGGCATGGTTCTTGTTGTCTGGAATCAAAAAGAATTAACTTGGGCAAAGGCTACTTATTTCTCATTTATAGTTTGGGTTGAGATGGCCATACTACTAGGCATAGTTCCCTCAGAATGGTTAAACCTTGCACAAGGCCCTCTTGAGTGGACGGGTCAAAGAGATTTTATTAATTTTCCTCCAATACTATTTTTAAATAATGAAATTGGATTAAGCCTCGGTGCTTTAAAAGATATTATACAAGCAGGAATTTCAACAAACTTTCTTATAGCTGGCTGTGTCATTGCATATTTGATTCAGGATATCAATGATAAAGTCGAATCTTCAAAATCAAGAATTTCAGACTATGGAAAAGAAGTTGTGAGGGTTGAACAAGATGGCTAAATCAGAGGTACTCATTGAGATGCCAGATTTTGAAAAGAAATACAACCTTGCAATGGTTGATGCTGAAAAAGTTTCTTCAAGAGTTAGGCCAAAACAATTTTTACATATTGACGAATCAGAATGTATTTTATGTGAGGGATGTGTAGATATATGCCCATGGAAATGCATTCACTATTTGTCAGTTGATGCAATTGAAGATTCAATTAATGTAGAGTCACCTGATGCAAGTGAATCAACAGGATTCTTTGTTGTAGATGAAGAAGCCTGTACAAGATGCGCACTATGTGTTGACAGGTGTCCAACAGGAGTTATCTCACTTGGAAAATTTGCAGGATCGTTAGCAGACCAAGCCGTTGAAAATGGTTTATATACTGCCCCATGGGATGAGGATTCTGGTCAAAGAAGCGATAGGCATGGCTATATATATGGAAGGCTATAAAATAATATAATGCAGAAAATGTCACTTAGAGATAGGTTAAAAGAAACCAGAGCTAAAGCTAGTGACGGCTTTAGGGGTGGAAAACTTATGTCCAGTATTTTTCGTCCGGGTTCACCTTTTAGAAAAGGCTATGTAGACAGCCCAAGAAATAGATCATATGTTGTAATGAACAACGTTTTGTATCACTTACACCCAGTGAAAGTTAAAAGACATGGTGTAAGGCTATCTTATACTCTCTGCTTAGGAGGACTTAGCTTTTTCTTGTTTATCGTTTTAACCATTACAGGTATTTGGTTGATGTTTTATTTCCGACCTACTGAGTTAGCTTATGTTGATATACAAAACCTTCAGACAACTATTGCTTTCGGGTCACTAGTTAGAAACATGCATAGGTGGGGAGCTCACTTAATGGTTCTAGTTGTGTTCCTTCACATGTCACGTGTCTTCTATCATGGTGCTTACAAAGCTCCAAGAGAATTCAACTGGGTTATTGGAGTAATTTTGCTACTCCTTACCTTGCTCCTTTCATTTACAGGTTATTTATTACCGTGGGACCAGTTAGCTATTTGGGCTGTAACGGTGGGAGGTAATATGGCTGGCTATGTCCCCGTTGTGGGTGCGCAGGTTAAGTTTGGTTTGTTCGCAGGACTTGAGGCTACAACTGCAACATTATTAAGATTTTACGTTTTACATGTCCTCTTTTTCCCATTCATAATCGTTATATTCATGGCTGTTCATTTCTGGAGAGTAAGAAAAGACGGCGGAATATCAGGACCTTTATAAAAGCGTTATGGTAGATATCCCAGAACATTTGTTGCAGAGATCAGCAGAAGCTAGAGCTAAAGCTCTGGGTATTAGTGTTGAACAGGCTATGGCTGAAATGAAAGGCCAATCAGATCCAACAATTATATCTAAAGAACCAGAAGTAAAAGTAATTGACGAGACTCCAGCTCCAGCAGCAGAGACTCCAGCTCCAGCAGCAGAGACTCCAGCTCCAGCAGCAGAGACTCCAGCTCCAGCAGCAGAGACAGTTACTCCTGTAAAAGAAGAACATGCTGCAGAAACAACTGAAAAGGTAGCAGCAGTAAAAATTGAAGAAAAAGCTCCTGTAGCAAAAACCCCTCCTCCTGCCAAAGCAGATGCACCTGATGAAGTAGATTTTGCACCAGATGTTAAAGTAACACAACGATTGCTAACTGTTGTTAAAGCAAAGCCTATTCAGAAACCTGCTAAAGAACCAATTGATAAAGTAAACACATGGCCGCACTTAATGCTTCCAGAATTTGTTGCACTTATGGCAATGACAGCTTTTTTAATATTTTTATCAGCAATTTTGCAAGCCCCTTTACTGGAGGAGGCTAATCCTAACGTAACCCCTAACCCAGCAAAAGCTCCGTGGTATTTCTTAGGTCTTCAAGAGATGTTGTCATATTGGGACCCACAAATAGCTGGAGTCATGATTCCAACAGTTGTAGGTCTGATACTTTGGATGGCATTTCCTTATATTGATAGAAATCCTGAAACACATCCATCAAAGAGAAAATTTGCAATTATGTTTTACACTTTCTTTTTAGCAGGTGCTGGAACATTGACAATCATAGGTGTTCTTTTTAGAGGTCCAGGTTGGAACTGGGTATATCCATGGATTGATGGTATTTGGTTTGATGACCTGCTTGATTGGATTCATTTCGAATGAGCATAGTTCAATTATCTTTTGCAGCATTTACTGCAGTCGGACTCCTAAGCATCATTGGTATTGTCGTTATAGTTACAGGACGTGGACCAAAAAATCTTAATTGGAAAAAGAATGTCGACAAAAAAGCTTTAAAAGAAGACAAATCACAAACTAATTTTCTTGAACCAGACTTACCTAAAGGAGAAACTGAGACGGTAGTTGACGAGATTGAAGAACCAGTTGGGGAGTCTGACGGTTCTGTAAAGCTTGAAGAAAAGGTTATCTATGAAGAAATATCAGAAGAAGAAGCAGGAGTAACAAGAAGACAGTTCTTAACAAAAGCTCTTAGAATTTCTTTCGGTGCTTTTGCAGGCATTCAAGCAATTTCATGGCTCGGGTTTTTATGGCCAAAAGTTTCGGGAGGCTTTGGTTCTAAAATCGATGCAGGTTCAATTGAAGAAATCAAAGATCAACTATTTCAGGCTGATGGATCAGTCATTCCAGCTTTTATTCCATCTGCAAGAGCGTATGTACTTCCATTAGATCAAAGTGCTGCTGCTGATTCACAGTTTTCTTCTGGCTCAACAGTTGCTGATGGTTTAGTAGCTGTTTATCAAAGGTGTGTGCATCTTGGATGTAGGGTTCCTTGGTGTAACTCATCTCAAGGATTTGAGTGCCCATGCCATGGTTCAAAATACAATATGATAGGAGAATATTTTGCTGGACCTGCTCCTAGAAATCTGGATAGGTTTAACGTTTCAAATGTAAACGGAAGATTCATAATTGACACAGGAACAATTATTGAATCACCTAGAGCTCCTGGTATGTCTGTTAAATATCCTCAAGGCTTATCTTGCATAGCTTTAACTACAGAGGAATAACAAGTGAGTAGCTCTATTCTCATTACACTTATTGCGTTAGGATTAACTGGCGGTCTTGCTTTTTTTGTTTCTGCCGGCTTTAGAGGTTCCGGAAAAGTTTCTGATTATGCACCAAACTTAACAAAATATAGAACTGATGATGACTTAGAAACTAAAACTCTTGATAGAACTTTAACTGTAGCTGTTCTAGTTGCATCACTTCTTACAATTATGATTCCTCTTTATTACCTTGGAGAAGAGACAAGACAAGAGGGATTTGTTGAAGAGTTTGATGAAGTTTCTATAGAGCGTGGAGAGCATCTATATGAAGAGTTTGGTTGTGGAAATTGTCATGGCGTTGATGGCTCTGGAGGTGCTGCATCTTATGTTGAAAAAAGAAGTGGTATAAACGTAACTTGGGAAGCGCCCGCTATTAACAATGTATTCTATAGATACGACGATGAAGAAGTAAGATACTGGCTTATTTGGGGAAGAGCAAACTCTCCAATGCCTGCTTGGGGCCTAGAAGGTGGTGGCCCAATGAACGATGGACAATTAGATGATTTGATTGAGTATCTTCATCATTTCCAAATTTCTCAAAATGATGAACTTTCTACTATCGAAATGAATATAAATAGCTCTTTACTAAGACTCGAAACTTCTGAACTTTTAGTTGAAAATGAAATTGCGAGACAAAAAGAATTAATTCAAAGTGTCAAGGAAGCCCCTTCTAAATTACCAGTTTTAGAAAAAGCAGTTACTGATGTTTCAGCCTTACTTTCTAAAGAAGGTGGAATTGATACTGACGAAGACGGCTTAACAGACTCAGTGGAGGTAGATATATCTACTTATAGTGCAAACATTAATGAGATTCTTGGTACTTCAATTCTTAATTTAGATCCAGATAATGAAGAGTCAATCCCTGGAAGAAAAGATAAATCTGTTGCAAACGGATTTCTATCTCAACTTGAATCAGAGCTTATCAATATAAGAATTGTTTCAGATGGATATGATAAGTTTTTAGATGAAGCTGAGACAGGCCTAGCATTTTTAGAGAAAGCCCTTGAAGAAAAACTCTGGGAAGTATCTTTTGAAGAGATTGCTGAATCTACATTTGATGGTGATATAGACAAGGCTAAAAGAGCTATAGGATTGTTCAATGCTTATTGTGCTAGGTGTCACACCGCAGGTTATTCTGCAGGCGTTGCTTATACGAAAGAAATCGGTTCTGGAGGTTTAGGACCTGCTTTAAGAGCTGGGAGAGCCAATATTCAGTTTAAGCAGAGAGAAGACATGATAGACTTTATTGTTAAGGGCTCTGTTAATGGTAAAGCATATGGAGTTAACGGTGTCGGTGGAGGTAAAATGCCTGGATTTGGTGCAGTACTTCCAGAATCTGACATCGCTTTGATTATTGATTATTTGAGAGGATTGAAACAAGATGCGTGAAATAATGAGATCACTGCTTTCATCTAACTTAACAGTTACTGGAATTATTATGTTCGCCGGCTCTTTAGTTGTATTCCTAGGCTCAACATTTTTACTTAATGCTACAAATGTAGGTAAGAGATTAGCATTTTTGATAACAGGTGCTGGAACATTTGGCTGGTTAGTAATCAATTCAATTTTATTTTTACTTTATGCCCCAAGAGGTCCAGCTCCAGCAAGCATTGATGGCCTGAATGCTTTTGAGATAAGAATCCTCCCATTAACATTCCTCATAGGCTCCACTATATTATTTATCATGTTTTTGCTGGCTTTAAACAGATTTGAACAAGAACAGATCGAAAAGGGAGAACAAGAAAACTAAATGGTCACCATGACACAGATATGGTTTATTGCAGCCGCTGTTCTTTTACTTGCTGAACTTCTAGTCACAACTTTTTTTATGCTCCCTTTTGCAATAGGCTCATTTTTTGCTGGCCTTGTCTCCCTGGTTTCCGATAGTCAAAATATTCAACTTGGAACCTTTGTAGTTTTTAGTATTGTAGGGGTTTATATTTCTATAAAAATATTTGGTCCTAAAAAAAATAAATCACAAGAGTCTCAAAATTTCAATGAGGGTACAAATAAATATATTGGTAAAACATTTATTTCAACTGTCGAATTAGATCCCTACACATCAACATCTCAACATGTATTTGGCGATGACTGGCAGGTAGTTTCTATAGAACAACGAATTCCCCCTGATACAGTTGTAGAAGTTAAAAATGTAAGTGGTACAAAATTAGAAGTACAAACGAAGGAAGGTTAGGATATAGTTATGGATATTATTTTTGGACTACTCAGATGGGTACTAGTAATCGTACTACTTGGTGTAGTACTTTTTAGAATTTTTAGAGTTATCAGACCATTCGAAACAGGTCTTGTTGAAAGGTTAGGTAAATTTAACAGACAAGCATCACCTGGTCTAAATATTGTTGTTCCTGGTCTTGAGAGAATTATTATTGTTGACATGAGGGAACAAGTTATTGATGTACCTCCTCAAGAAGTTATTACCAAAGATAACGTGACAATTACTGTTGATGCCGTAATTTACTATGAACCAACAGATCCTAAGAAACTAGTCTATAACGTCGGAGACTTCATTCAAGCAGCAACAAAATTAGCTCAAACTAACTTAAGAAATGTTGTTGGTGACCTCGAGTTAGATGCAGCCTTAACATCTAGAGAAACAATAAATACTCAATTAAAGCTTATTTTAGATGAGGCTACTGATAAATGGGGAACTCGAGTTGTCAGAGTTGAAATCCAAAGAGTTGATCCACCACAAGACGTACAAGATGCAATGAATAAAGTTATGAAAGCTGAAAGAGATAGAAGAGCAGCTGTTACTGAAGCTGAAGGTGAAAAAAGAGCTGCAATTCTTTCTGCTGAAGGAAGAAAAGAGTCTCAAGTCTTAGATGCAAACGGTGAAGCAGAGGCTTTAAAACAAGTTGCCGATGCTCAGAAATATGAAAAAATTGCAATTGCTGAGGGTGAAGCTGATGCAATAGAGAAAGTTTTTGCTGCTATTCACAAAGGCGACCCTACAAATGATTTAATTGCTATTAAATATTTAGAGTCACTAGAAAAAGTTGCGGAAGGTAATGCAACAAAGATATTCTTACCAGCAGACCTTTCTGCAACACTTGGTAGTATTGGTGCAATTTCAGAGTTATTTAAAGATGATAAATCTGATGAAAAAAAAGAATCAGAAGAATCTACTGAAGAATAAATAAGCTCCAATAAGTATAAGACAAAACCCACTTATGTTGTTAATTAATTTTTTCGATTTTAATGATGAACTACCAAAAAAATAGCTGCTTAAAAAAGCATATGTAATATCAGCAACGAGATTAACCCCAATAGTTAAAGTTCCTAAAAAAATGAGTGATTGAAATATACTTGATTCACTTTCGACAAATATTGGCAAAACTGATAAATAGAAAACCCACATTTTTGGATTAAGTAGATTTAACTTCATGCCAGCTTTAAATGATTCTGAAGTTACTTTAGGTGCATCTATTTCAATTTCAGCTCGAATTGTTTTGACTCCTTTGTATATGATGTAAATTATTCCGACTATGTAAATGGAAGTCAATATTCCTGGAATCAAGTTGAACACAAATGCAACGACAGTTGCTGTAATTAAAGTTATAAAAACTGCACCAGTTGCTGCACCAGCTGCTACTTGTAACCCATTTTTTCTACTCTTCTGAACTGACTCATTTACTATTAAGGCAATTATTAGACCTGGGCTAAAAGCTACACTTATTTGTAGAATAAGAAATTCAATTGTTGAACTACTTGAAATCACTAAGTAAGACTTTGTTTTAAAAGGCTGTAAAACTTATCTCCATGACAACGTTGCACAACACGTACTTTAGGAGCGTCAGGTTCAAGATTAAGAAAATCAAGAACACAACCTCCCCTTGTCATTCCATCTCTTGTATCAACACGAACATTAACTTCTACAGATTCACTGATAATATCATTGTCTAAATAAACAGCCATAGCCAAAGGATCAGGTAGGTCATAGCTATCAGTTCCAAATATATCTTTCATCATTTCCCTAAGGACAACTTGAATATCATTAGTGAATGTTGAATACTTTGTTCCAATTGCATCTATTTCTTTAATCTTATCTGAATCAATCATTGCATCATATAAAGATGGGTCCCAACCAATAACTGTTATAGGAATTCCAGAATTGAGCACAATGTCTGCTGCTTCAGGATCAACCCAGAAATTATATTCAGCAAATTTTGTCACATTACCAAGAGCATTTGAGCTACCACCCATAATGTAGCAGTGTTTTATTTTGGAAAGCTTATCTTGATTATTTTTTATAAGTTCTGCAATATTAGTCAAAGGGCCAAGTGTAACGATTTCAAGTTCATCTTCACTGTCTAACACCATTGAATAAAATTCTTGTGCTGTTTCTTTTTCAATATTGTTTCCTTTAGGTTTAATACCAATATCACCAAGCCCATCAACTCCATGGACATGTTGAGCAGAAGTAGAATAGTTTTCGTAGCTTAGAGCTATTTTGTTAGCTTCTTCAGTTTTATACACTTCTACATAATCTCTTTCCAATGGTTTATTTGCTCCTTTATAAATAGGAACGTTTACATCACAAAGTTCATTTACAAAAATAGTATTAAGAAGACCTTGATCAAGGGGTACGTTTCCTGAAACAATAGTTACGCCAAGGATATCTTTTTCGGATAGGTTTCGGTATGCCATTAAAATTGCAACTGCATCATCAGAGCCCGTATCCGCATCAATAATTAATTTTGTCATGATGTTTTAACTTTTTTAATTTCTGGGATGCCCTGTGTCATCACTACATCACAGTCCTTATACTCTTTTGCAATTTGGTTTCCCGTAATAATAAGAAGTTCCAGTAAGGACTCTTTTTTACCAGAGGATGAGCCAAATGTTGGAGGACTATTTTTATATTCTTTTTTAATAACTTCAAATACCTCTAATGATTCAGATTTATTAAATTTTTCACTTAACTTTTTTCTTGTAGTTACTTCAAAACTTTTTCTATGTCTTCTTGGAAGTTCAAATTGCATAAATGTATTCTAACTAAATTATTTCTTTCTTTTGTAGTGATACTTCATAATCTTCAGAATACTTAACAGTATCAATTTCTTTAAAATTAAATTTTTTGTGGAATTCAAAAGATGGAATATTGATTGACGGTAGTAAATTAATTTCTGCAGTCAAACTCGCAATAGAGTTATTTTCAGAAAAATTAATTATATTTAAATATAACTGACTGCCTAATTTCTTATTTCTATAATCTGAATCTACTGCAATTCTGTCAATGTATAGAAAGTTATTAACTCTGTTACTAATTTCTCTGAAGTTTTTGTGATTGATTTCCTCCATATATGATTTAGTTTTGTGAATATCTAAAAAACAGATTACAAATCCAACTACCTGATTCTCAAACTGAATACATTCGCTATAGTCAGAATTTTCTAATGAATTGGTCAAACCCTCTAACGACCTGGAGCCCACATTTGGAACATTCTTCTCATTTAATTCATGACATTTTCTAATCGTGTTCTTATTTATTGGCTCAAATATAAAATCTTTCATACTTAGGAATATACATTTAATGTATAAAAATGTAAACTAGTCCTATGTCTCAAAAACAAATTTTAATGAGTTCACCTGAATATTTTAAAGTTGAGTATTCAATTAATCCATGGATGGTAAGTGGAACTCAGGTAGATTTAGAATTAGCTAAGCATCAATGGGAGAACTTAAAGTCAACTATTGAAAGTGCTGGTGCTGAAGTAAAAGTTGTTCCACCCAATGAAAACTATCCAGATTTAGTATTTACAGCAAATTCAGGAGTAATTAATAAAGATGATGTACTGATTGCAAATTTTAAGTTTGAGGAAAGAAGAGGAGAGGAAGAGCTTTACAGTAACTGGTTTAAAGACAATGGTTACAATGTAAGTCGTATTCCTTCTGAATTTAAATTCGAAGGAAGGGGAGACGCATTTGTTTATGGAGATTACTTGGTCGGCTCATATGGAATCAGAAGTGACAAAGACGCACTGTTATATATAGCTGATAAGTTTGCACTAGAGCCGGTAATTGTTGAGCTTGCCCAGGACAAGTTTTATCATTTAGATACTTGTTTTCAAAATCTTCCTTCAGGAGATGCCATTTTTTATCCTGATGCCTTTACAGATAAATCATTAAGTACTTTTGAAAGTCTGTTCAATTTAATTCCAGTAACAGAAGATGACGCTAATAAACTTGCTTGCAATGCGGTTGTGATAAATAATACAGTAATTTTTCCTAGTGAAGATATTGAAGCAATTAGGACGATAGAAAAACTAGGTTTACAAGCAGAAGTTGCGGATGTATCTGAATTTCTTAAATCTGGTGGTGCGTGCCAGTGTCTCGTCATAGCATTAAACTAAAAAATATATGTTTAAGAGATTATTCAAGATTATTTTTTGGCCTGTAAAAAAAATTATTTTACTTCCATTTAAATTCTTGTTTTACACCTTATTGATATTTGTAGTCTTAATTTTATTTTTTCAATATAGAGCTGATTACGATGTTGACACAAGCCCACTTACAAAAATTGAATATGAAAATTGTATTGATGTGGTTGACAGTTATGAAGTTTCTATAAATTTACTCTCTGAATATGTTCAAGAATTAGATAGTTATCAGAGAGAATTTCTAGAGGAGAGACTTCCAGATAACTTACAAATTCTTCTTGAACCTCAAACTATTGAACCTGATCAATTTGAAGGTATTAAAGGAACTCTAAGTACTTACTTGCAAGGTGGTCGAATCCCAGGATTTAATGGTAAAGCATTACTACCTCAAGCTGCAAGCTTATGTAGATCTGGATTAAGTTAAATCTAGAACAGTTGCGTTTGTAAGCTTTATTAACGTCTCTGGTGATAGAAAAAATTTTGAAACCCTATTACCAGCACCAATAAAAACTTTTTCTCTACTTAACACTTTTTCATCAACGAATATTTTAATTTCTTCAGGTAAGCCCAAAGGACTTATGCCTCCATAAGTCTGTAAGGTTATATCTTCTGCCTCCTCTTTAGATGCAAAACTTACTTTTTTTGATTCAATTGCAGCTTTAGCTTTATGATTTACATCTAATCTACTTGATCCAAGGACACAGAACATTGCAAAGAATTCCTGAGGTTTTTTGGATTTAATTAAAATTGCGTTACAAGCATCTTCAATATCAAATCCGTAGTGGTCAGAGAAATTTTGTGTATCTGAAAACTCATCAAGACATTCAAAAATTTCTAATTCATCTTTATGAGTTTCTAAAACTTTTGCAACAGTTTTATGAATTTCCACCATAAAGATTATGATATCTTAAAAATCATTAGTTACAATTCTTCTATGGAATTCAAAACGATAATCGAACCTTTTAGAATAAAATCTGTTGAACCACTCGCAATAACAACCCCGGAAGAAAGAAAAGAATACCTAGAAAGAGAGCACTGGAATCTATTTGGTCTTCAGTCACAAGAAGTCACAATAGATCTATTAACAGACTCAGGAACAGGCTCAATGTCTTCAGAACAATGGGCAGCAATTATGAGAGGCGATGAAGCTTATGCGGGTTCACATTCTTGGCAGAGGTTTAATAAAGTATTAACTGAACTTACAGGGTACAAACATATCATTCCAACTCACCAAGGCAGAGCTAGTGAGAAGATTCTTGCAACAATAACTGTCAAAGAGGGTGACATTATCCCAAGTAACAGTCATTTCGATACAACCAGAGCTAACTTTGAGGCTGCTCTTGCAACACCAGTAGATTTACTTTGTAAAGAGGGACTAGATCTTTTAACTCCAGCACCATTTAAAGGAAATATAGATTTAGAAAAATTAGAAGCCTTATTAAATAGTGATGATATAGATAAAATTCCTTTTGTTTTAATGACAATTACAAACAACACAGGCGGGGGACAACCAGTATCAATGGAGAACCTGAAAGCTGTTAAAACCTTATGTGAAAAATACAATAAGATGTTTCTTCTAGATGCTTGTAGATTTGCTGAAAATGCATGGTTTGTTTCCCAAAGAGAAAAATCTTATAAAGATGTTGAGATAAGAGATATTGCTAAGGAGGCTTTTCGTTTAGCTGATGGTTGTACTATTAGCTTAAAAAAAGATGGTTTTGGTAACATTGGAGGCGTTCTTGCGTTTAATGACGACGCTCTTGCAGAGGCTGCTAGAAATGTCTTAATACTAACCGAAGGTTTTCCTACATATGGAGGACTTACAGGGAGAGATTTAGACGCTTTAGCTCAAGGTTTAATAGAAATTACAGATAGAAACTATCTTGAATATCGTGCTCGATCCATTTCATATTTAGCAGAAAAAGCTCTCGAGTATGGAATACCAATCGTCCAACCTGCAGGTGGACATGCTCTTTATATAGATGCAAAAACATTTCTTCCTCACATTCCCCCACATCAATATCCAGGACATTCACTTGCATGTGAAATATATCTCATCGGTGGTGTAAGAACTGTTGAGCTTGGTACATTAGCATTTGGTGTTGCTGGAGAGGATGGAAAAGATGACACTCCCGCAACACATGAGTTAGTAAGACTTGCTGCTCCAAGACGATCATACACACAAAGTCATTTTGATTATGTTGCTGAGGTTCTTGAAAAATTAGTAGAGACTAAAGATAAATTAAAAGGCTATGAAATTATTCAACAACCACAACTACTTAGACACTTTACCGCAAAGTTAAAGCCGTTAGTTTAATTTTTTAAACCAAGAAAATGATATATTTTTAATGCGGGTGAATGAGGTATCAGGTGATTAATAAAAAATGTTTAGTTATTTTACTTTTATTCCTTACAACCTGTTCTGAAAACTCGTTACCTATTAATGAAATAACAACTACCTCAACTACATTAATTTTAAATGAAATAAGTAATGAAGAAGAGCCAGATATTTACGTTATGTTACTTTGGCATCAGCATCAACCTTATTATCCAAAAGACGCAGATGGGCACTTTACTAAACCGTGGGTAAGATTGCATGCTACAAAAGATTATTTGGATATGGTTGAACTCGTTCAAAAATATGAAGGATTAAGAGTTACTTTTAACCTAACCCCAACACTTCTTAATCAATTAAGAGAACTAGAGAGTGGTGTAAAAGATATATATTGGATACATACTGAGTTAGAAGCAACAAAACTTGATGATGCTCAAAAAACATTTATAAGGAATAGATTCTTTGATATAAGTTCAAGAACAATAAATAAATCTTCAAGATATTTAGAGCTTAAGAATCTTAGACAATTTCCTGATAGATGGACAGAAGCAGATTATCTAGATTTACAGGTATTATTTAATCTTGGTTGGACTGATCCAAAATATTTATTAGAAGAACCACTTAATTCTATAAACCGTAAAGAGTCAAATTTTACAGAAAATGATAAAGCCACTGTACTTGAAGTTCATATGGATATAATTCAAAAAGTAATCCCCACACATCTAAAAGCTTATCAAGAAAATAATATTGAAATCATAACAACTCCGTATGCACACCCAATACTTCCACTTATCCATGATTCAAATCTTGGAAAAATTGGAGATACGCAGTCCCCTTTTCCAGAAAACAATTACAAATATTCTGAAGATGCACAAGTTCATGTAACAAAAGGAAAAAAGGTCTTTGAAGACAATTTTGGATTTTCTCCAAATGGTATGTGGCCAGGAGAAGGTGCAGTTGCTCAAGATGTTTTAAAGTATTTTAATAATGAGAATATATCTTGGATAGCTTCAGGAGAACAGCCTCTATCTAAATCATTAGATGTTAGATTCCAACGCTGGGTTGGGGGAGTATCTTCAAAACCAGAATTACTTTACAGGCCTTGGAATACCAAATTAGATAATGGAGAATCCGTAGCAATATTTTTTAGAGATAATTATCTTTCAGATAATATGTTTAACTACTCTAGCAAGAGAACAGATCTTGCAGTTGCTGAGTTTGAAAACACAATGATCAAAATTCGTGAAAAAACAACTGACTTAGAATTTACCCCAGTGGTTTCGATTATTGCTGATGGCGAGAATTTCTGGGAATCCTATTCCAATGACGGTATAGATTTTCTTAACGGAATGTATGACGTTCTTACAAAATATGAATGGATTCAAACTGTTACTCCTTCCGAATATTTAGAAATGCATCAAAACAATCTAGATGTCATTGAAAATCTTTACCCTGCGTCTTGGTTCCAACCAAATTATGCAACCTGGATAGGAGAGGTTGATGAAAATTTAGCTTGGGATTACTTATATCAGGTAAGAGAAGATTTTGAAATAGCTAAAAACTCTAATAATCACTCAATTAAGGAAGTAAATGGTGCGTACGAATATATATTACTAGCAGAAGGATCTGATTGGTTTTGGTGGTATGGAGATGATCAGGACTCTAGTGTAGATGAATACTTTGATAAAGCTTTTAGAACTTTATTATCAAATGTATATATTGAGCTCAATATAGAAATACCAGAATTCCTAAAAGAACCAATTAGAAGATAATATAATTCAAATATGAAAAATTGGAATTGGCGGTTACTTGCTGTTATAACATGGCTACTAGTATTTGTCACTGGTGTTTGGGCATACTACCCACAGCACCTTTTAACATTAGGCAGCCTTCTTTTAGGAATATCTTGGATATCCTTCTTGTTTTACTATCTAAAAAATCGCAAAGCTAAAAAGTAAATTAAAAACTTTCCCGTTTTAAAACACATAACTGTACTATTTATTAAGAAGCTGTCTTTTTAAGAATTAGTGTTGCAACACTATAAGCTTCAAACAGTAGAAGAGAGGACCTTTCATTCTCTCTTTTTCTGTTTCTGAAGGAATTTCTAAAATATTAATTTAAAGAAAAGAAGCTACTCCTCTTTATTTTGAAGCTTCTGTTTTTTTATAGGACTCAAGCCAGTTTCAATTTTTTGTTTATAAGCTTTATCGAACGCCTCTAGCTGCCAACCATCCATTCTTGATCTACTAATTTCTATTGCTTCTTTTTTTTCTTCATCTGTATATTTGGACCACTTCGCTATTTCAGGAGTAGTTCTTGCACATCCATAACACAAATCACTATCTGGATCTGTTACACATACGCTTATACACGGTGAAGGAATTGTCATAATGGGATTTTAATGCTTTTGTAGTGCTTTAATTAATTCATTTGTGGCTATCTCCAATGAGCTTTTAGGGTTATTGAGACCCTCAAGTCCACACTGGTAGTAGTCTTTAAAAATATTTTGATTATTTGCTGCATATTGACCACCCAAAAAATACATGTGTCCTTCAAATTTTTTCAATAATTCCCCAATTATTTTTCCCTCGAGAGATGAGTCATCAAATTTTCCCTCACAAAATATACCGATATCATAATTATCTATCTGTTCAACTAAATTGGTTTCTTCTATAAAGTACTCTGCTCCACTTACTATTTCACAGCCAAGTATCTGATGTAACGTAAATGTTAAACCTCCAGCTGCTCCTGAGTACATTTCGTTTGGATTTAAACCCAAAGCAAGTTCGTTATCTATAAGAGTTGTCAATCTCTCAACTTCTAACTTATGTTTTTCTATATCTTTTTTAGACAAACCTTTTTGAGGTCCAAAAACATCAAAAGCTGAATTTTCACCAAGAAGAGATATATTTGTATCACTTAAAACCTTAAGTGCGATATCAGAGTTAAAGTTTGTTGTTTTGATGCTATCTATGAAAGGAAAATTTTTAGGAACAGGATCAACAATAGTTTCACCATTAGAAATAAATTCCATACCCATCTTACTCAATAATCCAATGCCAAAATCTACAGTTTTTGAACCACCTGTTCCAAGGATTTCTGTTTTTTGAATAGCTTCATATAGGCATCCAGAACTGATTGTCATAGATTCCTTGTTAGAGTCAATACCGATTAATTGAGCAGACTCGAAAAAAACACTATCGTTTACATTTAAAGATTCAACTTCAGATAATGAACTTTCACAATTTAGTGTTTTAAAACGTTCCTCTATATGAAAGTTGTAACTCTTAAAGATTTCCGAACTTTCTTGCCCACCATCAGTCACACTGAAGAAGTCTGCTTTAATACCTGAATCTAAAAACTGATCTTTAACAATTTCAATCACTTCTAAGGCACTTAATGTGCCAGAAAACTTATCACTAAAAACAGCAATATTCATGTATGTATTTTATTTAATTCTTAGTAAGTTGCCAGCTTATTTAAACTAGGAAAGTATGAAAATAGGATTTTTAACAGATGTTGATGGATATAGGGCTCCAATACACCCTGAATCTATTGAGAAATATTCATTAGATGTTCATTTGGAAAAAAATATATTTGATTACCTAAATTATGCAGATTCTTCCCAAGACAACGTAAAAAATATTTCTAATTTAAGTGATTTAGACATTGTTGCCTGTGTAGAAAATATTAAAGATAAAACAATAAAGGAACTTAAAGAAGGAGTAGTCCTGATTGGTATATTTGATTTTGACAAGATCGAAGAAATAAAAAGCTTGAGACCAGACATTAAAGTATTAAGTTTTTTCAAACTTCCTAGAATTTCAAGAGCTCAGAATTTAGATGCGCTATCTTCTCAAGCTAACTTGCTTGGATACGCTTCAGTCTTACGAGCCGCAAAAGAGACATCAGACGTAGTACCAATGATGACAACTGCAGCAGGTAATATTCAGCCATCAAAAGTATTAATTCTTGGAGTAGGAGTTGCAGGCCTTCAAGCAATTGCAACTGCAAAAAGACTTGGGGCTAGGGTGTGGGCTTTTGACATTAGAAAAGAGGCCAAGGATCAAGTCGAATCTCTAGGTGCAAAATTTGTTGAAGCAAGCACAAGCGCTCAAGATAGCGTATACGCTAAAGAAGTTTCAGAAGAAGAGAATCAGAAAATTCAAGAGGAATTAAAGAAACAAGTAATTGATAGCGATATTGTTTTAACTTTTGCTCAAATACCAGGAAAGAAAGCACCTGTCTTGATTGAAAAGTCAACTGTTGAAAACATGAAAGAGAATTCTGTAATTATTGACTTAGCTGCTGGTACAGGTGGAAACTGTGAAGGTACAGAGGTGGACAAAATTGTTGAGATTAATGGTGTAAAGATAGTTGGTGAAACAGATATCCTAAACACTGTTAAACATGCAGCTACAAAGCTGTATTCAGAGAATGTGAGAAATTTAATCGAACTGTATATAGAAAATAGTGACGACGAGATTTTTGTGGAGATGAGTTCATAATGGAAGCAACATTCTTACTTACATTGTTGATAACGTTTTTAGCAAGCTTTATTGGATACGAACTTATATCTAAAATTCCACAGACATTACACACTCCGTTGATGTCTGGTTCTAATGCTATTTCTGGAATTACATTGATTGCAGCAATTCTTATATATCCAGAAGTAGGAGAGTCTCAATTACTTAAAATTATCATTTTAATAGCCATAGCATTTGCCACCCTCAATATTATTGGCGGGTTTTCAGTAACTGGTCGAATACTAGAAATGTTTAAGAAAAATGATTGAAATAATACTACTTGTCTCATCTGTACTCTTTATCTTTGCTTTGAAACTCTTTGGAAGACCTTCAACGGCACATAGAGCAAACACTTTTGCTATGTTGGCCATGGCATTAGCTGTTTTTAGCGCATTTAATTTTGATTTTTCAAAATATGATTCTGCTTTTTATATCACAATTGTTGTTTCAGGACTTCTTGGAGTTTTAATATCAAAACGTGTTCAGATGACACAAATGCCAGAACTAGTTGGTTTGTTTAATGGCTTTGGTGGAGGAGCCTCTGGTGCAATTGCATATGTTGAGCTCTCTGGTAGTTCCTTACCAATTTCTGTTGTTTTTGTAGCTATCTTTTCAATGGGTATCGGAATGTTTACTTTCTCGGGAAGCCTTGTTGCAGTAATGAAACTGCGTGGCAAACTAAATAACTTCAATAAAAAATTAGCAGATATATTTTCAGTATTTTTCCCTCTGATCTTAGTAATTCCAGCTGTTTTAGAAATGGATGAACTTTTAATGGAATTTATTATCTTGGTTGCATTAATTGCTGGAGTTATAAGAGTTGCCGTCATTGGTGGAGCAGATATGCCAGTTGTCATAGCATTCTTAAATTCGCTATCTGGAATTGCTGCAATGTCAGCAGGATTTATTGTAAATAGTATTATTTTGATCGTAGCTGGGGCCTTAGTGGGTGCATCAGGAATAATTCTTACATTACTCATGTGTTCTGCAATGAATCGTACGCTTCGAGACGTTCTTAAAGGTGGTTTTGGAACTACGACTATTAACAATGAATATGAAAAAGATCCAATTAGTACTTCACCAGAAGATGTTGCAATTCAGTTAAGCTATGCAGAATCTGTAGTCATTGTTCCAGGATACGGAATGGCAGTAGCTCAAGCACAGGCAGCTGTTAAGGAATTAACAAATACCTTAAAAGATAAAAATATTGAAGTAAAGTTTGCTATTCACCCGGTTGCTGGAAGAATGCCTGGCCATATGAATGTACTCTTAGCTGAGGTAGATATTGACTATGAAGATATGTTTACCTTAGAAGATATAAATTCTGACTTTTCCTCAACGGATGTTGTCATTGTTCTTGGAGCAAATGATGTTGTTAATCCATTGGCTAGAACTGACGAAGATTCTCCAATTTATGGTATGCCAATACTTGATGTTGACCTAGCAAAACAAGTCATTGTTTTAAAAAGATCTATGTCACCAGGCTATGCAGGTATTGCAAACCCATTATTTATTAATGACAATGCAAAAATGCTTTTTGCAGATGCAAAAGAAGGTTTAGAAAATATTATTAAATCCTTCGAATTAGTTTAAATGTCTTTTCCTGAATTTAAAAAAGAATTAAAACAAATAATTAGCTTTAGATAAGACAAAAATAATCATGAGTAGCACGATCTATTTCAATTTAGTAAAATAAAAATATGATAGAAACAATAACTTCGTACCCTTTGTTTTTAATTCTTTTATTTCCAATAAGTACTTTTGCATTATTAGTAATTGGATTATTACGCGCTCCAATGGAAAAAGACTCCCTTTGGGCTGATATTCGTGATTAGTGACTAAAAAAGCTACTTAATTGCTTTTGCTAAGTTAAGTACATCTCTTATTGTTTTTACAATCTCATCAGCTTTGTAATATTTTCTAAATAACACTTTTCTTGAATTTACAAATGCATCCTCTACTCTTAATCTTCTAAGATTTTTCTTTGATGCCTCTATAAGTTCTTCATTTCGTTTTATAAATAGGTCTGTCAGATACTCATCATCTCCATCAAACTCACCTCGCCAGTTAATTTTTAATCCCATATCAAAACTTTCTGGAAAATAAGCAAAGAAAGAGACATATGTTGTTGACGACTTACCGTGACTTCTTGTATAGACCTCCACTTCACAGTTGTACCCATCTAATTCACCAAATATCTTTTTTTTTCTAAATATATTTTTTGAAAGTACAGGTGTAAAACCCAGTACCTCAGAAGCTAATGTAAGTGCATTATTTATTCGTTTATTTGATGAAATAATCAGCCACACAATACCAACTACAAATAAGGCTGGTACTCCAATTGCGATTACCTCTACCATGATTTCATTGTATAAACATATTGCTAACAATGTATGTTCTTTATTATCATGACTACACATGGAAGAAAAGAAACAAATAGATGGCAGGTCCTTAAGAGGAGAGAAGCTATATAAAGCAACTCATGATTTACTTATAGAGTCTGCCATTGAGTTGTTAAACAACTCCAAAATAGATCCAGAGAAAGTCACCCTCTCTCAAATCGCTAAAAACTGTAATCTTTCACAAGCAGTTGCTTACAAACATTTTCCAGACAGAATGATGGATGTCTATGGTTCAGTTATTGGAAAAAGAGTTGATGAAATGTTAGAGGAAATGAGAATTGCCTCATTGCAACAGAAAGATCCAATTAAATTGCTAGAGAAATTTGTATCTATATTTACCACTGCTTCAATTGATACAGGTAACGCTACCAGAATTGCATATGCGAACAGACATATACTTCTAAGAGAAGGTAAGTGGTTCCAGCGTCAACCAGTAGATGCTATGACCGACATCTTAAAGTCTGCATCTGGACTAAAAGACAAACCAAGGGAGATAGCTAAGCGTATACATTTTATGTGGAGTGGTTTACTGTTTTTATGGATAAGTTATCAAAAAGGCGATCCTGTCTACGGTGCATACACAGATGCCTGGTTTAGAAAAGAATCTAAGAATATTGTCTCTTTAGCTTTGAAGACGTAAAGAGTTTAAGCATTAAATAAGTAAACTGCTCCAACTACGAGCAAAACAATCACAAGTGGTGTTACAACTACTGTATATTTCTTTAAATTTTTATGTTTAATACTGACTATTACTGCAAAGAGTGAAATTTAGAAGCCTATGAGCATATAAACTTTTTCATAGTTAATTCATTGCTACGTTATGACCAGAAATCCAGTCTTCACTGCCCATTCCATTACAGTTGTAAGTTGTGTTACCACCACTTGGAGCAAATATCGTTACACCCGCAGCAGCTGCCTTCTGCTCAAATAAATCTAGAGAAGCCTGCACTGTTGCAACAGTCATACTTCCTGAATTATCAACGCATAATGCAATTTTTGCACCACTTGGTAAAACATCTGCACCAATCAAATCCCACCAATCTGATCTGCTTGCAGTACTTCCACCATCTCTATTAACTTGATATCGAAATGCTGTTCCTGCTGTAACTTCATCAGCCCATGAAACTCCGTTATAGGATAATTGGCCTGTCTTTAAGGCTGTTGACCACACAGTTGTGCCAGGGCCAAGTAAATGAAAACACCTATCTGGATAGCTTCCTCTAAAGCTATTCCATACACTATTAGGACTACCAAAAGAACTATCCTCATCAATTACAGAGACAACCCATCGATTAGCACTTGTTGTTGAGTCACCACAATCTGCAAGCTTGCCTGTTGGTACAGTTGTAGTTGTAGTTGTAGTTGTAGTTGTAGTTGCTACTTCTACAGTTTCTTTAAACTCTTTTGTAATTGTTGGATTATTTGTTGAGCAGTTTCCAGCCTCATCGCAGGCTCGAACTTCTATAGTATGATAATTATCCTTTATTAAATTAGAGATCCTTGCATTAACTCCACTACTTTGGCTACTACATTTTGTTACACAACCTAGACCAGGAATTGTTGTATAGAGCTCCCCATCAACATAAATCTTAAACTCATCTATCCCTACATTATCTGTTACGTGACCCCAGAGAATAGTTGCCCTCATGACTGTAGGTGCTGCCCAGTTATTATTGACATTGATAATACTTAGAGGATCTTCTGCCCACTCAGGTGGGTGAGTATCAATAAATGTTGTCGTTGTTGTGTACGCTGTCTCTCCTTGAACTAATTTAGGAAATGTCTCACCACCAACTATGCCATCTATTTTTTCTAAACCAGCCTTTTCCTGAAATGACATGATTGCCTTCTGAGTTGCTTTATCATTCACTCCTGTTGCTGGAGTATCTAAAAGACCAAGATCTATCAGTATTTCTTGTATAAAGACGGTGAAGGGATCTCTATCTATCTCATTTGCTAAAACAGTTGTTGTTTGTAAGACAAGAAAAAGAGATAGAGTAACAGCTAGTTTTTTCATTTGCTCTTTGCCTTTTTGAAATATTTCTTTATTTGAACAGCATTGGTACTACTAATTTCAGGATTTGGAAGTTTGTAATTAATCTGTAATTCATCCATTGCATTAAAAATCTCGATGTTGGATTTATTAATCTCTTGAGAAAGCTTGTAAATTTCCATAAAAGAAAATTATAGTATAGTGTAATCTTTTCTACTCTAAATTCTTATAAAAATTTATTTTATGAATATTTCAACAGTAAGTGGTATTAAATATTTTTAAATATATATCGATTGAAAACATCCATCTTTTCTTTCCAATCGTCTTTGTAATAATATTGTACTGTCGCGGCAACAGAGGACAATAAGGCATTACCATCTTGAGGTGTGAAACAGTATCCAGTTAAGGTGTTCTCCTTGACATGAAGTGATTGTTCAGCCACTATTCCATGAGAAAGCAATCTTCCGTGATACCCATGATCTCTACCAAAGGAAAATACTTTATTTGATGACATTTTCTCTGTAGCCATTAAGAACTCACTATCCTGAAGGTTTCTCATAACATCATCATGTTTAATGTGTTCTTTAAAAGATAATGTAAACCAGAGAGTATGCATATATTGTGTTGGTAACTTAATTGCAGAGGAAAATAGGTTTAGCTTTTTGCCTTCTTGAGCAAATAATTCATGTACGTCTCGTGCATGATGGGTACCGAACTCTTGATTTGTATGTTTTGTGACAGTAGGAGACGGAGAGAATGAATCATTTTGTGAGACATCATTTGCACGTCTTAAACATACAAATCTACCTTCAGTTAACTCTCTTCCTTGGTCCAATGAAAATGCTTTAACTATCGATGCAATATTGTGAGTGTTGCAAGAGGCAATAAGAAATTTGTTATCTTCATTTTCAAGTACTTCGTTATTAATGCCCCAAGCAAAGAACGAACCAAAACCGTGTTCTGATCCTTGTGCCATAAATCTTTTATCCTGATTAAGAGATGAGTACACCTTATCCCAGTTATCATTTCCGCTTGGAGTACAGTCAATGATTACATCTGCTTCTTCATATGCTTTCTCTACATCGTAGACATTTGAAAATCCAAGCTTTGTGAATTCTGAGAGAGCATCTGAAGTAGATACTATATTCGCTCCTTTTCTAAGAAGAGCTTCAACCTTCCCTCTTTCATCTGATAAAGGAGTGCGTTTGAAAAATATTACATTGTCTAAACCTAAAGAATTTTTGTGTTCAGCAAGAAGGCCGATTAAAGGTTCTCCGATTGTACCCGTGCCAATTACTAATACATTTTTAGACATTTTATTTCCCCCCTATATAATTAAGAATAGGGGGAGAATCTTTTTAAACACATCATGCAAAATAATCTTATTTTTGAATTCTCAAAACAACATACCGATGGTGATGCTTCGATGGTTAACCTCCTTGGAGGAAAAGGTGCAAATCTTGCAGAAATGAGTAATCTTGGAATCTCTGTACCACCAGGTTTCACAATTACTACTGAAGTTTGTAATTACTTTATGGAACACAATGAACTGCCAGATACTCTTGAAGAAGAAGTTGACAATGCAGTAAAAAAGTTAGAAAAGTATTCCAATTTGAGTTTTGGAGGAAAGTCAAACCCACTCTTATTATCAGTGAGATCTGGTGGAAGAGTTTCAATGCCTGGGATGATGGACTCTATATTAAATATTGGTTTGAATGATGACAATATAAAACAACTTGCTGAGGAGTTTAATGATGAGCGTTTTGCGTTGGATTCTTATAGAAGATTAATTCAAATGTATTCAAATGTTGTTCTGGGCCTTGATTACAGCAGATTTGAAGCTGTAATTGATAATAAAAAAAGAATAGATAATGTATCTTCAGATAAAGACTTTAACCCCGATCAATTAAATTGGATTATTGATGCCTATAAAAATACCATCGAACGATTCTCAGAAGTTCCATTTCCTCAAGATCCAAAAGAACAACTAAATGGTGCTATTAAGGCTGTTTTTAGTAGTTGGCTCAACACAAGAGCGGTTAGTTATAGAAAATTTAACAATATTCCAGACGAATGGGGTACTGGAGCAACTATTCAAACAATGGTGTTTGGTAACTTAAATGATAATTCAGGCACCGGTGTCGCATTTACTAGAAATCCTTCAGATGGTAAAAAAGAACTTTTTGGTGAATATCTGCTTAATGCACAAGGAGAGGATGTCGTTGCAGGAATAAGAACACCTAAACCAATATCAAAAAATAAATCATCAGAAGAGTCACTTCAAGAAACTTTCCCTGATCTTTATAGTGAAATTTTTAATATTGCAGAAACTCTTGAAAAACATTTTAAAGAAGTTCAGGATATTGAATTTACTATTCAAGATCAAAAAGTTTACCTACTACAAACAAGGAAAGCTAAAAGAACAGCACAGGCTTCAGTCAATATAGCAATTGATATGGAAAGTGAGGGAGTTGTTACAAAAGAAGAGGCCATCATGATGGTTGATGCAGATAATATTACAGATTTACTTCACCCTCAGTTTGTTGAAAACCAAGATAAAGATTTATTTACAAAAGCATTAAATGCTTCCCCGGGTGCTGCTGTTGGAGAAATTATATTTGATGCTGACAAAGCCGAAGAGGAAGCTGAGAAAGGTAAAAAAATTGTATTAGTTCGTGATGAAACAAGCCCTGAGGATATACATGGTATGTTTTCATCTGTAGGCATTCTTACAACAAAAGGAGGAATGACAAGTCATGCTGCAGTTGTTGCCAGAGGGATGGGTAAGCCATGTGTTGTTGGGGCAGAAAAACTCACTATAAATATTGAAGAAAAAACTATTTCTAATGGAGACATTGTTCTCAGTGAAGGAGATATGGTTTCTCTTGATGGATCTTTAGGAGAGGTATACACAGACGCTTTAGAAGTAGAGCCACCTAATATGTCTGATAGTTTTGTAAAACTAATGGAGTACTGTGATGAATTTAGGAAACTATCAATAAGGGCAAATGCGGAAACAGAACTCGACACCATGAAAGCTTTAGAGTTCGGAGCTGAAGGTATTGGACTTTGTAGAACAGAGCACATGTTTTTCGAAGGAGAGAGAATAATGCCAATGAGAGAAATGATTATGGCTGATTCACCCAATGGCAGAAAAAGAGCACTGAGTAAATTAATTGAATTTCAAACTAAAGATTTTGAAATACTGTTTAGCCTTTTAAAAGATAAACCAATAACTGTTAGATTATTAGATCCCCCAATGCATGAGTTTCTCCCTAAAAGCGATATTGAGATATCTAATCTAGCAAAAGAGTCCGGAGTAACATCTGGTTATATACATGAAATATTATTAAAACTTTCAGAGAGCAATCCAATGCTTGGACATAGAGGAGTCAGGCTTGGTTTAATTTATCCAGAAATATACGAAATGCAAGTAGAAGCTATTTTTAGAGCTGTTAATAATTTAAATAAAAAAGAAAAAATTAATGTAAATCCGGAGATAATGATTCCTTTAGTAATGAATGCAAATGAATTAAGACAGATGAAAGATATCTTATCGGCAAAGATTAAAGAAGTTGAATCGGAACTTAATACAGAATTTAATTACACAATGGGAACCATGATAGAGCTTCCAAGTGCTGCATTAAATTCAGAATCCATTGCTCTAGAGGCAGATTTCTTTTCTTATGGAACAAATGATTTAACTCAAACAACTCTTGGATTATCTAGAGATGACGCCTCAAGATTTTTGAGTGAGTATGTAGAAATGAAGGTTTTTAATACGGACCCTTTTGTTTCTATTGATCCATCAAGTGTTGGACAACTTGTAGAAATATCATCAAACAAAGG
>CABYTP010000010.1 GCA_902521955.1 uncultured Candidatus Actinomarina sp. | reverse complement strand
GTTAAAAAAACTTACTGAAGAAATAAAAGAGTTAAATGACAATCTGGAAGCTTTGAGTATGTTTGACAATCCTGATGATTTACCAAAAGACAGTCCATTAAGTGCTGTTAACAAAGATGAGATTCAGGAAAATATAAACACATTAACAAACAAAAGAAATCACATTGAAGAAGAACTACAAGAGCTTTTAAGGAAATAAGCCTCTAGTAAGTTTCGCTGCTGCAACTCTCTTAATTCCTTTTATAAGTGCTGCTGTTCTTAAGTCACAATTTTGTTTTTGAGATATTGTCCACACTTCTTCAAAAGATGTAATCATTACATCGATCAATTTTTCATGAAGTTCTTTTTCTTTCCATAAATAATTTTGAGTATTTTGCACCCATTCAAAATAACTTGCTGTAATACCACCTGCGTTTGCCAAAATATCAGGAATAATTAAAGTGTCGTTTTCCCTTAAAATTCTATCAGCATTTAATGTTGTTGGTGAGTTTGCACCTTCAATTATTACATTTGCATTTATTCTTTCAGCATTTTTCGACGTAATCACCCCTCCAACTGCTGCTGGAATAAGTACATCACAATCAATCTCTAAAATTGATCCATCAAAAGACTCTCCTCCATTAAAACCATTTACTGTGTTACTCTTTGCAATATGTTTAAACAGCTCTGGAATATTTAAACCATTTTCGTTTATAACAGCTCCACCTAAATCATTTACAGCAATTACTTTCGCTCCTCTTTCGTAGGAATCTAGTGCTGCATACCTTCCTACATTTCCAAAACCTTGTACAACAACTTTAGAATTTTTAAATTCTTTACCTATTTTTTCCATAGCAGCTTGACCTACTGCGACTGCTCCTCTTCCTGTAGACTCTCTCCTAGTAATGGACCCACCTAAAGATACAGGTTTTCCTGTGACAATTCCTGGTTGTGGCGAACCAACAAAGTTACTATAAGTATCCATAATCCAGGCCATTGTTTGTTCATCGGTTCCTAGATCCGGAGCAGGAATATCTTTATCAACACCAATAATAGGAAGAAGTTCTGCAGTGTATCTTCTAGTTACTCTTTGTTTTTCAGAACGAGTCAATGGATTTGGGTCAATTGCAACTCCTCCTTTAGCGCCACCGTAAGGTAGTCCAACAATGGCGGACTTCCAAGACATTAATATAGCTAGAGCTGTTACTTCTCCTAAGTTAACATCTGGTGCATATCTTATACCACCTTTGGTTGGACCCATTGATAGGACATGTTGCACCCTGTAGCCCATAACTGTTTCAACTTCATCATACTCATCTCTTCTAAATGGAAAAGTAACAACAAGAGATCTTTGTGGAAGTTTAAGTCTTTCTCTGATATTTGAATCGAGATTAATCAAATCAGAAACTTCATCATATTGTCTGATGACTTCCTTATACATATGTGAGTCAAAGAGGTTGTTTTCAACTATCACAGACTCATAATATATAGTTTTTCAATAGAAATGTTAAATTATTTAATTTTTTGTCACACACCGTCTCTAAATTATTAAGTATGAAAGATAGAGAAATAATTAACATATTAAATTCAGCCGGTATAAAAGCAAATTTTATTTGTTCAGACCATAATGACAACTGCAATTGTCATAGAATGTATGATGAAGCAGCTTAATTATAGGAGGCAATTATGAAAGACTTAATTTGGGAAATAGCAAAAAGTGGTGAGGATCAATTAGAAAACACTGACCTACAAACTATTGAAGAACCTAAAGAATTATTTGTAGCAAGAGGTGTTTCTTTAGAAGCAAAAGATAGTACATACAAAATAAATAAATTTGTAGACAACAAAATTGCTTTAGATGTACAGGATAAAGGAGCAATAAAAATTTCGGATACGGTCTTCAGTTACTCAAAAAGCTATAAATCAAAAACTATTGATTTAAAAAAACTTTTGGATTGGACAACAAATAAGAAGCTGACTGATGATGAAATTGAAAATTTAATAGCTATCTGCGGAAATAATTTTGTGCCTAAATTGAGGGGTCTTGATGCAGTTGCTGATAAAAAAGGTATGGAAAAGCAATTAGCAAGGGATACTTTTATTGAAAAGAAATGGGACGAAGAACCTAAATTACAAGTTATTAATACTACCAATGAAGCAGCTCCCATTTGGGCAAAAGATCTTAACGAAATGGAGAGAAGAAAATGAGACAACTATTTGAACTATCTAGAAAATTTCCAAAAGAGTGGATTAAAAAAGCTCCAAAAGGAAAATTTGGTAACTACGTACCCCATCCTGTTATAACACAACGATTATTAGAAGTATGTGGCCCGTTTAATTGGGAAGTAGTTGAATTGATTCGGCAAGAATCATCAGGAAGTGTAGTGGGATGTTTTGGTAAACTAACTGTAGAAATTGATGGAAAGCCCGTAACAGTAACATCAATTGGTGATGTTGAACATGACCAAAAAAACGATGGTTCAAATGCAAAGCATGCAGAATCAGATGCTTTTAAACGCTGTGCCATGAAACTTGGACTTGGACTACATCTATGGGCAGGTGATGAATATTACTTAGATAAACAGCTTGAAAAAAAAGACAAGAAAAAAAGATTAACTTACAATCAGCTTAAGAAATAATTTTTCCATCTTTTGAACTTAAAACAAAAGTGCTAGGACCATCATTTATAAGTCCTACTTGCATCATCGATCCAAAACTTCCAAGTTTAGTAGTAACCTTTTCAGATAACTTTTGATAGACTTTTTCCAGCATTTCTTCAGCCACTTTCGGATCTTTTGCATTGATAAACGAAGGCCTATTACCCTTTAAAAAATTTCCAGCAAGTGTGAATTGGCTGACTAGTAAAATCTCACCGCCGATGTCAATAATTGAATTGTTCATTTTTAAGTTTTCATCAGAAAAAATTCTGAAATTTAAAATTTTATTAATTAATACTTCACTGTCTGCATCGCTATCATCTTCCTCAACTCCCCAAAGTAAAAGTAACCCATGGTCAATTTCAGAAATTTTGTCACCATCCACTTCAACATATGCATTCTTTACTCTCTGCAAAACTACTTTCATAAACTATAATTTAACAGATGACACTAGACAATAAAACTTTATTAATGGCAAGTGGTCCTAATTATGCTGCTTTAACTACTCTATTTAAAAACGGAGTTCCCCAAACTCATGTGATGTGGGTCGATACAGATGGTGAGAATATCTTAATTAATACTGAAATTCATAGAGTTAAGTATAAAAATGTAAAAATAGATCCGCGAGTTACAGTAATGATCTGGAAGCATGATAACCCATTCAAATTTGTTGAAATTAGAGGTGAAGTCATTGGTGAAATTACCGGGCAAGAAGCTAGAGATAATATTGACAAGCTATCAGAAAAGTATTGGGACAAACCATACCCATTCCCTATACAAACTGAAAGAATTGTATTAATAATTAAATCAAACAAAGAAGTTATATTTAATTTAAAAGATGAAGATTTTGATTAATTTAATCTTTTTTGTATTCATAAAAACCTTTTCCAGTTTTTACTCCTAAATCCCCGTTTAACACTTTGTCTTTAAGAAATGTCTTTGGCTCATCTTTAGGATTCCCAGATTCCTGAAACTTTTTTAATTTGGCATAGTAATGAATATCTAATCCTGAGTAATCAGAAAGTTCAAATGGCCCTAGAGGATGGTTTAAGCCTTTTTTGATAGCTAAGTCTATATCTTCAAATTCTGCTATTCCTTCATCATAAAGTTCATAGGCTTCATCTACAAGTGCAGCAAGCATCCTATTTACTATGAAGCCTGGAGTTTCCTTTTTAAGAACTACTACAGATCTACCCATGTTTTTACTAACAGTTTTAGTTCGCTCTAAAATATCATTAGAAATATTTTCGGGAAAAGAAATTTCAATTAAGTCCATCCTTATTGGTGGGTAAAAAAAATGCATATTAATAAATCTTTCTGGATGTTGGCAGTGTCTAGATAATTCAGATGCTTGAATAAAAGAACTATTTGTTGCCATAACAACTTCTTGATTCATAATTTGTGATATCTCCTTAAATATTTCAAGTTTTACATCAAATCTTTCTACTACTGCTTCTATTACAAAAGATTTTTCTTCTATAACTTCCTTTAATGAGTATTTAAGTTCTAAGTTGTTTTTATAATTATCTAATTTGTCTTCGGTGTATATTCTTTTATCTATTAAGTTTTTTATATTCTCCTCAACAAATTTATATCTGTAATTTAAATTATCTTTATTTTCATCATATAGATTAGTTTTATAGCCTGCCATAGCAGCTAAAGCAGCAATCTGACTACCCATTTGGCCACCACCAATTACAGCAATTTTCTCACTCATGAATGTTTATTTATTTCTCTTCTAGCAATAGATCTTAAATGAACTTCATCTGGACCATCTGCAATTCTCAAGGTCCTAGCTCCAGCAGCCATTCGCGCAAGAGGAGTATCTTGTGAAAGTCCCATTGCTCCGTGTGCTTGAATAGCTTTATCTATAACATAAGATGCAGCCTCTATGACACCAACTTTAATTGCTGAAATTTCAATTTTTGCTTGTTCTTTACCAACATTATCGATTAGCCAAGCTGTTTTTAATGTAAGAAGTCTTGCTTCTTCAATTTTAATTCTTGATCTGGCAATCCAATCTTGGACAACTCCATGATCTGAAATTTTGGTACCAAATGTTTCCCTAGATGTAGTTCTTTTAATCATAAGTTCGAGAGCTCTTTCAGCCATACCAATTGTTCTCATGCAATGGTGTATTCTTCCAGGGCCTAATCTTGCTTGTGCAATCTTGAATCCCATGCCTTCTCCACCAATAATATTAGATTTGGGAACCACAACATTTTCAAAGTTTAATTCTGGATGTCCTGTGTATCCATCGTCGTATCCATAAACATGCATTGGTCTAACAATTGTTATACCTTCGGAGTCCATAGGTACAAGCACTTGACTCTGTCTAGTGTATGGAGGATTATCAGGATTGGTTACGCCCATAAAAATACATATCTTTGCTCGTGGATTTATAGCATTTGAAGTCCACCATTTTCTGCCGTTAATAATATAATTTTCTCCATCAGAAGTAATGGAACTTGAGATATTTGTTGCATCAGATGAAGCAACATCTGGTTCTGTCATGGCAAAACACGAGCGAATTTCGCCGTTAAGTAACGGATTTAACCATTCTTCTTTCTGTTCAGTTGTTCCAAATTCAGCAAGAATTTCCATATTACCTGTGTCAGGTGCTGAACAATTAAATACTTCAGGAGCCCACCAACTTTGTCCAGTAATTTCAGCTAGAGGCGCATATTCCACATTAGATAATCCAGCGCCGAATTTACTATCTGGCAAAAAAAGATTCCAGAGATCTTCGTCTCTGGCTTTCTGTTTTAACTCGTCTAACAATTCAGGAATGTGAAGTGGATCACCAGAGTCTACAATAGATTTTTCGTATAGCTCTTCATTTGGAAAAATATGATCTTCAAAAAATTGTTTCATTTTTTCTTGAAGTTCCAAAGACTTTTTTGAATAATTAAAATCCATTGTTTTATTCTATCAATTAACTTGAGTCCAAGAGAATTATTTCATAAGATATTTACTAATGGAATTTTTTGATAAAAAAGTTAGAGATTATATTTCATCCAATTTAGATTTGGATAGCAATTTTAGATTCGAACAATTTAAAGTTGGAAGATCGAATATTACTTTTAAAATATTTGATAATTCCATAAGTTACGTATTAAGAAGGCCCCCATTTGGAAATAAGCTTGAATCAGCTCATAATATGCAACGAGAATACAAAATTATCACTGAGTTAAGTAAAAATAATTTAAAAGTACCAAAGCCAATCCTATTATGTATAGACAGATCTATCTCAGAAGATGACTTTTACATAATGGAATATATTGAAGGTGAAACAATTGCAGATAATCTAATAGCAGCAAATTATTCAGTCTCACAGAAAAAAGAGATTACAGAATCATTTGTTTCAACACTTGCAGAACTTCATACATTTGATGTTCTTGAATCAAATTTAAAAGATTTAGGAAAACATAGTGATTATGTAGAAAGGCAATTAAATAGATGGAATAAGCAATTTAGAGCACAAAAAGTTAGAGAGATTGATGATTTAGATCAAGCAACTAAATTACTTTTAGATAGTATTCCACCTCAACAAAGAGTCAGTATTGTGCATGGTGACTACCGATTAGATAATGTAAGGGTTAATAATAATTCAGTAGCAGCAATTGTAGATTGGGAACTTTGTACTCTAGGAGATCCTTTAGCTGACTTAGGAACTGTTATTGCTTCCTGGTCGAATGAGAATGAAATTGACACACCTTTTATTTACTCCCCTTCTTTAAGTGGCGGCTTTCCTAGTAGAAGAGAGATAATTGATTTGTATGAAAAAAAATCTTTGCTCAACGTAAGCGAAATAGAGTTCTACATCCGTCTATCTTTTTGGAAGCATGCAATGATAATGGAGGGGGTCTACGTAAGATATTCCCTTGGTTATTATGGTAATGTTGATAAAAAAGATATTGAAGCTTTTGGACAAAGCACATTAAATTTTGCTAAAAAAGCTTCTACTAGGAATCTATTAAAGGAGATATTTTGAATATAATTCCAGCAAATGAACTAGAGAATCATATTGGTGAAGAAATTGGAGTTTCTGAATGGATTGAGATTACACAAGAAAGAATAAACCAATTTGCTGATGCCACTAATGACCATCAATTTATACATGTTGATCCAGAAGCAGCCAAAGCTGCTCCAACTCCATGGGATACAACTATTGCACATGGTTTTTTAACCTTAAGTCTAGTTTCCTACATGTCAGTAACTTCTGGTTTTATGCCTGCTCAAATGCAAACAGCTGTTAATTATGGTTCTGACAAGGTTCGATTTATGGAAGCTGTCCCTGTAAATAGCAAAATTAGAGGTAAATTTGTTTTAACAGAAGCTCAATATAAGAAAAACGGTAGATGGCTAGTGAAAACTACTGTGACAATTGAAATCGAAGGTGTTGAAAAGCCTGCTGCGATTGTCGAAACTTTAACTTTGTACATAGTAAAAGAATAGTAAATATTTAAGGAGATAATTTAATGAGAGAAGCAGTAATTGTATCAGCGGCCAGAACGCCAATAGGTAAAGCCTATAGAGGTGCATATAACAATACAGCAGCACCTACACTTGCTTCGTATTCTATCAAAGAAGCAGTACGTAGAGCAGGGATTGACCCTCAAGAAGTAGAGGATGTAGTTATGGGCTGTGCACAGCAACAAGGCTCACAAGCATTAAATATAGGTAGGCTTGGTGGAATTGCAGCAGGGCTTCCAAATACAGTACCTGGTATGACAATAGACCGTCAGTGCTCATCTGGATTAATGGCTATTGCAACTGCATCAAAGCAAATAATTACTGACAATATGGATGTCGTTGTAGCCGGTGGAGTTGAATCTATATCACTAGTTCAAACTGCTGAAATGAGGTTAGATATTGATCCAACTGTCACAGCACATGCAAAACATGCATACATGCCAATGATTGAAACTGCTGATCATGTTGCAGATAAATATGAAGTTAGTAGAGAAAAGCAAGATGAATATTCTCTCCAAAGTCAACAAAGAACTGCAACAGCCCAAGAGTCGGGTATTTATGCTGACGAAGTGTTTTCAACAACAACAACTAAGTTGGTTAAAGATAAAGAAACTGGTGAAATTTCAGAACAGGAAGTAACTCTAGAAAAAGATGAGGGAAATAGACCTGAAACTAACATCGAAGGTCTTTCATCTTTAATGCCTGTATATGGTGAAGGTAAGTATATAACTGCAGGAAATGCATCACAATTATCTGATGGATCTGCTTCAGTTGTAGTTATGGAATCAAAAATTGCTGAGAAAAAAGGTTTGAATCCACTAGGTTACTACAGAGGAATGACTGTAGCTGGATTAGCTCCAGAAGAGATGGGTATCGGTCCTGTTTATGCTGTGCCAAAATTATTAGAAAAATTTAATCTTAAAGTTGATGATATTGGACTTTGGGAACTGAATGAAGCATTTGCAGTTCAAGCATTATATTGCAGAGATAACTTAGGAATTGATAATGAAATTTACAATGTAAATGGAGGTTCAATTTCTATTGGCCATCCTTATGGAATGACAGGTTCAAGAATGACTATGCATGCCCTGATGGAAGGTAAAAGAAGGGGTGCTAAATTTGTAGTTGTCACCATGTGTGTTGGTGGAGGCATGGGAGCTGCCGGTTTATTCGAAGTAATTTAATAGATTTCTAAAAGATTACTCAGCTATCAAAATCTATAATATTATATGGAAAAAATTTCTAATAGAGAAAGTTACTTAAAGTCAATATCAGATAGAAATTTAAAAATTTATCTCATGGGAGAACTTGTTGAAGATCCTTTATCACACCCAATAATAAGACCGAGCATAGAAGCCATGGCGGAAACATACCAACTAGCAGTAAATGAACCTGAACTAGGTTCTGTAAAGTCTCCCTATACAGGAGAAAGCATTAATAGATTTTTACATATTGCTGAAAGTAATGAAGATTTGTATTTACAAAACAAAATGCAGAGAAAACTTGGCCAATTAACTGGGACATGTTTTCAAAGATGTGTTGGGATGGATGCTTTTAATGCTCTTCATTCTGTGACATTTGAAATTGATGAAAAATATTCCACAAAATATCACCAAAATTTTATTAACTTCTTAACGGAAATGCATAAATTTAATTTAGTAATTGGTGGTGCAATGACAGATGTCAAAGGAGATCGTTCTAAATTGCCTCACGAACAAGAAGATGAAGATTTGTATTTAAGAATAGTTGATAGAGATGAGAATGGTGTTTATGTAAAAGGTGCAAAAGCTCACCAAACAGGATGCATAAACTCACACTGGATGGTGGTAATGCCTACTCTTAGACTTACTGAAAAAGATAAAGATTATGCAATCGTTGGAGCTATCCCTGTAGATGCGGAGGGCATTACTTATATATATGGAAGACAGTCGTGTGATACGAGGAGTATGGAGCCTGGAGAATATGATGTAGGTAACAAATATTTTGCAGGTCAAGAAGCAATGGTAATTTTTGATAATGTTTTTATCCCTAATGAATTAATTTTTATGAACGGAGAATTCGATTTTGCATCAATATTGGTTGAAAGATTTACAACATACCATAGGCGATCATATGTATGTAAAGCTGGTGTTGGTGATGTTTTAATAGGCGCAGCTGCAACCATAGCTGAATATAACGGAGTTGAGAATGCTTCACATATTTCTGACAAACTAGTCGAAATGAATAAAATGAACGAAACAATATATGCAACTGGAATTGCGTCTTCACTTCAAGGTTCGAAAACTAAGTCTGGAAATTTTATAAATGATGATTTATTAGCTAACGTCTGTAAACAACATGTAACTAAGGACACATTTGAAATTGGTCGATTGGCTCAAGATTTAGCAGGTGGTCTTGTTGGGTCTATGCCTTCAGGTATTGATTTTAATGAAGGTGAAATGTCATCAGATTTAAAAAAATACCTAAAAGGTATAAAAGAAACTAATGCTGAAGATAGGGTAAAAATTCTTCGACTGATAGAGAATATGACACTAGGCAGAAATGCGGTAGCTTACTTAACTGAATCTCTTCATGGTGCTGGTTCACCTCAAGCACAAAGAGTTCAGATAAAAAGAAAAGTAGATATGGAAAAGAAGAAAGAATTAGCAAAAAATTTATCAGGCGTAAATGAAAAGGATAAAAAGTGAAATCAATAGTATGCACCACATTAGGAGAGCCGAGCCTTCTTGAAGTAAAAGATGTTTCAATGCCCTCATTAAGTGATGACGATGTACTTGTAAAAGTTCAAACTGCTGGAGTTAACTTTCCGGATGCATTGCTAGTACAGGGAAAATATCAAATAGTAATTGACCCTCCCTTTACACCAGGAAATGAAGTTTGTGGCTTAATTGAAGATACGGGTTCAAATGTAAATATTCCAATAGGTACAAAAGTAATCGGGCTACCACCTGTAGGTGGATTTGCCGAATATGTGGCAGTAAATAAAAACTTGGTAATACCTGTTAATGAAGATTTTGATTCACTTGCAGGTGCAAGTTTGCCTATAAATTATGGAACTGCTTACTATGCACTTAAACGGAGAGCTCAAGCATCTAATGGAGAATCCCTTCTAGTTCTTGGCGCATCTGGAGGTATAGGTACTGCATCTATACAGTTAGCCAAAATTATGGGATTAAAAACAATATGTGCAGTAGGGTCAGATGAAAAAGAAGGTTATGTTAAAAACTTAGGTGCTGATGAGATAATAAGATACGACAAAGAGCCTTTAAAAGAAACTGTTAAAGAATTTACAAATGGCTTAGGTGTAGATATTGTCATGGATCCTGTCGGCGGCGAGGTATCTGAACAAGCACTGCGTGCTACAGCATTTAATGGAAGACATTTAGTAATCGGATTTGCAAACGGAGAAATTCCTAAAATTTCTTTAAACCTTACTTTGGTCAAGGGTGTGTCAATAGTTGGAGTATGGTGGGGTCGATGGACTAATACTTCTCCAAAAGAAACAGCTCAGGACTTTTCTGAACTTATTTCATTTATCGATGACAATAAACTCAAAATTGTTCCTAATAATATTTACAAACTTGAAGAAACACCTGTAGCACTTGAGAATTTTTTAAGTAGAAAAAATATCGGAAAGACTGTTATTAATATCTAATGTGATGCAAAGTAGGGATTGTCCCCTGCTGCATGATCAGTTGCGTCAATAATGTTACCAATCTCAGGTACAGCTTGTCTTAAAGAAGCTTCAATTCCTTGAGTTAATGTAACTTGTGCCATTCCACACCCTTGACAACCGCCACCAAGTTTTAAATATATATCAGTTCCTTCAACACCAATTAATTGTGCTGCTCCACCATGGGATGCAATTGCAGGATTTATTTGGTTTTCAAGAACTGCTTGAACTTTTTCAGCAAACTCACCTTTTAATTCAGGTAAATCCTCGGGATTACCAATCATTGCTGGACTAGGAGTATTAGGATTGTCCATTGTCAACCCCGGTGCTTGAGGGTCATCAGACATATCTAAACTCGCTCCTTCAAATTTATCTACATCTTTAGCAGCAACAATAACAACTAAGTCTCCAAAATCTACTCTTTTGTCATCTGAACGGGCTTGTTCAACATCTAAAAAACTCAAGTCATATGTAAATTGATTTCCGTGTACGCCATCGATTTGGAGGAAAAGAGCATACTCTTTTTCACCTGGTTCTTGGTCTCGGAGTTCAATAATAGTTTTTACAGCTTCATCACCGATTTTAAAATTTAGTTCATCACTCATGTAATTAATGTTACATGATTTGAGATATGTGAGAAATTTTTTAGCATTAAACTGTATATATAACTTTAAATTTATGAAAAATGTATTAATTTCAATTGGTGGCGATTGCAATAGCAATATATCTAATCAAAACCTTGATTTTGAACAAATAATTGCTGTAGATAGTGGGATAAAGCATATTTTCAATCTCTCATTAGAACCAAGTATTTTAGTGGGAGATATGGACTCAATTTCTAAAGAAGACTACCAAAAAGTTATAGAAACAAATATTAATATTGAGAGATATCAAGAAAATAAAAATTATACTGATTTTGAATTAGGTCTTAATGAAATCCAAAATCCTCATGATAAAAGTATTTTTATTATTGGTGGTGAGGGTGGAGATATTGATCACATGCTATCTGTATTCTTTATAATCTCTAATAAAGAATTCTATCAAAATATTACTTGGCTCTATGGTAAACAAAATATCTTATTTAAAAACAACTTTTCTTTAGAAGTGGATACAAATATAAACTTTAGTCTCATACCTCTTACAGATTTAAAGTCACTTAATATAAAAGGTGCAAAGTGGGAATTAGAAAATGAAAATGTTAAAACGGGGCAATCACTTACACTAAGAAATCGAACTAAAGGAGAACTACTTCGAATTTACTGTGAAGAAGGAAGGTTTGCTTTTATTTACTAAGACCTAGGAATATCTTTCCAAGCTTTGTCTTTATCAAGCTTTGTTTCACTAGGTAGTCCTAAAACTCTTTCAGCAATTATATTACGCATTATTTCAGATGTACCACCTTCAATTGAATTTGCTCTTGATCTTAAAAATAAGCTTTGAGTATCTGTGAAGCCAAAAGTTTCATTATCAAAATTTAATTCAGGTTGAGTTAATGCATATCCCCTTGGAAACAGTAATCCATCATTTCCCAACATTTCCATACCAAACTCGTATGAAGATTTGTTAATTTCTGCTTCATAAAGCTTACTAGTAGACCCTTCTGGTCCAGGTGTGCCTTTTTCTCTATTTTCAATTGCTCTCATGTTTGTAAGTCTGACAGCTTCTTGCTCAATCCATAAAGAAACTAATTTGTCTTTAGTAACAGGATCATCAAGTTGATTATCTTTCCATAATTGAACAAGATGTCCTGGAGCCCCACTGCCCCTTTCTCTTACATTGCCACCAATGGCTACTCTTTCATTCATAAGAATTGCTAGTGAAACTCTCCATCCGTCACCAACAGCACCTAACATATTTTCTTTTGGAATTTTTACATCAGTGAAATAAACTTCGTTGAATTCTGCTTCACCGGTAATTTGTCTTAGCGGCCTTACGTCAACCCCTTCGGATTCCATATCAACTATAAAAAATGTTAAACCTCTATGTTTTGGAACACTTGGATCTGTTCTGGTTACGATTAAACCCCATTTCGCTAAATGACCCAGTGTTGTCCATACTTTTTGCCCATTAACAATATATCCATCACCATCATCTACTGCTTTAGTAGATAAGCTAGCTAAATCTGACCCAGATCCTGGTTCTGAAAATAGCTGACACCATATTTCTTCAGTTGTGAACATAGGTCTAAGATATTTTGAAATTTGTTCAGCTGTTCCGTATTCAACAATCGTTGGGGCGCCCATACCAATACCAAGAATGTTTGCTATTTTATTTTGTTGTGATATTCCTTCATTTCTAAGTGTTTCTGTAATCAAGAGTTGATATTTTGGATTAAGACCAAGACCCCCTGCGCCTTCCGGAAATTGAACCCAAGCTAAACCTAAATCAAATTGTTTACCCCAAAAATCTCGAATATCTTGATCGTCTTTACGAAAGTCTATTAATTCTTGCAGTTTACTTTTTACTAATTCCTCAGAGTCCAAGGGCTTTGTGTCGATTTTTGTCATATAAAATTATACATCACTAAATTTAGAAAACTAATTCCCTTGTATTGCTTTTTGAATTATTACAAGCTCATCTTCATTACTCATTGGATAAGTGCCATCAGTAATTGTACGAATTTCAGATATGTTACTAGCTATGTCTTCAGCTGAAGCACTAGTATTGACATAACCTTTGTGTGTGATAATTCCTATGCGAGCAAATCTACCTGCAGCAACACCAAAGATTTCATGAGATGGTTCACACGACTCAGAAGCTAAGTAAGTTACCATGGGTGTTACTAGTTCTGGACCAAATAATTTACCAACATCTTCAGGCAGTAAAGCTTCGGTCATGCGTGTGTAAGCAGTTGGAGCAATAACATTGACTTTGATATTATATTTAGCACCTTCAATTGCTAATACATTAGTCAAGCCAACAATGCCCATTTTTGCAGCACCATAATTCGATTGTCCAAAATTACCAAATAAACCAGATGGTGAAGCAACATTGACAATTCTTCCATAATTTTTTTCTTTCATTACTTTAAATGCAGGCTGAGAAACAAAAAATGTACCTTTTAGATGAACATCTATTATCAGAGAAAGTTCTTCTTCGGACATATTAGCAAAACTTTTATCACGTAATATACCGGCATTATTAATTACAGCATCAACTGTTCCAAAACTATCGATAGCTGATTGGACAATTGACTCACCACCTTCTTTAGTGGCAACAGAATCATAATTAGCTACCGCTTCGCCTCCATTATTAATAATTTCATTTACAACATCATCAGCAGGAGAACTTGCAGAGCCTGATCCATCTACAGAGCCTCCTAGGTCATTTACAACAACTTTAGCTCCCCTATTTCCGAGTTCAATAGCATAGGCTTTTCCTAACCCATTGCCAGCTCCAGTAACAATAACTACTCTATCTTCAAAAGATATACTCGACATTTTTAACCTTCCTCGTACATAGATTCAATTTCTTCATTATACATTTCAGCAATAACATTGCGCTTCAATTTTAATGTAGGTGTTAGTTCACCACTAGAGTCTGTCCACTCCTTTTCTAATACAACAAATTTTTTAATTTGTTGTACTTGAGCAACTTGTGAATTAGCTTCATCTACTTGCTTTTGTATTGCATCAATGACTGTTTGATTTTTAGCCATATTTTCAATTGAATATTCAATATTGTTATCAGATGCCCAAGCTTCTGCTCCCCCATCACCATCTAATACAATTAATGCTGTAAGATATTTTTTTCCATCTCCGACAACACATATTTGTCCTATTAGTTGATGTGGTTTAATTAAATCCTCTACTTCTACAGGAGCTATATTCTTACCTGCAGATGTTATAAGAATTTCTTTTTTTCTTCCAATTATTTTGACATAACCTTCAGAATCAATTTCTGCTAAATCTCCAGTATGTAACCATCCTTCAGAATCAAAGGTTTCTTTAGTCTGCTTATCTGATTTGTAGTAACCTTGGGCAACATGATTGCCTTTAATGCATAATTCCCCATCTTCCATAACCTTAACCTCTGTTCCTGGAATTGGTATACCAACTTTACCAATTGGATTTAATACACTAGGTACTTCAATTGAATCGGCTTTTAGTCTTTTAGAAAAAGATTCTACAGCATTTCCCGGAACACCTATTGTTGCAGGTCCTGTATCTTCAGTCATACCATATATTTCTGTAACATCTATACCAATTGCATGAAACCATCTATGTACATCCTTGTTCATTGGTGCTGCAGCTGTAACAAAATATTCAGTATCTACAATTCCTAATCCTTCTTTAAATTTTGAAAAAACTAATTTTGAAAAAACTTTATGTTTCACTCCGATCATAAAGGGAACTGACTCTCCTTTTTGCTCATAATCAACTTTTTCTAATCCATTTTTTATAGCTTTAGCTATAAGATCTTTTTTAGGATTTTCCTCAATTTTGGCTTCAAGACCAGCCTTAAATTTTTCCCAAACCCTTGGAACTGCCAAAAATACAGATGGTTTTATAGTTGGTAGTGCGTCTTTCATATCCTCAAGAACAGGCACTGGAAATATTTGTCCTATTCTATAAATAGCTTGGTAATGGTCACCAGATCTTGCAGCGATGTGAGCCATTGGCAAATAAGAAACTATCCTTGGAAATTTAGTTGCAGGTATCATCTGACCAAATAAACTTTCTATAGTCCATAAAACATTCTTATGAGATATCATTACTCCCTTTGGTTTACCAGTTGTACCTGAAGTAAATATCAAACAGGCTAAAGTCTCTGGAGTAATTGTTGCAATTGCTTCATCTAGTTTTGAAGAATCAGAACCATTAATCTCTTTTCCTTTTTCAATTAAGTCGTGATAGCTATAAACATAATCCAGATCTTTTTTTTCTTCGTAGCCATCTATTAATACAATGGCTTTAAGATTTAGACAGTCTTTTTTGGCTTTATTGACTTCTTCAAAGAGCTCAAGATCTCCAACAATTGCCACTTTGGCTTCCATGAGGTTAGCTACGTATTCAATTTGGTTATATTTTAATTGTTTATAAAGAGTTGAAGGTGTTGCTCCACAATAAACTATTCCTAAATCAGAAATATTGTGTTCTTTAGTATTGTTTGACATGATAAAAGCAGTATCTCCTGGACTTAAGCCAAGGTCAATAAGACCAGATGCTAAATTTTTTGCTGCGTCTCTATATTCAGACCAAGACATAGAATCCCAAGCAGAATATTCAGAATTAGCGGGTGTATTTAATGCAGGATAATCAGGGTACTCTTCAGCATTTCTATCAATAAAATCTATTAATGTTTTTCCTTCGACTGATGAAGTAATTAATGATTCTTGAGATTTCAAATATTCATGTAGCTTTGACAAATTTCCTCCTATAGAACTGATATATAAATTTTAATTTATTAATTAGAATTGGGCTAATAATTATAAAGATTTATCCCTTCACGGAACCTGCTGTTAATCCTCCTGTAATTTGTTTTTGAAAGAATATAAAAAGCATTGCTATCGGTGTCGCAGCTATTACAGAGGAAGCAGCTATTACTCCCCAGTCTGCATTGAAATCATCAACAAATACCGTATTTATACCAACAGCAACTGTCCATAGGTTTTTATCTTTTAAGAAAATTGCAGCAAGGATGTAGTCGGAATAAATGCCTATAAACGTTATGACAAATATCACTATCAATATAGGTCTTGTGAGTGGGGCGATAATTTTACTAAATATTTGAAATTCAGAAGCACCATCAACCTTTGCTGCCTCATCAAGAGAAGGAGAGATTGTGTCCATGAAGCCCTTAATTAACCATGAGTTAAAACCAATAGATCCGCCAAGATAAACAAGTATCAATCCAAAATGAGTTCCTAGGCCCATTATTGGTATTACATCACTTATCTGAAAAAATAATAAGTAAATAGCCACAAATGCTAAAAACGATGGAAACATTTGAACAATAACTAACGTCAACAAGCTTGCCCTGCGTCCTTTAAACTGAAGTCGTGAAAAAGCGTAAGCAGCTAATGTTCCAAGAAAAACATTAAAAAATGCTGCAATAATAGAAATTTTATAAGTATTGTAAAGCCAGTCAGAATAAGGTACTAGTGGATTTCCAGACAGTAACTTATAGTGTTTGAGTGTTAAAGAATCTGGTATGAGTTTTGAATTTGTAAGGTTTGCAAAATCAGCAAATGAATTGGTTAATACATACAATATTGGGTAAATAGCAAATATAACAAAAATTAACGCAACTATGTGTCTCCACCCGAACTCTTTAAACCAGATATTAAATCTAAATGTTCCCATAAATTCTCTCTAATCGTTTAGTGTATCTGAAAGATACTGCAGAAATTAAAAGAACGAGTGCAAAAATAATAATAGATACAGTAGATGCTAGACCAAATAAATTACCTCTACCTCCTGATATTGCGAGCTTGTAAGAAAAAGAAATTAAGATATCTGTCCAGCCAACTGCCACTTCGCTACCAATTACAGGAGGTCCTCCACCAGAAAGTAAAAATATTAAAGTGAAATTATTAAAATTAAATGCAAATGAACCAATTAAAAGTGGAGAAATTGAAACCATAAGTAAAGGAAATGTTATCCTCCAAAACGTTTGTAAGCTACTTGCTCCATCAACTTTAGCTGCTTCAATTAAATTTTTAGGAATTGATTGTAAGGCACCAGTTGTAATTAAAAACATATATGGAAAACCAAGCCAAGTATTAACTAATAAAACTGCTGACCTTGCACTTTCCTTAGTTTTTAACCACTGTATGGGTTCAATCTCTAAAATTTCATATATTGGAGATAGCCAAGTATTTATAACACCATAATCAGGATTTAATAAGCCTTTCCATACAAGAACGGAAACAAATGCTGGAATCGCATAAGGCAATATAAATATAGCTCGATATATTCTCTGAAATTTTAAATTTTCCTTATTTAAAACTAAGCTTAGGAAAAGCCCAACTGAAAATGCAAGAAGGACTGTTACAAAAGCAAACTGAAAAGTCCATTTAGTAACCAGACTTAAAGGTCCCCTAATTCGTTGATTTGAAAATAATTTTTGGTAATTATCAAATCCAACAAATACACGCCAACCAGGATCAATTTCTTTTCCATTACATACAAAATTATCAATTTCCGCTAAACAAGTTGTATTCGTTGAATTATTAGTTATTGAATCTGTAGATTCATCAAATGTGTAAAGTTGTGATGTTGAAGATAATAAACCAGTTGATGCACCAAAAACAGAAATCTTAAATAATTGAGCTCTTGTATTCTTATCAATAACTAATGAAAGTTCCTGGAGTGTTGTTGAGTTTGCAATCTGATCTTTACCAGTAAGCAAATTGAATCCATCTGGAGGGAAAATTTCTCCATTTTGCTTAAAAGAAGGTTCATGTTGGGCAAAATTACTATCGAGTATATTTTCATTAGTGACGGCCTTGCCAAATAATATATTCTGTTCATCTATATCTGCTAAGTAATAAAATTCAAAAGACTCGTCTTGGAATACATATAAATCAAATTCTATACCTTGCTGATCTTCAGGAGTAAATGTCCTGCTTTCCAATATATTTACAGCTTGGGATTTAGTTAATATATGTCCTGTTGACCAATTTGTAAATGAAACAAAAGTATTGTAAACAGCCGGAAAAACTACAAATGAAATTAAAAAAATCATACCTGGAAGAATCCATTTCATAGGAAGAAATCGATCAGAAAAATACACAATATTAACTAACAGACCAATAATTAAAATTAATGAAAGTAAAAACCAAGATTCAAATGTGATAGTCAACGGAACAGCGTAAACAATAAAGGAATTGAATACAGCTAAAAAGAGATAGCGAAGAACTGTTGATTTTTTCATACTTAAATATATCACTAAAAAAATTGGGGCTCAATCTGAGCCCCAATTTAGATAAGATTAATTAAAAATTAACCCCCAGCAATAGCAGTTCTAATTTGCTCAGCTGCTAATTTCATAGCATCTGTAGCAGAATTAACTGTAACGCCTGTTTCTTCATTAGTTCCATAAGCTTGGTCTCTAATGATTAACAAAGCATCACCAAATGGTCCCCATACACTTCCCATTTCTGGAATATTTGGCATAGGAATACCGTTTGATGCACTGGCTGCGAATGCTGCTGCAATTGGATCAGCTGCTTCGACTATTGCAAATAATGATTTAGTTGCAGGCAATCTAGGATCGGAATTATACATTGCTTCTTGTACTTCAACAGTAGCGAAGAAATCTAATATAAAACTTTCTGCTAATAGTTTCTTATCACTAAAAGAAGAAACCATAGCACCTCTTACTCCAACGAATGGAGTTGCAGGACTATCACTAAATGAAGGAATTAATCCAACATTGTAATTTACTGCACTTGCATCATTTCTTGCCCATGGACCAGTCATCCAGAAAAGTGATCTACCTTCTTGGAATGCTGACATAGATGCACCGTAATCGGTTGATGCAACAACACCATCTTTGACTAACGTGTCAAGATACTCTGCAGATGCTAAAGCACCTTCATTATCTAGTCCAACGTCATTAGGATCAAAACCGCCTTGGACTTTAAAAACATATCCCCCTGCTGATGCTACGAATGGATGGTTATGGTAAGCATCTGCTCCTCCACCGCCACCTGGTGCACCTACACAAAGCTCTGTACCAGCAGCATCACATGCAGCTTTTACATCGTCCCATGTAGTTGGAACTCCATCAGTTAGATCGGCATTGTAGTACATAGCAATTGCTTCAGTAGCATACGGAAATCCGTAGGACATACCGTCATAGCTAAATGCATTAATTCCAACTTCAAATAAGTCAGAAGCTACACTTGCTAAATTAATTGGCTGTAGAACGCCATTTGCTGCTAATTCTCCAACCCAGTCATGAGCACCTAAGAATACATCTGGTCCTTCTCCTGCTGGTCCAGCAGTTTGGACATCAGTTCTTATTGCTCCAAAATCGTAAACAACAACTTCAACATCAACACCAGCTGCTGCTTCATAAGCTCCAACAAGTGGGTCTAAAGCCGTTGCGACTTTTTCTTCAGCCCAGACAACAATTACTTCTGGTGGCGGAGCCGTGGTTGCAGGAGCAGCTAATGTTTCCTTTGGAGCTTCAGTAACTTCAGGTGTTTCTGCTACTTCTTCAGCAGTATCACCTCCACAAGCTACAGCTACCATAGAAAGCATTAATAAAATCACTATGAAGCGTGATTTATTATTTTTCATATACTCTCCTTTTTGTATATATGTATACACTCTATTAAGAATGTCACTAGCAATCTAACTTACAATTAGAATTATCTCTAACTAAAATAAAAAAACTTTGCACATATTCACAAGGAACTTTAAGAATTTATTGTTCGTGAATAATTAGACCAATTTCACTGTTTTTATTTGTAATTTTTAGTAAACCTTCATCGAGTTTTGCTTCACACTCACCAAAAATAATATTTGCACTATGTGCATTGGAAATTACATTTATATCTTTATCTGACTTATCCCTATTTACTATACAAAGTAAGGTTTCATCTTTTAGGATTCTTCGAAATGCTACTATATCTTCATCATATTGAACCAATTCAAATCTTCCATATTTGAATATAGAATTTGAGTTTTTAATATTCATTAATTTTTGTGTATATTTTAAAATTTTTGTATTCCACATATCATTATTTTCCCAAGGAAATGTTGCTCTGTTAAATGGATCATCAGCACCCCCTAAGCCAATTTCATCACCATAATATATGCCTGCAATACCTGGAAAAGTTGCTTGAAGAAATAGAGCACCAAGAACTCCTTCTTCATTGTTGCCACATCTATTTAAAAATCGCTTTACATCGTGAGAACTTAAAAGGTTCTGGCAAGACGACAGTGCTTCAAACGAATACATTGAATACAAGTAGGCTAAAGAATCTGAGAACTCTTTTGTATTAATCCTTTTGGTTGCGAAAAAATCAGTCATAGTTTCTCTGAAAGAATAATTCATAGTTCCATCAAATCTATCGCCTTGCAGCCACTGGGAAGTATCTCCAAATATTTCAGAAATTAATAGAACATCCTTTTTAGAACTTTGAGCTATTTCTCTAAAGTCTTTCCAAAATGAAAAATCTAATTCTTTTGCTACATCCATTCTCCACCCATCAATATCAAAGTTTTCAATCCAGTATTTTGTAACATCTAGAGCCCATTTTCTTGCTTCTTGATTTTCAAAATTTACTTTAGGCATGTCAGGAACTCCCCACCAGGCTTTAAATGATGGTTCTACAATAGGTCCATCATCTTCTCTAATTTCAACTGGAACTTTAGTTTCTTTAAAAGTTTTATCTAAATATCTTTTGTATTCTTCTTCATTTCCATCCCAACCAACTTTATAAGTATTTGAATAAAGGTGTGGTCTATGAATAAAACGGACGGGGTAATCAAAAACTGTAAACCAATCTTTATATTTGGATTTTTCACCGTTTTCTACAATATCTTGAAATGCAAAATGTCTAGGATGAACATGATTTAATGAACAATCTAAAACAACTTTAATACTTCTATTATGACATTCATCTATTAACTTCTTTAATGCATCATCTCCTCCAAGAACAGGATCTACTTTAAAGTGATCCCAAGCATCATATTTATGAGTACTTGATGAAAGAAATATTGGATTTAAATAAATAATATTTACCCCAAGTGATTCAATATGGCTTAAATTATTTATTACACCATAAAGATCACCACCTTGGAAATCTAATCGGGTTGGAGGTAATCCCCATTCAACAGTTCCCTCTGGATTAAGTGAATTATCAGAATTTGAAAACCTGTCTGGGAATATTTGATACATAACACCTCCATAAACCCAATCAGGAATTGTATGCCTAGGGAATGTTTTTGAGTTATAAATCCATTTTTCAGAGGGTGATATAAAATTCGCAACACCGCTGGATCCAACATAAATATTTAAATCATCTTCAGTAGTAGCTGCAAAGCTAAATTTAGCTATATCAGAGCGAAATTCAATCTGAGTACCCCAGAATATAAATCTTTCTGTTTTAGCATAGTTTCGAAGCTCAATTGGCCTAAAGTCTTCATCTTCTAACAAAACCCATAATTTTTTAATATTTGTTTGAGAGTGAACCCTAATTCTTCCAGTGCCATCTTGGGATATTGAAAAGTATTTCTTATCATTAAAATCAAATCTAAAGTCATAATGACCTAAATGAACATCACCTTCAAAGAAATCTATCTTTTGCTTTTCGCCTTCATCTATAAATTCTGGAGCGTGTTTTTCTACCATAAGAGTTAAATTTACCTCAAAAATATTATTATATACTCTATATTTAGAGTGGTATGGAAATAAAACGAAGTAGTGGATTAATTTTTCACCCCACATCGTTACCTAGTAATTTCGGTATTGGTGATTTGGGAGAGTCTAGCTACGAATTCATAGACTTATTATCAAACTCAGGAACTAAAGTTTGGCAAGTACTTCCGTTAGGCATAACAGATAATGTTGAGTATTCCCCTTATTCAAGCAAATCTTCTCTGCTTGGAAATCCTTATATTGTCTCATTAGAAAACCTTGAAAATGATATTTTGCAAATGGAAGATATAGAAGTATTTAAAGAACTACCAAGAAATTATGTTGACTATGCAAATGTTTATAAACTTAAAAATAATTTATTTGAAAAATTAGCTAAGAAAGTAAATATAAATGAAAAATCTTATGAAAATTTTCTTGAAAATGAGGATATGAGAAAACATATTACATTCATAACTATAAGTGAAGCTCAGAAGGAGGATTGGAATTATTGGGAAAAGGAGTATGGAGATTATTCAGATAATCTTTTTGAGTTAGTTGTTGAAAAATATCCAGAAATTATTAGTAAACATGTATTCCTACAATATGAATTTAATAATCAGTGGCAGTCGTTAAAAAAATATGCAAATAAGAAGAACATATCTGTTCTAGGTGATATTCCAATATATGTTAATCACAACTCAGCAGATGTATGGCTAAACAAATCTCTTTTTGATTTAGATGAAAACAATAAAATGGGCTTTGTTTCAGGAGCAGTGCCAGATGATTTTACTGAAGAAGGGCAAGTTTGGAATACAGCACTTTATGATTGGGATCAACATCTAAAAGAAAATTACGAATATTGGGTTAGTAAATTAAATGCTAATTTAGATAAATATGATTTATTAAGGATTGACCACTTTATTGGATTCTTTAAATTTTGGGCGATACCAAATGGAGATACAGCACTAAATGGACATTGGAGATTAGGTCCATGGGATACATTTTTTAAATCAATAAATAGCGAAGTTGATTTCTCAAAATTATTGGCAGAAGATTTAGGTGTTGAACTGGAAGAAACAGATCGAATTCTAAATGATTACAATATTCCCGGCATGAAAGTTCTGCAACAAAGAATCCCACATAATGATGGGCATAATGAAGAACATCCAAAAGATTGGAAAGAAAATGTAGTAGCTTATACGGGAACTCATGACAGTCCGACAGTTAAACAATGGTTAAGTGAATCAGAAGAACAGCAAATAAAGTTCTATAACAGTTATTTGAAAAACCTGAATATATCTAATGAATCTGATGTTTGGAATTTTATTGAGCTTACATGGAGAACGCCAAGCATCCTAGCTATGACAAATGTTCAAGATATTTTAGAACTTGGTATAGAGGCGAGATTTAATTTACCCGGTACGCAGAAAGATAATTGGAAGTGGAGAGTTGATAACTTAGATACTTTACAAGAAGGTTTGAATAAGTTAAAAAAACTAAATGAAGATACTTCTAGGCTTAATACTCTGACTTAATATATTCTATAACTAATTCGACCTCTTTGTCAGTTAATCGCTGTGCTGGCATTGACCCTTTACCTTTTGTTATAGTTTGAATCCAATAAGAATCGGGCATTGAGGCTGATGGACTTTTTGCATCAAGAGCTGGGCCTACTCTTCCCTCAAGGTTTGAACCGTGACAAGCTGAACACCTTGCTTCGTATACTTCCTTACCTGTAGAAAGTTCCTGTGAAGGTTCTGCAGAACATGCACTTACTAATAAACAAATAGTTATTAGTGCAAATTTATTAAAATTATTCTTCTTCAAGTGCAGATTTGAATTCTTTTGTAGATTTACCTAATGATTTCGCTAATCCTGGAAGTCTCTTTGCACCAAACAACAATAATAAAATTGTTAAAATTATTAATAACTCTGGTAATCCTAATCTCATAATTCTATTTTAATGGCCTAATATTCTTTACCTATTCCTATAAATTTCTTTTCTATAAACCAAATCGACAAAATTCCAACAATTGCAAAAGTAATAAAATAAATAGTTTCTAATGTTTCAAAAGTATTAGGTAAAACTGGATTTGTGTATAAAGGCTCATTGTTTTGATTGAATTCAATAATTTCATAAAATGGCCATATTTTTATTAAAGATCCAAAAAGAAATCCTACTAAGGTGCTGACCACATTGTCATAATAATTTTTGAAAAGATAAGATAATAACCTACTAAATGTAACTAAACCAGTAACACAGCCAGCGAGAAAAATTGTAAGCACATTTACTTCGAAAGAATTTAATGAATTCAATATAAATTCATACTTAGAAAGAAAAACAAGTATAAAGGATCCACTTATTCCTGGAAGAATCATAGCTGATATTGCAATTGCACCTGAGAGGAATATAAAAATATTGGTATTTGGTGTAGATGATGGAGCAACTAAGGAGATGTATCCTGACAAACCTAAACCTAAAGAAAGTAACAAATACGACACGGGAGTTAATTTGCTTATACTCTTAAAAATAATAAATGCTGAACAGATTATTAATCCAAAGAAGAATCCCCAAATTTTAAAGTGATGATTATCTAATAGAAAAGCAATAAATCTTGAGAGTATGAGGATAGATACAATCATACCCATCAATAAGGTAGATAAAAAATTACCATTTATTTGGTACCAGAAATTTTTAAATTGAAATTTAAATAATAACTTAAGTGAATCTAAATTAACAGATTTTATTGAATCAATTAACTCCTTGTAAATACCAGTGATAAAAGCAAGCGTTCCCCCTGAAACACCAGGGATGATTTCAGCAACACCCATTAACATTCCTTTAAAGAATAAAGACTTGTTAAATTTCATTAGGTTGTTTTGCTTCTAAAAATTCTAAATAAAATTGGTGAAAAGGTTGCTGTAATAACTGCAAGAAGTATGATTTGCTGTTCAAGTTCTACAGTTATCAAATCGAGGTGAACACCAATCTCTGCCATAGCAATAATTAAACTAAATCGAGCTGACAACAAGAAACCTCCGGCAACAATATCCCTAACTTTTATTTTTGAAAAAACTAGGAGTAGAGACGGTATAAATTTTACACCAACAGCAATCAAGAAAAGGTAGCCTACTTCAACAAAAAACTGAGTCTCACTAAAAACATTAATGTCATAATTTAATCCAATATTTATAAAAAATATTGGAATTAGGAAACCATACGAAAATCCCTTTAAGCTGCTTTCAAGAGTTCCCCTGTTCGAAAATATGAATGCAAAAATTGTACCTGCTAAAAATGCACCAAGTATTGGCTCAATATCAAATATGACAGATACTCCAACTAATGTAAGCATCAAAGCTAGAGAGCTCCTAATTCCTAACTCATCTGGATCATTTCCATCAAACATCCTAGAAAATAATTGAGGATTCCACCAAGCAACCCTTCTGATAATTCTTAAAATTAGGATTACAACTATGAAATATAGAACAACATTTAAGTTAGATAGTGAAAGACCTCCTGCTCTTATAAAAGAAGCATATACAGTGGCTGCCAATAAGGTCAGAATATCTGCAAGTAAAGCAACCATAAATAAGGTTTGGCCATAATTTGTTTTAATAGTGTCATCACTTCTAAGAATTGTTATGACGATGTCTACACTTGTTGTACACAGAACTAATGCTAAAAAGATTGGATATCCTAAGCTAGATATTAAATAGAATGAAGTTCCAACAGTTAAAAGGTATATTGACATTGGCAATGCTAAAGTTCTTAGGCCTTTTTCTCTAAAAGTTTCTAATTCAATTTCAAAACCCGATAAGAACATTAATAATAAAAAACCAAGAATTGCTAAACCAGAAATAAACTCAGAAGTTTCTACAATTCCTAATACTGGCCCGACGGTAATACCATATGCAATTTCAAGAACTATTCCAGGAATCTTGATTCTTTGAGCTAAAAGAGGCAATATAAATGCACCTAATGAAATAATTACTAACGACTCAGCTTGAAATTCTTCCATATTTTATCCGGGAATATAAAGTACTGAACATTTAGAATTTTTAGAAACAAACTCAACGATTTTACGCCCTTGCCATGTTTGTGTAGCGCTTGAACTAATAATAGAGAGGTCAAATTTTGAAGTTTGCTCTGAAAATATTTTTGCTTCATTGCCCTCATGAGTTTCAATATCTAATTGAACCTCGTGAGAAAGAGCAAGGTCTTGCAATTTTTCAAGAGTACCAGCAAGTTGCTTTTCATTATCTTGTTGAAGAAACTTAGGTTGATTAATGTTTATAGCAAGTAAATTCGCGGACATTGCAGAAGCAAGATCAAATGCAATTGAATTTGAGCTATTTTCGTCAAAATTACTATTCATTAGTAATCCAATTGTTTTGTAAGGATAAGTTGAACGAGAAAATAAGATTGGTGTATTAGTTTTAGATGCAATATTTAACATATATCTAATTTTTGCTCTTGAAGTAGTCTCCTCAATTGGAAAAAAGATAGTACCTACAGAATTATCATTCATGAATTTATCTATATCTTTATTAGATATTTTACTTTTATATGTTGTATTAAATTCTTGGTCTTTCAATACAGCTTTGAGTGTTTCTTGAGTAGTCTCTAAATTATTTTCAAATAAATCTTCTTTAGTAAGGAGTTGTAAAGATGTTGCTTTGGTGTTTCTTATGTAAAACTCAGATTCAGAAAGGTTCTTTAAGTTATTTTCATTTTCTAGTATTACAAAAATATCTTTACCAAACTCAAGAGGGAACCTTGATTCTGAACCAGAGAACAAATTTATAACATTAGAAAATGCCCCTGATTGTAAGACAATTGTAACTAAGTCACCTGTTTCAATTTCAGTATCACCATGAGGTATGATTACTTTTCCCTTTCTAAGAAGAGCTCCAACAATATAATAATCAGATCCAATCTCTCTTAGTGTTTTTCCTCTAACAGGGCTATCGGAACTTATCTCAATCTCTATTGCTTCAGCCCTACCCCCGGCAAAAGCCTGTGACACTACTCTTCTTGGCTCAAGTATATGTTCAAATCTTCTAGCGAGTAAAATATTGGGTTCTACTACTTCAACATCTAATTCTTTATACTTATTTAAATTTACAGATTGATTAATTACAGAAGATAATCTTAAGATATTGCTTTGTTTTGCAATCTTTAAAATTTCAAGATTAACTTCATCATCTATCGTAAGAGTAACAACTGCTGTTGCTTGATCTAAGCCAGCTTTTCTTAAAACTAATGCAGAGGTACCATCTCCTTGAATTTTTTCAATTTGCCTATTTGTAGTAAAATTTCTAAGTTTATCCTGGTCAATATCAACGACGGAAATAGACCAGCCTGAACTGACCCTATTGATTAGCTCTTTAGCTTCACCATGCGCGCCTACTATTATTACTTTCACGAGTTTTATTATCCTATATTCTCATTTTAGTGACAGAATTAGTTTGAAATTATTAATTTGAGTAAAAACAGTAAAAAACCCAATGTTTATTTGATAATTATTATGAATTAATAATGCTAACTATTGAACAAAAAGTGTAAAACATCTCCATCTTGAACGATATATTCTTTTCCTTCTGTTTTAAGCTTGCCAGCTTCTTTTGCGCCTTTTTCACCACCATGTTTGACAAAATCAACAAATGCTATTGTTTCAGCACGAATAAATCCTTTTTCAAAATCACCATGAATTTTTCCTGCTGCTTTTGGTGCTGTATCACCTACATTTATTGTCCATGCTTTAACTTCTTGTGGACCAGCTGTAAAATAAGTTTGAAGACCCAAAAGTTCATACCCTGCTTTAATAAGTCGGTCTAAACCAGATTCCTTTTGTCCCATATCAATTAAAAACTCGTTCTTTTCTTCACTACTCAACTCAGATATCTCAGCTTCAATATTTGCGCAAATTGCAACAACTTTTGAATTTTGACTTTTCGCATAGTTTACAATTTGATCAAGATGGGGATTATTTTCAAAACCATCTTCACTCACATTAGCTACATACAAAATTGGTTTAATTGTAAGCAATTGAAAACCTTTAAGTAATTTAATTTCTTCTTCGTCAAAAGATAGCGTACGAACACTATGACCTTCTTCAAGGACTGGTAGAATTTTTTCTAACAAAACCTTTAATGGTATACCGTCTTTTTGACCAGACTTAGTATTCTTAATTGCTTTATCATAGAGTTTTTCAACTGTTGCTAAGTCAGCTAAAACTAATTCTGTATTTATAACCTCAATATCATCGATAGGTGAAACTTTTCCTGAAACATGAACAATGTCATCATCTTCAAAAGCACGCACTACATGAACAATGGCATCAGTTTCCCTAATGTTCATTAAAAATTGATTTCCTAAACCCTCTCCTTTTGATGCGCCCTCAACTAGTCCTGCAATATCAACAAACTCCATAGTTGTTGGCAAAATCTTTTTTGGATTTACTATTTTTGCAAGTTCTTCCAGACGTAAATCATTCACTGGTACAACACCAACATTTGGCTCTATTGTACAGAAGGGGTAGTTTTCTGATTCTATACCAGCTTGAGTTAGTGCATTAAACAAAGTTGATTTACCAACATTTGGCAAACCAACTATTCCACATTTAAATCCCATTATTATCTTTCTGTCTAAATCAAGACATAAGTAAATATAGTGGTTTGTTTAATTAAAATTAAATTTCTTTACATCATCATCAAGATATTTTGATTAAAGTCTTTAATAAGGGGGGATATGAACGAAAAGAACAACAAAAGAACGATATTTGGATGGTCTATGTATGACTGGGCCAAATCAGCTTATGAAACAACAACATTAGGAGCGGTGCTACCGGTCTACTTCGTTAGCGTAGTCGTACCTGAAGAAGGGTTTGAATTTAGAGGTAATATTTACACAGGAGCTGAAGTATGGGGATTTGCTATTGGATCCGCTTTATTTATATTTTTCTTAATAATGCCAACAATTGGTGCAATTGGTGACATGTCTGGTAACAGAATGAAATTCTTTAAAATCTTTGCTTATGGAGGTGCTGTGTTTGCATCTTCATTTTATTTTGCGACGTCAGGTGATGTAATATTGACCTTGGTCATTTACTTTTTAGCACAATTTGGTGCCACTGGGTCTAATGTTTTTTACGATAGTGTTTTAAAAGATATTACGACTGACGATACAATTGATGCTGTTTCTGCAAGAGGATACGCTCTTGGTTACCTAGGTGGTGGGACACAGCTAATATTATCATTTCTAATAATTCTTCTTGGTCCCGATCTTCTTGGAATAGATACTGCATTAGCATCAAGAATTGCAATAACTCTTGCTGGTATATGGTGGCTCATCTTCTCAGTATTTAGTTTTTCTAGGATGAATATTGTTGAAACAAAATCAAATTCTGAAAAAACCTCAATAGCAAATGCTTATAATAGAAATTTTAAAACATTGAAAAAAATTAAAAAGTTTCCTTTCTTAATGTACTTTTTAGTTGCTTACATATTTTTCTGGGATGGCCTACAAACATTAATTAATATGTCTGCAGCATTTTTTACAGAAGTATTACTTTTAGATCAAACACAAGTGCTAATTGTATTTTTAGTTGTGCAATTTGTAGCCTACTTTGGCGCAAAATTAGCAGGTAATCTAGCCACTAAAATAGGACAAAAGAATGTGTTGTATTACACAATGTTTTTGCTTTTCTTAGTTGGAAATGCCGCATATTTTGTTCCAGAAAAACAATTAATCCCAGTTATTTTAATGGGAGTAATCACTGCAATGGGAATGGGTGGACTTCAATCAGTTAGTAGAAGTGTCTATGCAGCAATGTTGCCTAAGGGTGCTGAAGGAGAATTTATGGGATTCTTTTCAGTACTTTCAAGATTTTCAGCAATCTGGGGTCCCTTAATTTATGCTTACGTGAGTGCATCTACGGGAAATCCAAGATTGTCGCTTCCTGTAATCACCTCATTCTTTTTAATTGGAGCTCTTTTATTAAGGTCTGTGGATATGGATAAAAGAATCAGTGAAGAAGAATGGGCAGCTAGTTAAATTTAATTAGATTAGATAGATTTAAAAATAGTGCAGATACCGTTATAGGCCCTACTCCTCCGGGATAAGGTGCTCTTGCATTAACGACCTGATCAAGATTATCAGTATCAATATCGCCATATGTTTTATTTTCTACAGAAGATATTCCAATATCAATAACGGTTGCCCCTTCATTGATGTAGGAGTAATCATAAACCTTTGGTGAGCCAATTGCGGAAATAAAAATATCAGCACTCTGAGTGTATAGTTTTTGATTTGTAGTTTTACTGTGAATAACCGTAACATTGCCATCATAATCTTTCGATGATAATATTTTTGCTAGAGGGGCTGAAACTAAACGTGATCTTCCCGCTATAACAATATTCTTATCATTCGTTTGGATATCATAAAATTTTAAAAGTTCTAATACCGCCAGGGAAGTAGCAGGAATTAATTTAAATTTATCAGAAAATAAGCTTCCTAAATTATGTGTGGTTAAACCATCAACATCTATCTGAAGAGGAATACAATTTATAGCTGCTTCTTGGTTTAAGTGTTCAGGAAGGGGTAGCTGAATAATTAAACCATCAGTATTTTTTGAATTTTCAATAACTATGTCTTCTAAAGTCTCTTGAGTTGTATTGACATCTAATTTTATCCAATTAAATTCAACACCTAACTCTTTTGCCTTTTTCTCTTTACGTGAGACATATAATAAGGAAGCGGGGTTATCACCAACTGTTATTGCAGTCATGTGAGGCTTTTTATCTTCTTTGGAGTATTTTTGAAAAACTTCAGAACTTATATCATCAAGTTTTTTTGCTACTGGTTTTCCATAAAGTATTTGCACCATCCACACAGTTTAATAATTATGAAACGTATTTAGTAAATAAGTTTATTAAAATAACTCTGGAACTAAATTATGGAAATTTCAAAATTAGATAAATTAATAAAGCCTTCAGGAACTATGGCAATCTCTAACAAAGCAAGAGAGCTTAAATTACAAGGTAAACCAGTAATTGGATTTGGAGCAGGGGAACCAGATTTTCCATCACCAAAGTATGTTGTAGAGGCAGCTAAAAATGCCATTGAAGATCCTAAAAATCATAAATATTCACCTGTAGCTGGATTAGCCAGTCTAAGAAATGAAATCGCTCGAACTACGCTTGAATACTCTGGCTTTGAAATCGACCCAAATAACATCCTTGTGTCCAATGGTGGAAAACAAGCCATAATTACCTGTATGTTGGCAATATTAAATCCTTCAGATGAAGTAATTATTCCAGCTCCATATTGGACTACATACCCTGAAGCTGTAAAAATAGCTGGTGGGAATCCAGTATTTATTCAATCTACTAAAGAACAAGATTTTAAAATTGATGTAGATATGCTTGAAAAAGTAAAAACAGATAAAACAAAATTATTAATTTGGTGTTCCCCTTCAAATCCTACGGGTGTCGTTTACTCCAAAGATGAAGCTGAAGCTATATATCAATGGGTTTTTGATAATAATATTTGGATTATGTCAGATGAATTATACGAACATTTAGTTTACGAGGGTGAAACTACCCCATCACCTGCCTTGATTGATAAAAATTTAAATAATACATTAATAATCAACGGGGTGTCTAAAGCTTACTCTATGACTGGATGGAGAGTTGGCTGGTTAATTGCTAACAACGAGGTTATGGGGCTTGCTAAAAAAATTCAATCACAAGCAACATCAAATGTTTCAAATGTTTCACAATTAGCAGCAGAGTCTGCACTTAAAAATGGATTAGATGTAACAAAAGAGATGAAGATTGCATTTGAACGAAGAAGGAATTACGCAATTAAGAAACTTGAGAGTATTGATAACTTAAGTGTTGTAAATGGTTCTGGTGCTTTTTATCTATATGTAGATGTCAACTTTTACTGTACTGGCAAATTCTTAAATATTAATTCATCAGAAGATTTCTGTAATTGGTTGATAGAAAACTATTTTATTGCCTTTGTCCCTGGTGAGGTTTTTGGTACAAATGGTTTTATGAGATTGTCATATGCGCTAAGTGACCAGGAATTAGAAGAAGGCTTAGAAAGACTTGCTACAGCAGTAGATGATCTAAATGGGTAATGTTAAAAAAAGGAGTCTGTTTTCTTGGCTTCTTTTTGATCTAGCAAACACAGTTTATGCATTTATAATTCCAGGCCTGTATTTCTCAGTATGGTTAGTAAGTGAAAAAGGATGGACAGACCAACAGTTAGGTCTAGCAACATCTTCAGCAATGGTTATAGTTGCAATTCTAGGTCCTTGGGTTGGTAGGAAATCAGATAGTTCAGAGGGTAAGAAAAAGCTCTTATTAATCATGACATTACTCTGTATAATTTCTACATTTTTACTTGGAACTTTTAGTGTGGAAATATCTGTTCTCCTATTTGTTATATCTTTGATTGGCTTCAACCTAGGCTCTGTTGTTTATGATGCATTGATAGTTTCTGTAAGTAATAACGAAAATCGTGGAAAAATATCTGGACTAGGTGTAGCTTTTGGATATACAGGTTCTTTAATTGGTTTTGGCGTCGCCACTCTTCTTCAAAATAATGGTTACAGCTACGAAGAAATTTTTAAGTCTGTTGCTTTATTATTTTTAATTTTTTCATTACCAGCATTTTTCTTTATTGAAGAAAAAATTGTTTCTTCAGAGAAAATTAAAACAAGTATATTGAATTCATTAAATATTGTTATCAAATCATGGAAACATTCCCGTGAATACGAAGGCTTAACAAGATTTTTAATTGGAAGATTTTTTTATGCTGATGCAATCAATACATTAATTAGTGGACTCTTAGCGGTCTATCTTGTTGAAGAGGTTGGTCTTACTCCTGGTGATAGTCAAAATATACTAGCTCTTGCTATAGTCGTTTCAATAATTGGTGGTTATATATTTGGTAAAGCAGCTGACCTATATGGTCCAAGGAAATTAATATTAACAAGTATAGTTTGCTGGATTGTGTCCCTTTCGCTTGCAATCGTGGCAACTGAGTTTGATCAGCTGTGGTTAATTTATGTTACTGGTGTATTGGGAGGATTTAATATTGGCGGTATTTTTGCTGTAGATAGAGTTTTTATGACACGTCTATCACCAGAAATCCACCTTGGAGAATTTTATGGTTTGTATTCAACTGTTGGTAGATTTGCCACAATACTAGGACCAATACTTTGGGGTTTGATTGTTAATACTCTTAACTTGAGCAGAAATGTAGCAATGGGGTCACTAATTGTATTACTAGCAGTATCTTTTTATATTATTAAAGATGTTTCAGACAAAGAAAGATATTAGAAAAAGAAAAACTTTTTCTTTTTATTTACATCTTCAAGTTGTTGACGAGTATTTTTTAATTTTTCCCTAAGAAATTCTGCTTCTGCTTCTGCTTTTGCAGCTCTCTCTCTTGCTTCTGCCATTTGCTGACTTGCCTCATGTAGATTACCAAGTTGATTTAGAACTGTATTCCATGCATCAAGAGGAACGAGCAGGCTTTCTTCATTTACAGTATCGCCCTTATGTTCGTCATTAACCTCAGGTTCGTTTGCTGATATCTCCTTTTTGTCATTTTGAACACTATCTTGCTTTTCATTATCTTTATTTAAGAAATTATATTTTTCAGCCATTCGTTCTTCGTAGCTCTTACTCATCTTTTAAAACCTTTGCATAATCTTCAATTAGTGGATACTGAAATTCAAATCCTTCTTTTAAGAGTTTTTCAGGAATTATTCGCAGACTGCAAAAAATTAGTCCATGTGCTAACTCAGAACCCATCAATAGATTTATTGCTAGTTGTGGAGCTGGAATTATTGAAAGTTTTTTAAATACTTTTGCAAATCTCGAAGAAAATTCTTTTTGCTCCATAGGTACTGGAGAAACAAAATTTACTGGTCCTGATACATTGTCATTTTCTAAACAGAAAATATAGGCATTTATAACATCTTCTATTGAAATCCAAGACCAAAATTGTGTCCCTTTACCTAAGGGTCCTGAAATATTTAACTTAGTAGTTAAGGTAATAAGCTGAGTAGCTATATTTCCTTTACCTAATATAAAGCCGTTTCTTGCCTTAACTACCCTAACATCACTCTTTTGTAGCTGATTAAGTGGTTCTTCCCAAGCTTCTTCAGCAACTAATTGATCGAAGGTACCCCTATTAAATTTGGTGGTAGCTTCTGTAATAACCTCATCAGAATGGTCTCCATAAATAGTTGTGCCTGATGCTGTAATAAAAATCTTTGGATAGCTTTCACTATCATTGAAAGTTTTCATGAATAGGTCTGATGCCCACTTTCTAGACCAGTATATTCTAGATTTTTTTTCTTTAGTCCACCTTCCACCGCTTAATGGTAAAAACCCAAATATATCTTTTGGTGCAAGTGATTCGCCTGCTAGGTGAATAATTGCGTCTAATGTTTCAAACTTTTCTTTATCTATTTCTTGTTTAGATGGACTCCAATAAATTTCATTTTCTTTCTGAGGTTCTCTTCTAACAAACTTAAATACTTCAAATCCTTTTTCTACAAGTTCATTGCAGAGTTTTTTACCAATATACCCTGAAGCTCCTGTTATTCCTACTTTCACTTTGAACCATCTTTATAAAATATAAAAAAGTTTTTGAGTGTGTCTTCGATATGAGATGCATCATTTCCAATATTTCTGTAAAAATTTATTGTAACTATGTTTGATTGGATAAAGATAGTTTCTATATCATCAATCTCCTGGAATAACTTTAAAGATAACTTACCACTAACATCAGAAATTAAAGATGCATCCGAGATATTATTGAAAGTCATACCTTCTTGACCAGAAACAGATCTATTTAAATCAAAAATAACAGTTTTATTTAATTTTGTAGTCTTGACTTCAATAATCTGGCCCATTAACTCTCTCCTATTCTGTGCACTCTTATTAAGTTTGTTGCTGCTTCAACATTTGGAGGCGTTCCAGCAACAACAACAACTTTATCACCTTTATTATATTTTTTTTCATTTTTTAAGAAGTCATTAGCATCGGATAACATTTCTTCAAAAGTGTTTCTTCTCTCTATTTTGTATTGTTCCACACCCCAGAGCAAACTCATTTGATTATAAGTTTTTGACTTAGAAGTAAATGTAATTATTGGCGATTTTGGTCTGTAATTAGAAATTAATAAAGGGGTTCTTCCAGATTCGGTGAAGGCTACAATTGCTCTAGCATCAATGTCATTCGCAACTTGAACTGCCGCTCTAGCTAAAGTAGTTGTTAGTTCATCTATAGAGGATAGTTCTTTAAACATAAGTGTTGATGTGTCGTTTCTAGCATCAGTTTCTGAACAAATCGTAGACATGACTTCAACTACTCTGTTTGGATGATCTCCGATTGAGGTCTCTGCAGAAAGCATAACTGCATCTGTTCCTTCTAATATTGCATTGGTTATATCAGTTACCTCTGCTCTAGTTGGTCTGTAAGCAGACTTCATAGATTGAAGCATTTCAGTAGCAGTGATAGAGATTTTACCTCTTGAATTTGCTGCATTAAGAATTTGCTTTTGTACAAAAGGTACCTGTTCAATTGGTAGTTGGACGCCTAAATCACCTCGTGCAACCATAACCCCATCTGAAACTTCTAAAATTTCTTCAATGTTATCTAATGCTATTTTGAGTTCTATTTTTGCAATTACTTTTATATCTTTAGGAATAAGCTTTTTAACTGTATTAATGTCCTCAGCATTTCGTACAAATGAGACTGCTACAAAATCGACATCATTACTCTTGCCAAATTTTAAATCCTCGATATCTTTTGGTGTTATTGCAGATACAGAAAGGCTTGAATCAGGAAATGCAACTCCTTGATTGTCTCTTAACTCACCACCTATCAAAATAAGAGCTTCCATAGTTTTCTTGTTTTTTTCAACAACCTTAAGAACAACCTGTCCATCATCAATAAAAATACGATCTCCAATATTGATATCTTGAATTAAGTCTTCATAATTTATGAATAAAGTTGTTTCGTCAGAATTACATTCTTTATTAGTTATGTTGATTTGTTTACTTTTCTTAAGGACAGTATTCTCTTTTGCAATCCCTGTCCTAATCTTTGGACCTTGTATGTCTTGCATAACTGCTACATTTTTCTTTGAAGACTTTGCCCACTTTATTACATTTTCATGATCTTCCATTGAGCCATGGGAAAAATTTAGCCTTAAAACATCAACACCCTGTTGAATAACTTTATGTATTTTTTGTTCAGAAAGTAAGCTTGGACCTACAGTTGCAATAATTTTAGTTTTTCTATCCATATTGATTAAATACTTTAATAGCATGGTATAACAAATTTAAGAATATGAATAGCAAAATAATAATTGGAATACCTATACATAGCTTTGACAATCCTATGTCAAGACTAAGCGATAGCGTGGATTTAAAAACTAGACAAAAGCTCCAAAAAGCACTCTTAGTTAACACAGTTAACTGTTTTAAAGCTGAAAATGTTGATATTTATCTAATTTCTAATAGTCATGATGTAGAGATAATTGCAGATGAGCTAGATGTAAGATTATTTAGGGCAAACGTTAGTGGTTTAAATCATGAAATTATAGAATTTACAACTCTAATTAAAAATTATCAAAATTGGTCAATATGTCATGCAGACCTTCCTTATTTAACTAAATTCAACATATCTGTATTTTTAAATGAAATAGAGAATAATAAAATTGTAATTTCCAAAAGTGTTGATAATGGAACACCCCTTATTGGAGGAAGTGTGTTTTTTGATAATTTCGAATATGGTAAAAATAGTTTTAACAAACATACAAGTGCTCTGACAAAACAAAAAATTGAATTTAAGCAGATATACAACAAAGAACTTTATTTTGAGCTTGATACTCCTCAAGATTATGAGATTTTTAT
>CABYTP010000009.1 GCA_902521955.1 uncultured Candidatus Actinomarina sp. | reverse complement strand
AAATGAAGAACCTATTGAACCAGCTCCTCCAATTACTAAGAGCTTTTTACCTTGGTACCTTTGTTTTATTACTTCATAATGATTGTTTAAATCTGTTTCAGTCAGTAATGATTTTCTTCTTGTAGCTAGATAATCTCTTTCGTCAGATAAGTTATTCATATTTATTTAAACATTGACTGTGATAGCTGTGTATTTTCTGATATGTCAATGGTTGCCACTTTTCCTAGGACATTTTCAAAATCCTTTGCAAAAATTTCTCCAGTCCCCGGTCTTTTTACCCAAATATTGTCAAGTGACAATATTTCTCCTTTGTTGATATTTTTATTCGCAACTACACAGGCATATGCAAAGTCAATCACGGGTTTTTCGTCATCCAAGATATCTTTCTTTCCACCTCTAGCCTTCCATATTTCTTTAGATGAATTAACTAGGTTTGTTAATTCGTCTGGTTCAATTGAAAAAGGATTGTCTGGTCCAGGCCATTTTCTAGATTTTGTAAAATGTTTTTCAATAATATTGGCTCCTACAGCAACTGCACCAAGAGAAACAGATATTCCTAATGAATGATCTGAAAGACCAATTTCTAAATTTGGGAAAGTATTTTTCAAATGAGTAATAGCTCCTAGCCTCATTGTTTCTGGAGGAGCTGGATAAATACTTGTACAGTGTAAAATTGACAAATTTGAATTTTCTTCAAGGATCGTTTCTGCTGAAATTTTTACAGACTCTATATCATTCATGCCTGTTGACAAAATGATTGGTTTTTTAAATTTTGCAATATGTTTGATTAGTGGAAGGTTGTTACATTCTCCAGACCCTATCTTAAATATTTCAATTCCTAATTCGTTTAGCCTATCTGCTCCCTCCCTACTGAAAGGTGTCGAGAAAAAAAGTATCCCTTTCTCTTTTGAGTAAGTAAACAATTCTTCTTCTTGTTCTTTAGAAAGAACACATCTTTCAATAATATCCCACAATGACTCATCACTAATATTTCCTGGTTTCATATCTGTAGGAATCATTTCTTTATCAGTAATATGAGTTTGAAATTTAACAGCCGAAGCTCCCGACTCATATGCAATGTCTACTAATTCAATGGCTTTAGCAAAATCTCCATCATGATTAATTCCCGCTTCAGCTATTACAAATGGTTCATGATTATCTGATACAGTTATATTTGAAAATTCTATCATTTTTAATCCTTTGATATTACCTTTCTATATTACTACTCTAATAACTCAACACTGCTTAAATCTATCCGGCCTACATTTGCATTTGTAGAATTTATTATTTTGCCAGATCTCTTTAACGATTCTTCCACTTGACTTTTGTTAAAATATTTTCTGGATTTTTTCCACCGATTCTTAAGTATTGAACTTATTATTAAGTTTCTTAAATTAAAATTTTCTACAAATGTTTTTTGGTTTAAGTTGAAACTCACTTCTTTATTTTTTAAATATAAAGAGTTCTTAATGATTTCGGCACATCGAATTGCAGCAAGTCCATCGAATTTAAAAATATATTCCGCAAGTTCTTGAGAATCATTTTGTATTTTTAATTCAATTTTTTTGTTAAGAATATCTGATATTAATTGCATGCACTCCGATTCAGTTTTTGGAAGATAACTAACCAGAGACATTACTTCTGTAGATTCATGAAATACATCTAATTGGGGCATCCATGACATATTGATACTTGGGATACCCAATGCTTGAGCATCAACACAAGAGGTCGAATTAAAATGAATTAACATCTTAGATTTATTTAAAGACTCATAAATTGTATTTCTCCCATCATCAATCTCAATGTTTGCACCTTTAATACTATTTTTATAAAATTCAAAATTCTGCTCATAAGGATGAACCCTAAGCAAAATATTTAATTTGGTATCAGATAAATTCTTATTTATAAATTGAATCATATTTTGTACATTTACTTTATGAAGATTTATGAATTCATCGATTTCTGAATTTTTCATTCCTAGATTTTGATACATTTTACGACTTTCTCTCTCACCAAACAATGGATTAGAGTTTGGGAATGAAGTCGCAATTAGTAAGTCATAAATTTTATTTCTATCAAACTTCTGGCTTGAAAAATATCTATCATGTTTAGGACTGCCAATAACCTTTACTTGTTTATTACTATACCAATTTCTATCAAGACACAGCTTTAAGAAGTATTCCCCCCAAACAAAAAAATTTTCGATATCATTTCTTGAGGATAATTTTTTTGGTATTTGATATTTTTCAAAAAAAACCTCATTTACACATTGCTCAGTTTCTAGAACCCCTATTGAAATATTAGCTTTTTCTAGAATACTAATCTCACTATCATTTGTATCTCTATGATTAGGATACAGTATGTAATCGGGCTTTAAGAGGAATAACTCTCTGTGCCTCATGTTTGACGGAACTATAAAAGTTTTTATACCATTTTTGACCAAATGAAAGCCAATATCAGATATATAGTCCAAATCTCTTGATGGGTGGTCTAGAATTAGAGCAACTTTTTTCACAAAAATATTCTAAATACCTTATTGACTATTAGTGATGTTTATTATCATTAAATTTAATGACAAAGATACAAATTATAAAAAATTTACAAGAAAATACCATTAATGAAGATGAAAATTTTTTAAGCGCTTTACAAAAAATAGAAGAGTGCTTTCACAAAATCCTTCTTGTTTTAAAAAATGATAAGTTAATTGGTTTAATTTCAAATGGCGATCTCAGAAGAGGCTTATTAGAAAGTCGATCATTAAAAGATACAATTCAAAACATAATTAATTATGATTTTGACTATTTAGAAGAAAACTACACTGAAGAATCAGCAAAAAAATTATTTAATAAAAACCTAAACCCCTATATTCCTATTCTTGATAAAAATATGTCAATAAAAAAATTGTTATATGTTCCTTATGAAATTAAAAATGAATTGAAAAATCCAGTACTTTTAATGGCTGGAGGCAAAGGGTCTAGGTTAGGTGAAATAACAAGAGATAAGCCAAAACCACTCGTTGATATTAAAGGAGTTACCCTGTTGGAATATCAGCTTAAAAAAATTGAAAAATATGGGTTTCGAAAAATTTACATATCTTTACATCACATGGCAAATCAAATAATTGAAAAAGTATCAGAGTTTGAAATCGACAATATTGAGATAGACTTTATTATTGAAGAAGAACCTCTTGGTACTGCTGGTGCTCTATATTATCTTCAAGAAGAACCTATGCCTGTTTTAACAGTAAATTGTGATGTAATAACTGAAACAAATTTTAGAGAAATGTTATCTACTTTTGATGAAAAAGAAGCTGATGTTTTAGTGGGGGTGAGACCTTTTAATACATTTATTCCTTACGGCGTAATAAAAGTAGAGAATAAAAAAGTTACTGGATTTGATGAAAAGCCAATGTACCAAGATTGGGTTAGTGCAGGAATAAATATCATTAGCAAAAACATTATTTCAAATATTAAAAATAAACACTACTTAGACATGAGTGAGCTTATTGAACAATCAATTAGTAAATATCATGTTCATCCCTATTACATAACCGAGAGATGGTTAGATGTAGGCAGCCAAGAAGAATTGTCAAAACTCGATATGCTTTAATTCTTATTGATTAATCTTTTTGTAATATTTTTTAAATTTAATTCTTTTTTGTAAAAATCTTTAACAATTTCATCACTGAAGTCAATAATTTTTGAGTGTCTTATCAATTTTGCACTATCAGGTTTTGCCGTGTTGGATAAATACTTATCAATATTATTAATTACTTCGGGCAAATTATTAATCGTCTCCATAACTGCTTCCATTGAAAAATCAAAAGGGTTAAAAGAGTCTTTATTAAAATTGGGGTAGCAGTATTTTAAAGTATTGCCCATATCAAGTGCTCTTGATAGGGTTTGGATAGTTCCACCAACATATTGAATATTATCATCATACATTGCCCAAAAATTACAAGCAGAACCTAAATAGTATGGTGAAATTCCCATGTGTAAATTGATCAATTTTTTATCTGAAATTTCTGAAAACAAAGGATCTTTTATAATAGAAGATCCAAATACAATAATGCAATCACAGTCCAAAAGCTTATTTGATTTAACTTCCAAGTTATTAACTTGACCCTTCGGTAAAAAAATCTTATCTGCTTTACTATTTAATGAATTAGCTTTTTCAAAAATTACATTCTCGCTATTTTGTACTTTTAGAAAATAATCCTTCATAATCGTACTTTTTGTATTGTGTTTAACCGCTGAGGTTTCGATATAATGAATCGTTTCGAAGTTTTGACTAAGGTATGTACCCAAATAATTGTGTCTTAATGAATTTCCTGTAATTAATCCTAATTTCATAATGAAGACTTATTAATGCTATTTAAAGCTATAGTTGCATCTATTCTTGATAGTTCAAAAGGGCTTGAATTAATTTTATTATCAGCTCTAAACCCATATGATATTTTTAAGTCTTGAAGTATTTTAAGTGTTTCATTGTTATAGGAATTTGATGGGTAAGAGATTGAATTTGGTTCATAATCTAGAAGGTCTTTTAATATTTCAAAATTAGTTTCTATTTCATATCTTTGTTTTGTCTCATCTAGTTTGCCTAAATTTGTAGGGTGCGAATGTGAATGGAGCCCAATGATATGTCCTAATTCATTTATTTCATTTAATTTTTTTCTACCAATATAAGTATTTTTGACTAAATCATCTACATTAACATTTTTTTGATTAAGGAGTTCTTTAATTCCATCTTCATAATGATTTAAACTGATAACATAATCTCTTAAATATCTTAATTTTCTGTCGAGATTTGAATAAAAATTAAACTCAGACAAGTAATCACTATTTATAAAGTTAGTTTCTAATTTTTCTTTTTCTTTTATTCCAAAATTAGAAACTAGAATATCTATCAATTGTTGATTAAAGTCATCTACATTCTTAAATATTGATGAATTCTTAAATGATCTTATAACTTGGTGAATATCATACTCGCCTATCAATGGCTTTGAATGAACAAAAAATACTCCCTTTATTTCAGTATCTTTCAAGCATTCAATTGCAATTTCATATTGACTTAATAGTCCATCATCAAATGTTATAAATGAATTTGATTCTAAATTTTTATTACTTCTGTTTTGAATTTCTAAAGGATCTGAAAAATAATTTTTTTCATTTGGTCTTAATAGCTTCTTAAAATCAGTTTGAGATATCGCTCCCTGAGTACCAATAGTATTATCAAGTTTGAAATCATGAAACATTAATGAATGATTGTTCACTTGAATATCAACCCTACTTATTTATTTTTAATTTCAAGACAAAGTGATCTTGTAAAATTAATGCATTTAAAAATTTATTTTGTCCATCAACATTTACAGTCCAGCTTCTCAAAGAATCTTCTTCATTTTGTTTTATATTTAGATTTTTTGGAAAATTTATAGGAATAAAATCAAAGTTTTTTATATATTTTATCTTGCTTAATTCTTCTTGAAGATAATTGATAGACCAGACGTTCCAACCACCTTGGTCTATTTTTGATGTTTTTGTATTTTTATTATCTCTGTACGATATTTTTACATCAACATCATATTTTCCAAAAGGTCCTTCAAGGAATATATACCCTTCATCTGCTGTTCTTGAAATATAGTTTTCAATTATATCTTTAATGTTGTCATAAATTTGCAATACACCGACCGAAATTATTACATCACAATTTAGTGATGTAATATTCTTTTGAGTAATATCGTCGCTAAAATAATTAATAACTTTGTTTGTTTTTTGTTTTGCAAGTTCAATGCTTTCCGGAATTATATCGCTTCCAAAAAAATTACAATTCGGGAATTGTTTGACCAAGTAGTTGAGCATTGAACCATTACTACAACCTATGTCCCACAAGCTTAAGTATTTATCACCAAAAGATATCTCTTTTAACAGCTTTTCAAAAATTAATGTAGTGTGTTTGGGATTAGTTAAATATTTTTCTTCTTCAAGATATAAATAATCGTGATCTCTATTCTGTGTCATTATTGACCATTATTTCCACCATAAATTATCTGTAGCAACTATAGTATAGTAGTTTACATGGATTCAAAGGAAAACAATGTTCAGTACTGTACCAAATGTGTTATTTCTAATCAAAGACCCAGCAGTGTTGTTGAATTTAAAAATAAATCAGAAGACATTAAACCTAAAATTAATTTTATCGAAGGAGTCTGTAGCGCGTGCCTTTGGTCTTTAGAGAAAGAAAAAATAAACTGGAAAGACAGAAGAAGCGAGCTACAAGAACTATGTGATAAGTTCAGAAGCAAGGACGGGTCATATGACTGTGTTGTTCCTGGTTCGGGTGGAAAAGATAGTGCATTTGCATCACATTATTTAAAAAAAGAATTTGGAATGAATCCACTAACAGTCACTTGGGCTCCTCATAAATATACTGATATTGGATGGCAAAATTTTCAGTCTTGGATTCAAATTGGGGGTTTTGATAATATTTTGATTCACCCTAGTGGTAATGTACATAGAAAATTGACTAAATTGGCTTTTGAAAACTTAGGTCATCCATTTCAACCGTTTATAATTGGCCAGAAACTCATAGGACCAAGGACATCTATTATGTATGACATTCCATTAGTTTTTTATGGAGAAAATCAAGCTGAATATGGAAACAAAATTGAAGATAATCATCGACCAACAATGGACTTATCTTTTTTTTCCGAATCCAAAGCTGAAGATTTGACGATTGGAGGCATTCCCAAAAGCAATCTGATTAAAGATTATGGATTTAAAACTTCAGACTTTAATATGTATAATCCAATAGATTTTAATATTCTGAAACAGAAAAAAACTCAAGTCCATTACTTGAGTTATTACGTCAAATGGGACCCTCAAGAAATGTTTTATTATGCAGCTGAAAATACTGGCTTTAGGCCCAATAATGAAAGATCTCAAGGCTCATACAGTAAATATGCAGGAATAGACGATATATTAGAATGGCTACATTTTTACATGATTTTTATTAAATTTGGAATTGGAAGAGCTACTTATGATGCTTCACAAGAAATTAGAAATAATAAAATTACAAGAGAAGAAGGAGTGGCATTAGTACAAAAATATGATCATGAATTTCCTGATAAGTATTTACCAGATTTTTTAGAATATTTGGATTTAGACGAAAAAAAATTGTGGGAAATTATTGATAAATTTAGGTCACCAGAAATATGGTTGAAAAAAAATAATAGATGGTTACTAAAAACTCAAGTAACCTAAATCCCCAGTATACAATATTTTTATATGAGAATAATTTCAAGACTTGATATAAAAAATTCTGCACTTATAAAGGGTTTAAGTTTTGAGGGCTTAAGACAGTTAGGTGATGCTGAAGACTTTGCAAAACAATATTTTGAAGAAAATATCGATGAAATTATGTATATAGATTCTGTTGCTAGTTTGTACAGCAGAGAAGGACTTTATGAAATATTAACTTTTACTGTAAAAAACATATTTGTGCCGGTTACAGTTAGTGGAGCAATCAAAAACGTAGAAGACGCCTTAGAGTATTTTAAATATGGTGCAGATAAAGTATCCGTAAACACTGCTGCAGTTGAAAGGCCTGAATTAATTGATGAACTTGTAAAAAGTTTTGGTTCTGCAAACGTTTCTTTATCTATTGAAGCAAAAAAAACCGATAAGAATAGTTGGAATGTATTTACCTCTACCGGAAGAGATGACTCAAAAAAAGATCTAAAGAATTGGATTTCTGAAGTTGTGGATCGTGGAGTTGGCGAAATATCTGTGACTTCAATAGATAATGATGGATACTTAAATGGATTTGACTATGAAATGATTGAATGTGCATTAGAATCTTGCTCTGTTCCTTTGATTGTAGGAGGTGGTTTTGGAAAGTTAGAACATTTGGATAAACTTGATAAATCTTTATCCGGGATTTTGATTGGTTCAGCCCTTCATTATAAAAAATTAGATATAAATTCAATTAAAAAATATTTAAGAACCCTTGATTTTGAAATAAGGAATTAATTAATAAAAATTGGCGTTTATCAAAATAATATATCTTATAAATCCACATATCTAATTCATTCGAACATTTGAATTGAATTAAAGAAGAATAAGTAACTTTAAATAATGTAAAATAAAGAAAGGTTAAAATGGTAGCTTTTATTTTCAACACTAAAAGTTTGAAGTTAGATTTTGCCTGTAGCCAATTAAAAACAAGTTATAAATATAAATGATAAGATTTAAATATGTTTAATAAATCAGAAATTTTAGATATCGATAGACAATCAAAAATTAGAAATTATAGTTTTATTTATTTTTTTAGACCAATTTCTATTCTTCCAACTTTTATTTTCTATAAGTTTAAGCTTTTGCCAAATCAAATTACATACTCAAGAATTCTAATATTTCTAGTGTTAATGTTTCATCCAATGTTTAATCTAGAAATTGAAATATTTACATTTTTTGTTTTTATTTTATTTATTCAGATACTTGATTTTTGTGATGGGAACCTTGCAAGAATTTACAATATTAATAATCTTTATGGTAAGTTAATTGATGGTTTAGGTGATGTTATTATTCCATTGTCTTATATTTATTTAAGTTTTTATGTCAATAATTTTGATTTAAACAACACTATCAGTTATTTATTATTTGCTATGTTGATCTTATATTTTCTTAGCGTGATTATAGAACTCAAGCTTTCTTTATATAGAAAATTATCTAAAGTTTCAGAAAAAAAGAGTAATGCTAATAGTATTGACAAGAATATTAAGATATTCATAAGATCTTGCTTAGAATCTATACAAAGCTCGCACATTATAATAGTTTTAATTTTTGTATCTCTGGGATACATTTACGAGCTTGTAGTAATTTTGTTAATTCTATCTTTTATTTCATTCATTGATTCATTAAGAGCAGTTATTAAAATTAAAAATCAACTTGAGCTGATAAAATATACTAATTTGTCTTCATTTAAAGAATGAACTTGGTTTTGATATAAGACGATGACTAATACTTTAAAAATTTTAAATACAAATTTATCAAACTTACAAAGCATTAAATATGCTGTAGAAAATTTAGGGTATAACACAAAAAGTGTTTCAAATGTTGAAAATTTTCATTCTGAGGATATTGTAATAATCCCAGGTGTTGGTCATTACGGACAGGCAATGGAGAATTTGAAACCTAACTTTGTTGATTTTAAAGAAATTGCAGAAGAAAAAAATTTAAAAATACTTGGAATATGTTTAGGTATGCAATTGCTATTCTCTTTCTCAGAAGAAGGAAATAAAAACGGACTTGATTTAATTCCAGGATCCGTAAAAAAGCTTGATAAATACGGAATTGATAAAATTCCAAACATTGGGTGGAGAAAAGTATCTTTTGAAAATAATGAATTAGAGCAGTTTGCTGGAGAATATTTTTATTTTGTTCACAGTTACTCAGCATTTCCAAAAATAAAAGAAAATATATTAGGAACAACAAAACTGGAAGGCAACGAAGTTACTGCAATCGTATCAAGTGACAATAATAAAATTGGTCGATATGTAGGTTGCCAATTTCATCCAGAAAAAAGTGGAAATGTTGGACTAAGTTTTTTAGAATATATTTTAAATAAATTACATAATATCTAATTTTCTAATAAGAATTCCCCAACATATTTCACAGAAGATTTTTTGCTTTGAAAAGTTTCTATAAACGAGTCTGCTTTTTCTGAATCAAAAATTGTTGGGTAAACATATTTGTTATAATCTTTATCAATTTTGAATTTACTTCCAATGATTTCTTGCATTTCGTTTTCTATTAAAGAAAGTTTTAACTCCGCCTTCTTTATTTTCCTTTTTATTTTTTTGTTTGATTCTATAAATAATGTTGGTTTTCTAGTAAAAAAATAAAACTCCAATGCAATTCCAGAAAAATCAGTTATTAAAAAATCATAAATTCCAAAATTTTTAACTTCATTACTAGTATCAAGGTTAAATTTTTCTAATTTTCTAATTAAAATTTTATCTAAAAATGTCATAGGATGAGGCCTAATTGTTAATTGATATTTATGTTGTGCATGTAAAATACTTAAAGCTTCTAGTTTATCTAAATTTGTAATTAGTCCATCATTTCCCCATGTTGGAGCAATTAAAATATTTTTTGAATTACCAATAGTATTTTGATGGCTTGATTGGCTATCAAATAGAAAATATCCTGAAACTAAAATTTTTGTATTTTTTGAAACTAAATCACTAAGTTGTGTTTTTATTTTTTCAGATGGAGCAAAAATTAAATCATAATTTTTAAATGAATTTTTTAAATACATTTCATTTGGGCTAACTAAGGAATGAAATATATAAACATATTTTGGCCGCCTATTTGATGGCACAATTTTAGACTTTGGAAAGTAGCTATGACCGATTCCCGGTGTAGTGGTAATAAAATAATCAGCCTCAATATTTTTAAGTATTTTAATTTTTTCAATGTTGTTTTTTGGAACTAATTTTCTTGAAATTCTACTATCTTTTATCAATTCATCGGTTTCGTCTAATGTAATTAACGTAATTTTATTTTGTTTATTTTTAATTAAATAATCTAACAAGGGTTTAAAAAATCTTGTATGTTGGTTGCCTTCCGAAAAAAAAACTATCTCCATATAATAAAACTAACAGGAAAAAATTAGTTTACGATAATATAGTTGTATGAAAAGACCACTTACAGTTTATGTTGCTATGAGCGCTGATCTTTTACATCCTGGACATATAAACATACTAAAAATTGCAGCTGAAAAAGGAAGAGTCGTAGTAGGTCTTTTAACAGATGAAGCAATAGCAAGCTATAAAAAAGCTCCAACAATGAGATGGGATGATAGAAGAATTGTTATAGAAAATTTAAGCTATGTTGATGAAGTGGTGAAGCAAGAAACCCTTGATTACACCAATAACTTAAAAGAGATCAAACCTAAAATTGTTGTCCATGGTGATGATTGGAAAACAGGTGTTCAAAAAAATGTTAGAAATAAGGTTATTGAAGTACTAAAAGAATGGAATGGCGAGTTATTGGAAGTACCATATACTGAAGGAATCTCTTCTACAGAAATTAAAAACCAAATTAAAAGAAATGGAATTACTCCTGATCTAAGAAGAACATCATTGAAAAACAGTCTAGATATTAAAGATTATCTAACCTTTGCGGATATACACAATCCATTAAGTGCTCTTGTTATAGAGAATACAAAAATTTCAAACGATCTTGGATATTCTGAATTTGATGGAATGTGGGCAAGCAGCCTAACTGATTCTACATCTAGAGGTAAACCAGATATTGAAGCAGTAGATTTTTCCTCAAGATTTATATCACTTAATGAAGTATTAGAAGTTACGACAAAGCCTATTATTTATGACGCTGACACAGGAGGGCTTCCCGAACACTTTTCATTTACAGTAAGAAATTTGGAAAGAGCAGGAGTCTCAGCGGTTGTAATTGAGGATAAAACTGGATTAAAAAGAAATTCTCTACATGGAACTGATGTAGATCAAACACAAGATTCTATTGAAAATTTTAGCAATAAAATATCAATAGGTAAAGATTCAGCGTCAACAGATGATTTTATGATAATTGCAAGAATTGAAAGTCTTATTTTAGACAAAGGTCTTGACGATGCACTCAATAGAGCAAACGCGTATATAGATGCAAATGCAGATGGAATACTTATCCATAGTAGGAAAGAATCTGCATCTGAAATTTTCGAATTCTGCAAGGAATACAAAAAGTTTAAGAAACAACGACCTCTAGTTGTTGTGCCAACATCTTATAATCATGTGTATGAAAAAGAATTATCTCAAAATGGCGTTTCGATTATTATTTATGCGAACCATTTATTGAGAGCAGCTTACCCATCCATGGTACAAACAGCAGAAATGATATTAACAAACAAGCGAAGCTTAGAAGCTGATGATCATTTAATTTCTATAAAAGAAATCTTAAACTTAATTCCAGGAACATAATTGTGACAGCTAAAGAGTTCCTCCAGAGCTTGATAGATAGAGGGCATGATCATTATTTTGGAGTTCCAGATTCTTTACTATCAGGATTAAGTAAAAGCTTAGAGCTTGACTTTTCTAAAAAAACTCAACACATTATTACCCAAAATGAGGGGGCTGCTGTAGGAATGGCAATTGGTCATTATTTAGGTTCTGGAAAACCAGGGATTGTATATCTTCAGAATTCTGGATTAGGCAATATAATAAACCCAATTACTTCTTTAGCTACAAGAGATGTATACAACATCCCAATAATCTTTTTAGTTGGCTGGAGAGGACAGCCTGGTGTTAAAGACGAACCCCAGCATACTTTTCAGGGTCGTATAACAATTCAACAATTAGACCTTTTAGAAATAGAGTATCAAATAGTAAATGAAGAAAATTTGCCAAAATTAGATTTGTTAGAAGAAAGCATTTCACAAAACAAACAATTTGCATATGTATTTCAAAAAAACTTTTTCAAAAACGATAATCGTTCACTAGAAAAAAGATCAAGTTATAAAAACAGGAAAGATTTTATAGAAAAAATTTATTCAATCTACTGTAATGATGGAATTTTTATTTCTACAACCGGAAAAACTTCTAGAGAATTATATTTTGTTAACAAAAGTTCTAACAAAAATGCAAAAATATTTTACACAATTGGAGGAATGGGACATGCTAGCTCAATAGCAGCTGGCATAAGCCTTTCTCATAAAAAAAATAAAACTATACTACTTGATGGTGACGGATCATTATTGATGCACATGGGAATATTGCCAATTATAGGTAGTCAGCCTTTAGAAAATTTTTACCATTTTGTTTTTAATAATTCTTCTCATGAATCAGTTGGAAATCAACCAACAGTTGGAAGTCAACTAGATCTTGAAGCAATATCAAAAGGATCTAATTACAAAGATTATTTTAAATTTGACGATATAGATAAACTTGAACAATTTTTGACAAGTAATTATTCAAAAAAAGGCCCAGTCTTAATTGAAATAGTTATTAATCAAAAATCTGATCCTCAATTAGGAAGACCACATGAATCTCCTGCTCAAAATAAGGATATTTTTATGAAGCTTATGACAGATGAAACTTAAATTACTTGATTCCAAATTTTCTGAGATAAAGATTATCAACTCCTTGGAGATTGAAAATGGTAACAAAACACTGGTAATAATGTCCCAAGGCGGAAAGGAAAGAGGATATAAAGATATTCTTGAGTCTTTGACAAATACAAAATTAAACAAGACCCAGGATATTTTTGTAAACAGCTACCCTTCATTAAAGAACTTAGAAGAATTGATCTCAAATAATTCCTCTAATATGTTTACTAATGTTATTGCAGTTGGTGGTGGAAGTGTAATCGACACTGCAAAAATTTTGACTTCATTTATTGGAGTCAATAATCCAATGAGTTTAAAAAATACAATTGGTTCAACAGATATTCTTAGTTCAAATATTAAAAAACCACATCTTATAGTAATACCTACAACTGCAGGCACTGGAGCAGAAGCTACTCAATTCGCAACAATTTGGGATAGGGAAAACAATAAAAAATATTCACTAGATCACCCCAATCTTTTACCTGATTCAGTTTATTTTGTCCCTGAACTATTATTTACTAGCTCATACAAAACTTTACTATTTACAGCTCTCGATACTCTCTCTCACTCTTTAGAATCAATTTGGAATATAAATGCTACAAAAGATTCTCTTGAGTTTTCCTCAAAATCTATTCAAAATTCATTTATATATAAAAATTTAGATTTAAATGCAAAAGAATTTTCAACATTTAAATCTTTATTTAAAGCAAGCTATTACAGTGGAAAAGCTATAAATATTACTAGAACATCTGTTGCGCATTCAATAAGCTATCCTCTAACTTTAAAATATGGTGTTCCACACGGATTGGCATGTAGTTTTACATTAGACGCTATATATAAAATTTGTGAAATAAATATAGATAATTCTGAAAAATTAAACACCATGATTAGAAATTCTCTTAAAAATTTAAAAAAATTAAGTCTTAATAAAGAGCTAAATAATTATTTAAGCCTCAACCAATCTCTGGAACTTATTGACAAAATGATAACAAAAGATCGAGTAAGAACTTTTAGTGGAAATATCGATAAAGAAACTATTAAAGAAATATTAAGAGCATCATTTTGATTTCTTTTTAAACTTGCTAAGTATACTTATCAACCCAAATTTAATATTTCTAAAAAAAACACCAACTGTTATTCCTGCAGCTAAGATGGCTTGAAATATATAGGAAGTTGTTCCTGGATCAATGTAATAAAAATTTTCTGTATAAAGTATTATTTCAAACATATTGCTTACAATAACTCTACTATATAATAATGTAGGTGAAACAAAAAATAAGATATGTTCCTCCATTACTAATTCTTCTTCCCCTTGTAAATTCTTTTTTCGGGAGCATCTTTATTTTTGAGGAAGGTGAAATAAACCTTTTTCTTTCATTTACATTAGGCTATCTTGTGGTATTTTATATTTTCTTTTTTGTCCTAAAGAAAATATTTAAATCTCAAAATTATTTAAAAATTTTGTATATCACAGCATGGATCGGCTTTGTCTTTTTAAACTATAGAAGTTGGACTACTTTTTATGGCTACAGGGCACAAGGATGGATAACTCAGATTAATAACTATTCATTCCTTATATGGCTTACAGTTTTATTTTTTGGGGTACTCATCATAATTTTTATATATGATAAATATTTTTTTCAACTTTTTTTATCTATTTGGGTAGTTTTACTTATTTCTTCACCAGTAAGCATTTTTCTTGCAAATTATTTCAGTCAAAATCTTCAAACAAACACCCCAAAAATTGTAAATAATTTTGAAGAAGTTGTATTTGTTGACAAACCCGATATTTATTTTTTTCTATATGACGGCCTTGCAAGTTTCGAGACTCTTGAAAACTTTTATGGATTTGATGCTAAAAATTTAAAGTCTATTCTTAGTAACAATAATTTTTATATTGCGAACAACGCAATATCTAGTTATGGAATTACATCTATGTCTCTTAATACAATATTCTCGACTAATTATGCAGTTGAAGATGGTGAAAATTATAAAACTAAGAATAGACATATTTTAAGAGAACTTAATATTATGAATTCGCAGGTAATAAGGACTTTAGAATCTAATGGGTACGATATTGCAGCTTACAGTAAAGAATTTAATTGTGAAGACAGTTTAAATGAGAATATTGTATGTTTAGGCAGAAAAAATTCAAAACAAATATTTTATGAACTTCTAATTAGAACCCCTTTTCAAATTATAGAAAACAATCAACAAAGTATCCCTTTTTATTTTGAAATACTAGATATTTTAGGTCTTGATTGTAGTGAAAATTGTGGTGATTTAAAACTACAAACAATCATGGAAATTTTTCATAATGAATTGAATCGCAATGAAGAAAGAAAACCAGTTTTTTATTTTTTTCATCTTAAAAATACGCACGGACCATTTTATGTTGATGAAAAGTGCAATTCTTTAAAGCACATAAGTTATAACAGTAATGCGTTTGAAATGAGTAAGCCTTATATAGATTCTATAAAATGTCTTGAAAAAGAATTGACAGGATTTTTAGACAGCATTGATGAAAATTCAATAGTAATTCTTCAATCCGATCACGGGCCTCACTATAATTATGCTAGAAACTATGAACAACTAACGGACGAAGAAATACTAAGCAGATATAGAATCTTTTCCTCAATTAAACTTTCAAAAGAATGTAACCAAACTCTCTCTCAGGACTATGGGCAAATTAATACTTTCTTACAAATTTTTAATTGCCTATCCAATGAGCCAATTGATAATAAAAAAGTAAAATCATTTTATGTGCCAGTTGATCCAAGATTTAATGAAGTTGTAGAAATTACAAATAGATTCAATTATTAAAAAGCATAATTTTAGACTTTCTATTTGCATTGTTATTTATTGAATCATCCGTATAATACGAGTCATCACTCAAATGTTCAGTTGAAATTTCTTCAAAAATTGCTCCAGTAGTTGACTCAAAACTATGCTTTACTCCTCTTTCTATTGTTAAAATATCACCTTTTTTTAATCTATGTTTATCGTTTTCTAGATAAACGTCCAAGGAACCTTCTAGCAAAATAAAAGTTTCTTCTTTTATTTTATGAAAATGTTCAGGGTGTTTTTGGTTTGGGTATTGATAGAGTATTTTTTTACAGTAATCTTTGTTAACCAGAGTAAGCATACAAGTACCAAACTCATGAAATTTTTCGATTCCGTAATGATGAGAAATTTCTAAATCAATAGATTGAGGTATTGAAATATTATATTGCCTGAGCTCATCTCTTATAAAATCACGTATCTTTTCGACCTCTGGTCTTGTGTTTGATATATTTACTTGATCGTATAAAACTGGTTGATCAACCTTAATGTCACTTTTTAATTCAATGCCATTAAACTTTGATAAATCGTTGGATAGCAATTGATTCTGTTTTGAGGGAATTGCAAAATAAACATCTTTATTATCTAATTTATTTTTTGATAAATCTTTATCTACAAAAATCCCTCGTTTTAGGTCTCTAAGAGCATCGAGCTCTAAATTTAAATTGAAATTTCTATTTTCAACTGAACCAAGTATTGCTTTTGATTCTAAAAGATTACATATCCAATTTTCGTATTGTTTTGTATCAACAGAGTAGTCATTAATAGTGTAATTTTTATTATTATTCTCTAACGCTACATGTTTCTCAAAAATTACGGCACCCGCAGCAAGAGCGAGGCCGGCAGTATTATCTACTGAACCATTCTCGTGAGTAGAGAAGCCTATTGGTATATCAGGAAATGTTCTTTTCAGCTCTTTTACATAAGAAATATTTAGTTTATCTTGATTAGTTGGGTATAAACTTACACAATAATTTAAAGCAATATCCTTACCTTTGTTGTTCATATATGAAAAAAACCTTTTAACTTTTTCCATTGAAGCGCCACCAATAGATGCAATAATTTCTTTTTTATTTGAGTCGCCAATTTTTTCAATTAATGGCCAATCATCTATTGAGGCACTAGCAATTTTTAAAATATCAAAATTATCTTGTACAACCTTGTTAACAGAAGCTTCATCAAATGGTGTACACATTGTATAAAAACCCGCATCTTTTACTGCATCAATCAAAGAGCCCCACTCTTTATCGTTTAATTGAGTATCAAGAAATCTTCTTACATATTTTATGTCAGAATTTTTATAATCTTTATGAATGAATGTTTCCAAATCTCTATATTGAAATTTAAATGCAAAATTGAAATCATTTATATATTTATTATTAATCTCAGAAAATAATTTAATTATTTTTAAACCGTGTTCAAGGTCTCCTTGATGGTTATTTGCTATTTCTAGAACAATAAGTTGTTTGTTACTTTGAAAATATTTTGACAACATCTAGATAATTATATTCAGTTTATGGTGTTTTGCTGAAACCAACTAAAATAATCAATGCTTTTATCATCTATGTAATAATCTGCATATGGCTTACCCATTATGAGGTCATGATACTTAACTCCCCATGTGTTTAATTGGTTTTTTGTTAATGCAGTATGGTCTATTTCAGTCTTGCTACCTCTAGCTGTAAAAAAAATAATTTTATGACCTTCGTCATAAAGAGAATTAATTTGCTCAATCCTACTGATATGAGGTGTAGCTTTAGAATAGTCATCAGTATTTATTGAACAAATTGTTCCATCAATATCAATACAAAAAGTTTTCATATGCATTATCTTATTAAAATAAAATATTTTTATTTCTTATTATTAATAAATTATGTATTTAAAAATAGACAAAATCAATTATTCTTGGGTAAGTGAAATACATAATAATTCCAGCAAGAGGAGGAAGTAAAGGCATTCCTAATAAGAACCTTAAAAGAGTTTCTGGAATATCCCTAGTAGGTTGGTCTGTAATTCATGGTAAATATATTTCTGGTAAAGGAGATCAAGTTATAGTCTCTTCAGATTCTTCGGAGATTCTTGATGAAGCATCTAAATTTGGTGCTCAAACATTAATTCGACCGGAAGAACTATCTGGAGACGCTGTTTTCACTGAACCGGTAATGGACCATGCCTTAAGCAAATATGCTTTAAACAACGACGATATAATTGTTTTACTACAACCCACTAGTCCCTTGAGATACAAATCAACACTTAATAGGTGTATTCAATCTATTAAAAATAACGGTTTTGACTCATCTTTGACAGTTAAAAAAATCCATTTATTTAGATGGAAAAAAGTACACAATAGTTTTATTCCCCTTTATACCGATAGACCACGAAGACAAGATATGGAAGATGAATTCTGCGAAACAGGTTCTATTTATGTAACAACTTATGCTCAATATAAAAGTACCGGCTTGAGGCTATCTGGTAAAACAGAGGGAGTTGTCACAGAAGATGAAGAGTCAATTGATGTTGACACATCAATTGACTTAGATGTTGTTAGATTACTCTCGCATACATTTTTAGAAGAATGGAGATCTGAAATTAGAGATTTAGGTATTCAAATATAAGCAATTAAAATGAACAATTTTTGCTTATTTTAGACAACCCAATAAGAGATTTAAACTATATTTTATATCTAGGAAGATATCTAGTTCATAAAAATAAAACCTATACTTCAATTAGATTGATTTAGCTCAACTTGGATATTTAATTATGTTTTTTAATTGTATTTTGGTTCAATTCAAAAACGTTATCTGAAATTTGAATTAACGCTTCTTCATGGGTAACAAATAAAATTGTTTTTTTATTTTTAATATTTTTAATCTCGTCAACAAATAATTTAATACTATGGGAGTCCAAATTATTGGTTGGCTCATCAAAAATAATAAACTGAGAATCCTTCAAAATTGTTCTGATAATGTTTATTTTTTGTTTTTGACCACCAGATAGATTTATCCCACCTAATCCTATGTTTTTATCCATAATTAGTTTTGAAGATTCGGAACTAAAATTTAATTTATCTATATTACTTATAATTGTCTCTGGCGAAACATTTTTCTTAAAAAGATTAACATTATTAATTATGCTTGAGTTAACCATTAATAAATCTTGAGGTAGAAATGAAATACTTTCTCTTAATGAATTTGTTGAAATTTTATCTATATTAATTCCATCAATAAAAATATCGCCTGAATCAGGAGTGAAAATTTTTAAAATTAGGTCAATTACTGTAGTTTTTCCAACTCCACTTGGTCCAACTATTGAGGTAATTTTATCTTTTTCGATACTTAAAGTTGCTTTTTCTAAAACTATTTTATTTTCAAAATTAAAGCTAACATCATCAAATTCGATACAATTTGCAAATTGATAATTTGACTTATTTTTTTCTTCTGAGTCATTATTTTCAGAGATAAAATTTTCTAATCTTTCAATGAAGGGCTTATTTGACTCAATTGCAACTCTTAAACCATTTAAAGAAGCTACCATAGGTAAAATTTTGAATAATAAAACTAAAAAAGGGATAAGCATAACAGTCCAAGTATTAGATTGATTAGCAAATAAAAATGAACCTGCCAACAACAGTGCAGCAATTGACAATGTATTTACAAGGTTGTTTAAGGGCAGTGTGTAAGAAACAAATTTTGAGTATTTAGTTCTTTCATTTATAAACTCTTTGTAAGAATTCTTTAAATCCTTAGAAAACTTATCTTCAACTCCTAAACCAATGACTTTTTTATAATTTTCAATAAAGTAAGAAAGATCCGAATTTATTTTCAAAAAAAGTTCCGCAACCTTAGTATTTATAATTTTTGTTTTTCTACCAATTAGACCTGCAACAATAATTGAAATAAATACAAAAAATATGATAGAGATGAAAGTCAGCCAAGGAGACACCGAAAACATAATTGTAAAGTAAATGAAGATTAGTATAAATGATTGTATGGATAGTAATAATCTAATTACAACATTGCTTACGTTGTAAATATCTGTGGTGATTACTGTAAAAATTTCACCATCTTTATAGGAGAAAAATTTTGAATATTTCATTCTTGAAATTTTTTCGAAAATTTTATTTAAAAATTCTGTTTCAATTATGTATTGAACTTTTACTGATAATTTTATGATTAATGAAGTAAATAAAAATTCAAATAAGCTCAAAATCATAATTAGAAATGAAATTTGAATAATTTTATCTTGAAAGCTAGTCCCAAAGCCAAATTGTAAAAAATCATCTAAAAATTTAAAATAAGTATCAGAAAAAATATTTCTATCATTCCCCTCTAGAAGTGGGATTATAAGTCCAATGCTTAAACCACTAAATATTGAACTAAGTATTGAAAAAATTAATATCGGGATTAAGAATCTTTTTTTCTTTTTTAATACATTTAGAATCAAGTAATAAGAATTAATTCGATTTTTTAAATTTAGTATTTTTTTTAATTTCATAAATTTTTGTTTTTAAATATCCCGCTTTTTAATACTATCTTCCAGTTGCTTAACAAAAGATTCTATACCGTTGTTTTCAAATTTATCTTTTTTAATATAATATTCATATTTATCCAAACTGTTTACTTGAGATGATAAATCTATAGAAGAATTAAATATAAGTTGATATAAATAACTTGTTACAACATCCATAGTTTCGCTGCCAACAGTCCTGTTTTCTAAAAAATTTTCAATTTTATTTAGATATTCCTCTTTGCTTTTAGCTATTTTAAAATAATCAATCCTTGAAAAATGTGCATAACCAGCATTGATAGCATTTGTACCGAAATAAAGAGACTCGATTGTAATTGTTGAATTATAAGTAAGGACCAAGTCAGATTTTTTTATCAATGCATATGAATCAGTTGGCTCATGAGCTGGGATAATCACCACATTGCTCAAAGTATTAAGCTTTATTTCCATAAGGTGCTTTGACAATGGGTAGTTTGTTTTTTTATCTGCTCTTATTTCATCTGGGTGACTTCTAAAAATAAATAAATAGTCATTATTTTGCTTTACATATATTGATAAAAAATCTACCCAATCATAAGTATCGTGGAATAGTTTTGAGGCTAATGCCTGAGAAGTATCATAAGGAACATTTAAAAATATTGTTATAACCTTTTTGTGTCTATCAATTTTTTCTGTTAATGAAGTATTAATATCATGCATTGTATTCCAAAAATTAATACCTCCTCTACTAAAGTTTCCTTTGCTTCTCCTATTCATGTATTTATTTAATTTTTCACTTTCACTATGTGTCAAAAATTTTTCATCATATTCAAAGAAATAATCTGGTGCAAAATTGTCCGATATAAATATAGAATCTTCTTTGAAGCCCATCTCAAAAGTATATGTTTTTACTCCATGCTCATCCAAGTAATGCTTGATAACTGATTCTGGAAATGAATACCCATTAAATATAATTGCAACTTTGGGTAATTCACTTTTACTAATTTGGTCAAGATATTTTATCCACATCTCACCTGCCGACTGAAGTTTTTTCTCTATCGTATGAAGAGTTTTAGCATTTTTATTTTCTCTTGCTAGCCATTTTTTTGATGGCTGTATTAGTTCATTTATTTTTTTATTGTTTTCATTTTCATTTTTGAAATTATATTTTTTTGTAAAAAATATTTTTTTAGAATTTTTATATAAATTTATATTAGTTTCAATACAACTACTACAGGGCATTGGATTGTTTGGATTTTTTGGAGAAGCTCCAACTTGGCAAAAGCCAGGACCCGAAGCACAAATAAGTACTGCATAGTCTAATTTTCTATTGTCTAGTTGATTTGTCAGAAAAAAACAAAATGCTGAATACAAAGAGTATCTTGTTAGCTTTGATGAACTATCAAATATCCAAATATCACTTTTTATATCATTATTTTTCTCATAATCTTGAATTTTTATTTTGGAAAAATTTTTCAAAAAATAATAAATATTATGAAATGTCCCTTTGTATCTGTTGTTTAGGTAGTTGTTAACATTTTTTAATAGCATTTTTAACTCAGCTATTAAATTTTTCATAATAACATTCTAGTATGTGGATTGAATCAACAAAAAAATTTACGTTTTGAAAGAAAGCTTTTGAGAGACTTACTTTTAAAATTTCCAAAAATTACAGGGCCACTTCGAGGTTTTTACAATTTTTTTTATGGTGAAAAAGAAATTCCTGTATTAAAAAAAATACTAAAGCAAGATAATAATAAATATATTTTTTTTGATATTGGTGCAAATTATGGAATTTATACATTTTTATTTGGTAAAAACTCACAACATAGTTTTGTATTTGAACCCATAGAAGAATGTCTATCATATATTGAAGCAGGCTATAGATACAAAAATTCAACTTTAATTAATAAAGCTGCTTCAAATCAACACCAAGAGATCAATTTAAATATACCAAAAATTAATTCAATAAAAATATTTGGAAAATCATCCATAGAGAATAAATTTGAAGAATTTGAGAAAAGGGTTATTAAGTGTATACCCATCGATTCTTTATTTAGCAATGTTAAATCACATAAACCCAGTAAATTATTTATAAAGATAGATGTAGAGGGTCATGAAAATAAAGTTCTTGATGGTGCTGTAAATATGCTCTCAAATTTTGATTCACTTCTTCTAATTGAGGTGGAAGAACGCCATAATAAAAATTATTTTTACATTTTTGATAAGTTAAATAACCTTAATTTCGATATTTATTACTTAGAGAATAAAGTCTTAAAGAAACTTTCTAATGAAGAAGACATTAAATTTGCTATGAAAAATACTAACAATTTTATTTTTAAGAATTATTGACATTCTTTACCTAACAAATCAATTTATAATATGATGATGTTACCAATTAGTTTCACACAAACTAAATTCATTAATCCATTAGTTTTATTTAAAGCATTTATATGGTATTTACTTAGGGGCTTTCAATTAAAGAATAACAAAAAATATAAAAATATATTTTTACATGATTTTGATAAAAATAATTTCTCTGATCTGTTGATTCCAGACAACATACATGTTTCAAAAAATATAGAAAATGACACGCTGATTCTTATAGGTAAATTTAAAATTTTTTTGTTTGTTAAGTACTTTTTCTTTTTAAGAAAAGTTAGATTGATTGATAAAAACTTTTATTTAAGTTCAGAAGCTTCAACACGGCTTAGGTTGTATTACTACGACTTTTCAACTGTTTCAGAAAGAGCAAGTTATATAAATAAATCAATAGAAAATTTTAAAATTTTAAAAAAAAATACAAACTTAGAAAATATTGCACTATTAGGAACAGGCCCATCTTTTGACAAAGCAAGGGATTATTATCAAGAAAAAAATTTAGAAGTAGTTTCTTGCAACTCAGGAATATATGATGAACAACTTTGGAATAGTGGTTGTAGGATAATTTGTTTTGGAGATCCTGTTTTTCATTTTGGAAATAGTACAGAAGCACAAAGATTTAAAAAGGAAGTTATTAATAGATTTAACAATCAAAAATTTTATATAGTTTGTCCAATTGTCGCTTTTCCTATTTTGGTAAATGATTGGAAGATAGATCAAAATTTTATAATTGGTTTACAACCATCTGAAAATAATTTAAAAATTGGTAGCAATAAAAATTTATTTTCACAAAATTCAAGCAATGTTTTAACAGAATTTATGCTTCCAATTGCATCTTTACTTGCTCAAAATATTTATTTAGGAGGATTTGATGGAAGAGAAAAAGATGAAAAAAATTTTTGGCAGTATTCAAAAAACACACAACAAACTTTAGACGAACATAAAGAGAACCATCCCAGTTTTTTTGATGATCGTAATATTAACAAGTATTACAAATCACACATTTTAATTCTAAGTAAACAAATAAAAGAACTTGAGAAAGAGGGTTATAAAATCTTTAATGTTACGGCTTCAAATATTGATATTTTAAAAGAAAGAAGTATTAATGAATAACTTTTTGGGCTTTGAAAATGAATATTTAAAAATAAAAGTCGATACTTTATTTGGTGGAAAAATAGTCGAAATTGTTGATAAGAAGAACAATGTTAATTGGGTTTGGTTTGATTCTGACAAGTATTCTAAATTCAAACCCATACAATTTTCTGATTATGATTCTCAATGGATAGGCGGATATGAAGAACTTTTTCCAAATGATAAGATTGAAACAATTAATGATAAAATTGCACCTGACCATGGTGAGTTATGGACTTCTGAGTGGGACATAGTTGATAAATCCAAATACAGCGTTGACCTAGCTTGCAAAGGATACTTTTCAAATTCTAAAGTAAAAAAAACAATTAGTATAGATCAAAATAAAGTAACAGTAAATTATGACATCAATGAAATCAATTTAGATTATTTCTTATTTAAGCTTCACTTAGCTTTGCCAATTAGCAATCATAAAGTTATTTTTAAATATGACTATTTTAAAAAAGTTGACAAAAATTTTGGGAATATTGTTTCTAGCGATAAGTTAAATGATTTCTTATCGTCTGTAAAACCCAATCAAAATAGAAACGATTTTGTTTATTTTTATGGAGTTGATGGAAAAATAAAGGTGACTAATGAAAATAATGATATGTGTGTTTTTGAGTATGACAAATCAACACTTCCTTATTTTTGGATCTTTCAATCAAGGGGTGGATGGAATAATTTAAATGTAAATGTTCTTGAACCTTGTAATTCTGGAATGAAAGACTTAGAGGAAGCTATTAAACAAAATAAGATATTTTTGCCTAAATCTCAAAATTATAAGACGTGGTATACAATCGAGGTAAGTTGAGCAAAAAAGTTTCAATTGTAATCAGATGTTTAAATGAAAATGAAAATTTAAAAATCTTGCTACCCATCCTCTTTAATCAAACTATTAAAGACTTTGAAATAGTATTTGTAGATTCTGGTAGCGATGATGGTACATTAGAAACTATTTCATATTATATGAGTAAGAATAATAATATTTCTTTATATCATATCAATAAAAATGAGTTTACTTTCGGAAAATCACTCAATATAGGTTTTACACATTCTGAAGGTGAAATAATTGTATCTTTAAGTGCTCACTGTTTTCCAAAAAATCGTTATTGGCTAAAAAATGTGGTTGAATCTTTTTCTAATAAAAATATAGGAATAGTTTATGGCTGTCAGTCACCACATCCCGAAACTAAGCATTCTGAAGCATCAGTCCAAAAAACATGGTTTAGTGGAGAATCTAAAATTATTACAGAAGTTTTTTTAAATAATGGAAATGCAGCATACAGAAATGAGTTATGGAAAAAATACAAGTTTGATGAAAAACTCACAGGTCTTGAAGATATTGCTTTTGGGAAAAAAGCAAAAACTGATGGATGGGGAATCTATTATTGCTCAGAAGCAGATGTTGAACATTTGCACAGAGAAAACTATAAGACAATTTCAAATAGATACAGAAGAGAAGCGGAAGCACTCAAAGTAATTGATGAAATAGACAAATTCGACTCGGAAGTAATTAGAAATACTTTTTTTTACTGTTTTAGAGGTTTTTTAAGAGGAGTAATATATGACCTAAAAACTTCAAAAGAAACTCTTCAACCAGGCAGTGATATTATTAGTATATTAAAGTACAGATTTTGTCAGTATCTAGGAACATATAGAGGATACAAAAACAATATGAGTAAAAACAAAACAACTGATCTATATTTTTATCCACCAAAGTCATGATTTCTGCAATAGTTCCAATTAAGAAAGAATCTCAGAGAGTTCCAAATAAAAATTTTAAAATGATAAACGGAAAACCTCTTTTTTTTTGGATAATCTCTTCTTTAAATGCATCAAATTATATTGATGAGATTGTAATTAACTGTGACGAAAGCTTTGTTCAAGAAAAAATGTTGGAGTACTTTGATTTTTTAAAGTTTGTATATCGCCCCAAAAATCTAATTGGAAATGAAATTTCTATGAACAAAATTATTGCATCTACTCTAAGTGAATGTAAAAATGAATCTATTCTTCAAACACACACAACGAATCCTTTGCTAACTGTAAAAACTATTAATTCAGCCATAGAAAAACATAATAAAACTAAAAAGGACTATTTCTCTGTGACTAAGTTACAGGATAGGCTTTTTGATGGAGATGCAAATCCTATAAATCATGATATTAGTGAATTAATTCAAACTCAAGATCTTGACCCTTTATACATTGAAAATTCAGGATTTTATATTTTTTCAAAAGATAATTTTAATATTAGAAAAAATAGAATTTCCTCTAACTCGATATTCTTTGAAACAAAATTTCCTGAAAATATTGATATTGATAATGAGAGTGATTTTAAAATAGCAGAAATACTTCTTAAGGAAAATTTATGAGTATTGTTATTACCTGTCCCCGATATTTTTCTGAAGTAGAAAATTTAAATGAATTAATGATAAACAAAGAGTATTCAGTTGAACTAGTAACGCCTAAAGGACAGGGGTTTGATGCTAAAGAAATGATAAAAAATTTGCAAAATTCAAAAATAGCAGTTATCGGTGATGACGAAATTAATGATGATGTAATCAATAGTTGTCCAAAATTAGAGCTCATTATTAAATGGGGTGTTGGGACTGACAACATAAATATTTCAACAAATTTTCCAAAAATATTAAATACACCCAGTGACATATATATTGATGTAGCAGAGCATGTTATATATTTAATCGGTTCACTTTTAAAACAAATACCATATATTCATAAAGAACTGTTAATGAGTACCGAATGGAATAAACCAATTGGTACAAGATTGATGAATAAAAATTTAGGTTTTATTGGATTTGGCAGTATTGGACAATATACAGCTAAATTGTTAAAACCATTTGGAGTAAATATATTTTATTATGATCCATATTCTGATAAAGCAGACAACTCTATAGCACTAAAGAAGGATCTTGAATTTTTACAAAAAACCAGTGATATTTTAGTAGTCACTGCTTCTTTAACAAAGGAAACAAGGCATTTAGTTAACAAACATTTTTTTAATAATTTAGAAAAAAAACCATATATAGTAAATGTTTCAAGAGGGCAGATTATAAATGAAAAAGATTTGATTTATGCCCTTGATAAAGATTTAATTTCAGGTTGTGCCCTAGATGTATTCGAAAAAGAACCAGTAATAGATGGAAATCCACTTAAAGATTATAATAATGTAATATTTTCAACTCACAATGCTTCCAATACACTTGAAGCAAATAACTCAGTTAACCAGCAAGTTACTGATACTTTATTAAAATGGATTAGTGAGTAAAACTGAAAATTACTATTTAATAACAGGATCAAGTTCTGGACTTGGCGACGCTCTTTCTAAACAATTAAAACAAAGTGGTTTTAACACTTTAGGAATAGATAAAACAGCGGGAATACATACTGACATTAATATTGATTTATCCAGTATCTCAAATGAAAATATATTGGAAATAAAAAATTCTTTAAATAGCAAAAAAATTGATTCAATAGTGCATTGTGCAGCAGTTCAAAAAAATTCAAGTAATGATATTGACGATATTTCAGCAACATTTGACGAAGTTTTTTCAGTTAATGTAAAATCAATTTATCTTTTAGTAAAGACTTTAGAAAATGAATTTAGTGATTTTTCTAAACTATGTATAGTCTCTTCCGTTCATGCAAAAGCTACAACCGAAAACAATACACTTTATGCGTCTAGTAAGTCTGCAATACAAGGATTGGTTAATGGACTTACAATAGAAAAAAATGAAAAGATGTCAATTTTTGAGTTAATTCTTGGTGCAATGGATTCTCCAATGCTGACAGAGAATCTTGATAAAAAAGAAATTCAAAACCTAAAAAATGAACTACCATCAAAAAAAATATTGGAACCAGTTGAGGTAGCAAACTTTATAATTGACTTACTAAACCAACATGCAAAAATTTTGCATGGGTCAAGCATTACAGTTGATAATGGAGTTTTAAGTAAGCTTCCAACCAAATAAAAAAATGAGTGTGTTTTTAACAAATAAAAAAACATTAGTCTACTTTGTTCCATTATTTTTAATTTTCTTTCCAATAAACAAAAAATATGGGCTAAATGGATTTCCATTTGAAGGCAAGTTAGAAGTTGTACTCTTTATCATTTGTTTATGTTTACCATTTTTGATAAAACAATCAGACTTAAATGCTGAAAAATATTTTCGCTTAATTATCCTTCTTACATTCATATTTCTTTTAATACAAATGTTTTCAAATAATGATGATTATAACGCTTGTTACAAAACAGAATTTACTCCCACATCCAATTTTGAAATGAATTTTAACACTGCAGACAGTTGTCAATTTAGTTTTGACAAGCCCTTTGATAAAAGTATTACGCGTAATGATTATTTTTTAAATTTTAATCAAAACCCCGAAAATAATAAAAGTATTGAATATACAAATTGGAATTTATATTTTTTAAATCAAACTGGATTTAATTTTTATGAAAAGAGTTTCTACGGGGGAAGTAATGATTTAGATATACCTATTCATTGGATATCAAAAGATGATAAGTACTCGAGAGTCACCTACAACGAATATGTTGAAATTAAAAAGATAGAGGAAGTTCGAGAATATGAATATGGATTTACTAATTTGATTCTTCCTATAGAGCCCTCTAGAAGCTGGCTTTCTTTTGGGGTAAATTGGTCTTCTGAAAGTTATAACAAATATAGAGAACAAATGAAAATTTCTTATGTTGGAGAAGTTACGGTTACTGTTAATGGTGAAGAAATAAATTTAGAACCCTCTTATACAAAATCAAAAAGCCATATTTTACTTGTACCTGTCGGAGCAGAAGTTGAATTTGATTATTTTTATCGGTTCAATGGACTAATTAATAGTATCCCCAGTATTCCATATGCCTCTTTTAATCTAACTGATTTAGATGACAATTATATTAATATTTACGAATCTAACACTTCAAGAATATTTGAGCTTATCTCTTCATTTATTTTTCTATCAATTATTCTTTTGATTTTCTATTTTATATATTCAAAAAATAGAATCCTAGGTCTTAACTTTATTATTGGACTTGTTGGAATTTTATTTTTAGAGTTTTTATCTAATTCATATGCAGACATCATAGAAATTTTAGTAATTTTATCTGTTATCACCTTTATTGCAATTAAACAGGAGTATAAAGTTCAAAACTTTCTTTCATCCATATTAATAATCTCTATTTCGTCAGTAAAAAACTTGAATTTGAATAACAACGTTCTATATTCTCTTGGAGGATCGGATCCACTTAAATACGAAAGTTGGTCTCAACAGATAGTTTTTTTACAATCATTACAAGGTGGCGAAGACATCTACCTCTATCAGCCTGGATACAGATACCTGTTATCCGTATTCCATTTATTTTTTGGGGACAGTCATTTGTCGATAGTTATATTTTTTAGATTTATAATAGTTTTTTTGTTATTTTCAATATTTTTAAAACTTTTTAAAAAATATAATGAACAAGTATATTTCCTAGGTTTTAATTTTCTATTAACTTATATATTTCTTTCCACTTATAGTTCTAAACTAAATTTGTTCTCATCTTTATCAGAATGGCCTACTTGGATTTTAGGACTTATATTTTTAAATATTTTTTTAAAATTGGAATTTAGTTCAAAAAATCTTTACGCTATGTATTTTCTTTTAGGTGCTTGTTTTTTTATTCGTGAAAATCAATTTCCAGGCATAATTTACTTAGTTTTCTTAATTTTTCTTTTATCAAAAAATAAAAAGATATTTTTCAAACCTCTAGCTATTTTTACATTTTTTCTCCTTCTTCCTTTTTTACATAACTTTATTTATGGTGGAGAGTTTGTTTTGGAAAAAAATATATTTAGAAGTGACGTTTTTTATTTATCACCTATAGATTTATTACTAAATTTTTCAGCAGTATATGAAAAATTTTTATTTCAGTTGAATTATCTTATAGCAAATCCATTAAACGACGGTGTGAGGCTAATGTCAGGTAAAATATTTCCAATTACTGTAAGCCTGATAATTCTGCAATTTCTTTTTGTTTTTGCTAAAAGAGACAAAAACCTGACTAACTTTTTGTATTTTATTATTCCGTTTGCTTTTTTAGGACCCCATCTTTTTTACCAAGTACATACATATTTTCCAAGACATATTATTCAAGGATATCTATTTATGATCGCTTCTACAATTTTGATTAATCTAAATAGCAAGAATACTGTTCATTAATGTGTATTAATATTTTATTTAACTAATGAAAAAAAAGTTTAAACTTTTAGTATCAAACAAAATACTTGCTTTTGTTGCCTTAGTGACTATTTTCTATATTTTTTCTGATTGTAATAATTTTGTATTTTTTGAATATTTTAAAGTAAAGATATCTAATATTGAGAGCTTTAATGTCTTAAAAATCAAAACGCAATTTGTGACTAATACTAATCAAAATTTATTCTGTTATCTAACAGTGTCTGAAGTTATTGCAAATCAGTCTGGAGATCCTGAGTTATTCAAAATATATTTACCTCGAATTAGTAGGGTAATTCTACAACAGGTCTTGCTATTCTTATTTTTTTCTTATGTATTAATAGGTCAATTAGATATTAAAAGTATCTTAAAAAGATTAAACAATCAATTTATATTAATTACATGTTTCGGTGCTCTTGTTAGTTATTTTGTTGTTTCAATTTATGTAAACTTTGAAGAAAATATTTATATCTATGTGTTTATTGCTTTCTCTATTTTGAAATCTTTTATCATATATAGCTACTCAGCCAATTATTCATTTCATTTAAAATTATTTATTCTATGTCTATTTCCATTTTTTAGTACTGGATATGGCATTCCATGGTTTTTTGACTTTTTACTATATTATTTTCTTTTTAACTACTTTAAAAAACACAAATTCTATAAAAGAAATTTTGTTTTTATACTATTTTGTTGTTCTTTAAGTCTTAGCTTCATATCACCAAATTTAAATTCTCCAAGTTTAGAAACCAGTATCATTAATAACCCATCAGAGTTCGAAAATATTGTTGATAATGTTAATTTCGAAAATTATAGAAAAACTTATTTAGAACGTAAAGATATTAGATATTTAAAAGAAAACATCAACGATCTTAATAGTTTAGAAGTCAAATCTACTGTAATAAATCTTTCAAAAAATTTGAAGGACGTTGATTATCCGAATAGATGGAATATCATGGTGTCTTATTTACCAGATATTAAATATCATATTCCAAGTGCATTGTGGTACTTGGTATCCGTATTTTTATTTTTCGAAGTTTTTTATTCTATTAAGTCATCCAACATTAAGGAATTAAAAACAGAACTCAACAGAAGCTCAAATATTTTAATTTTTTATCCAATACTGTCAATTTTTTTGGGAATAAGTAATTTTTTTAACTCATTTTCTGAGTTGATATTTTTTTTAACTAGACGAGCAGAGTTATTAAATTTTGGAGAGATACAAACCTGGAGGGGATTAAATACGCATTACGAAGTGTTTGGAAATTTGCAACTTTTTAGTCTATGCTTCTTTTTGTTAAATTATTATTTTAATCGATCTTCCAAGAATTATTTATATATAATTTTTTCAATCACTTCAACTCTACTTTCACAATCAAGGTTCAATACCCTAGTGTTATTAATTTTACTTTTTATTGTCGTGATCATTTTTTATAAATCCTACACAAAGGAATTGGTAGTAATTATTTTAATAACCTCAGTCATTTTTCAAACTATTCCCACATTTGATAGAGACGAATCTTTCTTTATTGACAAAGACGCTTCTTCGGAAGTTATTCTTGGAGAGAATGTAAACAAAAGTGAGTATGGTTTTGAATTTATAAGTGACAGGCTTAATAGAACTTTACCTTGGGCCATGTTTGCCTCAGGCTATAAACCAAGTGTCATAGATTTATTATTTGGACATGGCACAGGTGCTTATCTAAATATAATAAAATTTACAGAGCGCGACTTAGCATCTGGACCCCATTCAGTTCTTTTACAAGTATTAAATAAGTTTGGTATTTTTGGCCTAGTATTGTTAACTTATTCTATTCTGAAATTGCTACTTTCAAGAATTTTTAATGTTGAAACAAACTTAAGAATTATAATATTTTTATTAGCGTCACTCTTGTTTAGTCTAGAACTTAAAACAGACTCGCTAATGTTGGCTGATGGAGTTATAATATTTCTTTTTAATTTATTAAATATATCTTTACTACTAAAGATCAACGATAAAACTAGTAAATATTCTTATTAATTTAGATATAAACTGAGAAGAATCTTTTTCTACAAAGTACAATATTTAATGAAATGAAAGCTTTAATTACCGGAATTACAGGACAAGACGGGGCTTATCTATCAGAATTTCTACTTTCTAAAAATTATGAGGTTCACGGAATAGTAAGAAGGTCGTCTTCATTTAATACAGGCAGAATTGATCACCTAATTTCTAAACATGCATCAGATGACAAGTTACAACTTTACTACTCTGACTTATTAGATTCATCATCTATAACCAACTTAATTAACAATATACAACCAGATGAAATTTATAATTTAGCTGCTCAATCCCACGTCGCAGTTTCATTTCAAAATCCTATTCTTACTACTCAACTAGGAACACTCGGATCGATCACTATTTTAGAAACAATAAAACACCTAGATAAAAAGGTAAAATTTTACCAGGCATCATCCTCAGAAATGTTCGGAGGAATATCTAAAGAATTGCTTGATGAAAATTCACTTTTTGATCCAAAAAGCCCATACGGTGCATCAAAGGTTTTTGCTCACGAGATAACAAAAATTTATAGAGAATCATACAATGTCTTTGGAGTAAATGGCATACTTTTTAATCATGAATCCCCACTTCGAGGTGAAACTTTTGTTACTAGAAAAATTTCTAAAGCTGTTGGCAGAATAGCAGCGGGAATCCAGTCAAAATTAACTTTAGGTAATTTAGATGCAAGTAGAGATTGGGGGTATGCAAAAGATTATATTGAAGGAATGTGGCTTATGATGCAATATGATTATCCAGAAGACTGGGTACTAGCTACTGGAGTTACTAAAACTGTAAGAGATTTTGCTGAAGAAGCATTTAAGCATGTAAATTTGAACTGGGAAGATTATGTCATTACCTCGGAAAAATATTTTAGACCAAATGAAGTTGACTATTTGTTAGGAGATTCTTCAAAAGCAAGAGAACTATTAAATTGGAAACCAAGTGTCGACTTCAAAGGCCTAGTAAAAATAATGGTTGAACATGATATAAATGAAGCTAAAAAAGATTTTACTTTATTAAAAGATAATTTAATTTCACCAACTTGGGAATATCCAAAACTGTAGAGATTATGAAAGTATTGGTTATAGGTTCTAATGGTTTTTTGGGTAAGCATGTAAAAGCCATTCTTGATAAAGAGAATAAATACAATGTACTGGAAATAACAGGTAAAGAACATGTTGATATAACACAACAAATTTCTTTGGATAACTATATGTCAAAATTTAAACCCGAAGTAATTATTAACTGTGCTGCTTTTGTTGGAGGAATCTCTTATGGGTATAAATATCCTGGAAAAATGTTAAGTGAAAACTCCACAATGGCTATTAATCTTTATAAGCTATCTTTAGAGCACAATGTTGAAAAATTGATTAATCCAATTTCAAACTGTGCGTATCCTGGTAACTTAACAACTTACAAAGAAGAACAATTTTTTGATGGCCCCCCCGATAAGTCAGTTTATAATTATGGAATTTCTAAGAGACTGTATGTGCAGCTTGGAAATAGTTTCTTTGACGAAAACAATTTTTCTTCAGTGAATGTAGTAATTTCGAATATGTATGGTCCTCATGATCATTTTGATATTGAAAGATCACATGCTTTAGGTGCAATTATAAAAAAAGTACATGATGCAAAAAAAGAAAATATCAATAAAGTTGAAATCTGGGGTACAGGGAAACCGATTAGAGAGTGGCTTTACGTTAAAGACGGAGCCGAGGCTCTTGTTAGGTCCATAAATTTAGATTCAGGACATCATTTTTTTAATGTTGGAGTGGAAAAAGGGATTTCAGTAATTGAACTTGCAGAGACTATAAAAGAAAAATTTGGTTGGAATGGAGAGTTTGAGCTAGATACTTCAAGACCTGATGGTGTACATGAAAAAAAAGTAGATGGAAATCTAGGTCAAATAAAATTAGATTGGAAACCAGAAACAAATTTAAATGACGGAATTCAACAAACTGTAGATTGGTATATTGAGCATCATGGTTAATGAAAATGTTAAACAAATCATTTTTAATGACAAACTGTATTCAAGCATTTTCGATTTAAAAAATATAAAAGAAGGTTTAGATTTTTTTACTTCTGATGATGCATTTATCCAAGTTGGAACATGGAATTATCAAGAAGGAAAAATACTTGATGCACATTACCACAACACCTTTGAGAGAAAATCATATATAACTCAAGAAGTAGTCCTCGTTTTAGAAGGAAGCATAGTTTGCAATCTTTATACAGTACAGGGCGAGTTCATATCCAGTGAAGAAATAAACCAAGGGCAGCTAATTGTTCAGTTCCAAGGAATCCACGAATATGAAATTAAAAAAGATAGTAAAGTCCTAGAAATAAAAAATGGGCCCTATTTTGGACCAGAAAAAGATAGAACAAGAATAAATGTTAAAAATGATTAGTCAAGTAGAGCCAAATATTTCAAATGAGGACGTTCAGAATGTTACAGAATACATGGCATCTGGATCGTGGATTACTGAACATAAAGTTACAAAAAAATTAGAAGAAAACATCGCAAGCTATTTAAATAGAAAATATTCTGTAGCAGTACCAAACGGAACGATAGCCATATATCTTGGCCTATTAGCATCTGGTATAAAGGAAGGGCATAAAGTAGCAGTCCCAAATATTACTATGATTGCCACAATTAATGCAATAATCTGGGCAGGTGCCCAACCGGTAATTATTGATACTGATAATAGTTTATGCATGTCTGTAGAATCTCTGAAGTCAGTCTCAGATATTGATGCAGTTATTTTTGTTCCTTTAAACGGAAGAACTGGCTCAGGAATAGAAATTCAAGACTACTGTAAAAAAAATAATATTATATTAATTGAGGATTCTGCTCATGCATTAGGATCATCCTACATAAATCAAAAATGTGGTTCATTAGGCAATATAAGTATTCTTTCTTTTACCCCGCATAAAATTATTACTATGGGACAGGGAGGAATGGTTTTACTAGATGATGATGATGTCTATCTAAACCTAATAGACTTAAAAACCTTCAATAGAGAAAAAGACAAAAGTGATGTTCATAAAGGTTTTGGCTTAAATTTTAAAATTACAGACCTACAAGCAGCACTAGGATTATCACAATTTAACAAGCTAGAAGAATTCATTGACATAAAAAAGAAGCTACATAATGAATATTCAAAATTTATAGATAGAAAATATCTTAAACAATTTAAAAATATTGAAACACCTTGGTTTATTGATTTATATTGTGATGATCATACACAAAGAGAAGAACTTAAATTGTATTTAAGTTCAAAAAATATTGAAACTAGATACTCTTATCCAGCTTTAAGTAGCCAATCTTACTTACAAGAAACAAAGAAAACTAAATTAAGTTTCTCTGAAGAGATATCAGACTCCATTCTTTGGCTTCCATCATCAACAAATTTAACCAACGAAGATATTAAGTATGTTTCTAACGAGGTAAACAACTTTTTTAATAATTATGATTATTACTCTTCTTCATAACTTGATTTATTATCAAAATAATCAGAAACCGTTGATGTTAATTCATGTAAATTTTCTTCTAATTCAGAAGCAATTTTACTAATTATGGTTTTTGCTTCTTCTTTAATCTCCTCATCTGTCACAGTTTTTTCAATATTTCTTTTCAACTCATTTAAAGTCGCACTAGCTGATGCAACCGTATTTTTTAATGACGCTTTTAAGTCAGAGGTTAGATCATTTTCATTGATGCTATTTTTTATTTTATCTTTAATTTCTGAGATATTATTATTTATCTCAGACCAATTATTTTTATCTGTCATATTTTAATTATAATGTTTTAAAATTTTGCTTTGTCGCTAAATCTAAGATCGGGTTTTTTAGTAATTCGCTGTTTTGCCCAACGAGCAGGAGCTATCAATCTAAAGAAAGGTGGTAGAAATGGTCTTGAATATTTTAAAAACTTCAGATTAAATTCTAAGACAATAGTTTTAAATTTTGTATCTTTGATCCCGTATATGTTTTTAAATTCTTTTGGCAATGTATTAAAAGCTGTAAATGCTATAAAAGGCCAAATTGGTTTTATATGTTTTGGCACTGGACCTCCTGCAATTATATCTTGAACATCTTTTGCTACATCTGTATAAAGCAAGTAATCTTTTTCTCGGGATTTTTTAACTACCCACTCCTTTAGACCATCGTGGGTCTTAGGCATTTTTTCAATATCAACTAACACTAAATCTGCGGACTTCATATTCTCAAGATGGTATTGGTTCTTTTCTAAATCTGTTAATTTTTTTACTGTTTTTTCATAAAAATATATTGATGATATTTGCAAACATGCATGTACCCAAAGCAGTTGTTCATGATCAAGAGCATCATAAAAACCACCAGTTACTTCATCTTCACCCTTAATTACTTCATGTAATTTATTTATACGATGTGCACTTTCATCTGCTTCTTGTTTAGTCCCAAACGTAACTGAATTTTGCAACGAAAGAGTTCTAATTAGTCTTTTCCATGGGTCTCTTTGGTAAAAAGAAGTTTGTCTTGCTCCTGCAGCAATAAGCGGATGAGCAGCATGCATAAGTAAAGCTCTCGCTCCTCCAAACAAAACAGTAATTTCTTTATTAACTGTCCACATCATTGATTTTGGTCCAAAATAACCAGGATCTGATTTCATAGAGAAAATTCTATCAAACTTGTGAAATATAAAAAACTATTAGTTTGAATTAATAATTAAACTTATACTTTATTGAGATAATTTATGAACAAAACTATCCATTATATTACCTATCAAACCTTTCCAGCGAATACGGCTAATAGCATTCAGTCTATATCAAATATTAAATATTTAGTTCGTAGTGGAGTTAGCGTAAAACTTTTCTATCCCGAACGAGAAAAACAAAGTAACGACGATATGAGTGTGCTAAAAAATCACTATGATTTTAAAGAAGATTTTCATGCAGAATGTCTTGAGCACAAGCTACCTTTTGGTAAAGTTAAGTACTTTAATAAACTCGCATATCTGTATAGCCACTTAGTTTGGTCAAGAAGAGCAGTAAAAGAATTATTGAGAGAACACTCTACACCTGATGTTTTTTTTACTAGGTCTGATTGGGTTTATTACTTCCTTTCTTTAAGTAATCAACATGTTGTTTTTGAATGTCACCAGTTAACTTACCTCAGAAAACTACTTGTAAATAGATCGATAAAAAGAGATAAATCAAAATTAATTTGTCTAAATCAAGCTATCGCCGATGATTTAAGGATTCCACAACTGTACGATAGTAAAATTAAAATTATTCCAAATGGTTATGATGAAGACTTCTTTGAAAGAGATTATTCTAAAGAAAAAAAATTAAACAAAAAGAAACGAGTAGTCTTTGTCGGAAATCTAAAAAGGTTTGGTAAATCTAGAGGCTTAAACAACATAATAGATATATATGAATCTAAAAGTATATATGAGAGATTTGAATTAACAATAGTTGGGGGTCCAAACAATGTTGCTAAAGAACTTAAAGATGAGATTGAAAAACGTAAACTTGCAAATTCAATCTCAGTTGTTGGTCAACAAAATAGAAGAGATGCTTTAAACATAATAGAGAATTCCGACATAGGAATTTTAATAAATGAAAAAGGCAACAAGCACTCTGAACTATATACTTCTCCATTAAAATATTATGAATACTTACGTGGCAAACTAAAAGTTGTTGCTGTTGATTTCCCATCACATAAGTCTTTAATGTTTTCAGATAAGATAGCTTTCTTTGATTTGGAATCAAGAGAAAGCCTTATCAATGCTTTAGAAATATCAACTAATGAGGACATATCGTTTTTGGAAGAAAGTGAAATAAAAGAACTATCACTTGAAGCAAGAGCAGCCAAGATAAGTAATTTTTGTTTTTTACAATAATGAGAAACATGATTAAAACTACCTATCGTTGTCTTCTTTATATATTGGGTTTTGTAAGCTATCTTTTTCCAATAGGGAGTTTGTTTTACAAAATAGAAGAGAATCCGTCATTAGAAGAATTGTCAAACAAATTCTTAACCAATGCATTAAAAGAGTCAAAATTTTATCTTGAATATGGTTCCGGTGGCTCAACCGTGTTGGCCTCGAAGCTAGGTATAGATTATATAACAATAGAAACAGACCTACTTTTTCTTAATTCTGTAAAGCACAAGGTCAAAAAGGTTGGACATAGAAATTTATCAAAACAGATATATTTATACAGAAACATTGGTCTTACTTCAAGGTGGGGACACCCTTTATTTCCTAAGACTAGTAGACAATCTTTACTTACAAAGTTTAAGAACTATTCAGATCCAGAATTTGTTATGAGAGACAAACCTGATCTAATTATGATTGATGGTCGATTCAGGGCAGTAACCCTGCTTAGAATGTATGACGTTCTGAAATCCTATTCAGGATGGCAGGTCTTGTTTGATGATTATTTTTCAAGAGAAGAGTATAAAATTATTTCTAAATTTTTTATGGTTGATGAGAGAATAGGGAGACTAGCAGTAATAAAGGACATAATAAATTGTGATCCTGATGAACTAAATGAAGCAATAGATAATTACATAGTAGATTCTTACTAGTATTTAAATTACTAGCTTAAGTGGTAGCACGTCCGGAGGGACTCGAACCCCCAACCCCCTGATCCGAAGTCAGGTGCTCTATCCAGTTGAGCTACGGACGCTTTGTAAAATATTTTTTGTTCTATTTACCCAAAACAATTTTTGGATATTTTCAAGTGACTTATTTGATAGAGATTCTCTCAATTCACTGTTATCAATAAGTTCATCAAGCTTTTCTCTGAAGTCATCAAAATTATTGTGTTCAAAATAATGTATACCAAGATTTAAATCTTCTAACTCAAGATGAGAATCTATATTAGATGCAAGTATTGGTACTCCAGAAGCCGCAAGCTCGAAAATTTTTAATGGCGATGCGTATAGATTCATGTGACCATCTTTGGGATAAGGAACTATTCCTATATCTAAACTTTTCATTAATTCTGCAACTTTTTGATGGGACATGAAGTTTAAAATTTGAAAATTATCTTCCTGTTTTTTTGCTTTGACGTGCTCTCTTATTTTCTCTAATTTAGATTCTGGGCCACCTACAATAAACGTTCTAGTATTTGAGTGTTTATTTATTTCTATTATTTCATTTACTGCATTTAGTACACCCTTATCCACCCCGTAAGTTTCTAGAAATCCCACATAACCAATAGTTAAAGAGTCATTATTTCTTGATTCTGGAAAAAACAATTTTTCATCTACGCCGTTAGGAAGATATAAAGGATTGTTGATGGATCCGTTAAGTTCTTGTATGGATTTTTTAGTAACACCAATTAAAAATGATTTTTTATCTTTCTTTAATTTTGAAATTGAAAATTTTTGTATAAATCTTGCAGCACCATGTTTTTCATAAATGATAAATTTAAAAT
>CABYTP010000008.1 GCA_902521955.1 uncultured Candidatus Actinomarina sp. | reverse complement strand
GTGTTCTAAATGAATTTCAGACATACTAAATTAAATAAACAACTGTAAACAATACTATCCAAACTATATCCACAAAGTGCCAATAAAGAGCTACAAACTCTAGGTTCATTCCCCCTTCTAAAGTTAAACCTTTTTGTCTTTGTCCAATACTCCATAAAGCTAGTAGAAGCACCACACCTATAAAAACGTGTAGTCCATGAAAACCTGTCAAAACATAAAAAGTAGAACTAAAAATATTCGTACCTAGTTCAAAGCCCTTATGATAAAACTCAGTAAATTCATATATTTGACCAGCTAAAAAAACCGCTCCAAGCATTGCTGTTGCTAGTAGCCAAACCCTTGTTTTTTCCTGATCATCTGCCTCAAGAGCATTATGAGCAAGTACCATTGTCAAAGAGCTCATTAGCAAAATAAAAGAACTAATAGACGTAAAAGGAATGTCGTAAACATCCGTAAGCTTCATTCCAGGAAATTCTCTTCCTTTGAAAATCATAAAAGTAGTGATTAGTGTTCCAAAAAATAAAATCTCAGTGGATAAAAATACCCACATGCCAAGTTTTCTAGTTTCTACTCCCGTAGGCTCGTGCGGGTAGGCATGAGAGCTACTCATTTTCTGATTCTTCTATGTGCTCTTCTAGTGGCTCAGTTCCCCAACCAAAACCACCAATTAACAATAGTAGCGATCCAATAATTGCTAATGGTATAGAGTAATATATGACTGCATAACCTAAAAATGGCAATCCAGAAGCCAATATAATTGGATAATAAGAAGGACTAGGTAGCTCGATATTTTCGCTTGGATTAAGTCCTTCTTCTTCCAATTCTTGAAGTAGTTCGTCAGCGCTATCTCTTCTTACCGCTCTTCCTTCATCATCTTCACTATATTTTGCATGCCAGAAATCATCTAATGATTTTACAATTGGTGCCTTTGAAAAATTCCAAACAGGAGTTGGAGATGGAATCGTCCACTCAATTGTCCTTGCATCCCATGGATCAAAAGGTGCTTCCTCCCCATTGCGTTTAGAAAAAATCCAATTTATCATAAACACAATAATTGATACCGCAATTATGAAAGCCCCTACAGTTACCACAACATTCCAGAATGCTAAGTTTGTTTCTTCTGCATAAACCCATGTACGTCTAACTTGCCCCTGGAGACCCAACCAATGCATGGGTCCAAAGGTAAGGTTAAAACCAATTAACATTAGCCAAAAGTGAATTTTTCCAAGTGTTTCGTTATACATTTTCCCCCACACTTTAGGAAACCAGTAATAAAGTCCAGAAAATATACCAAAAAGCGCACCGCCAAATAATACATAATGAAAATGTGCAACTACATAGTAAGTATCAGTTTGTTGCGTGTCTGCTGGTACAACAGAGTGAGTGACTCCACTAAGGCCCCCTATTACAAACATTCCTATAAAACCAAGGGAAAATAGCATAGGAGTGTTTAACTTCAGTTTTCCTCCCCATATCGTTCCTAGCCAGTTAAATATTTTCACACCCGTGGGCACCGCAATAACCATTGTTGATAAACCAAAACCAGCTTGTGCAACCGGACTAATTGCAGATGCAAACATGTGATGGGCCCAAACTCCGAAACCGATAAAAGCTATTCCAAATCCAGCAAATACAATTGCTGCGTATCCAAAAAGTGGTTTACGTGAAAATGTTGGTAATACCTCAGAGACTATACCAAATGCTGGAAGTATTAGAATATAAACCTCCGGATGTCCAAACAGCCAGAAAAGATGCTGCCACAAAACTGGATCACCACCACCTTCTGTTAAGAAAAATGTAGTTCCAAATTTTCTATCAAATGTTACATAGAAAAGAGCAATAGCGATTATTGGTAAAGAGAAAGCTAAAAGGAACGAAACAGCAAATGTCATCCAGGTAAATACTGGCATCCTCATAAACCTCATACCTTCTGTTCTCATATTTATGATTGTTGTAATGAAGTTAAATGCTGAAATTAGCGAAGCTATACCAAGAATCTGCAGACCTATTGCCCAATAGTCCATTGCTGTTCCGGGAGAATACTTCATTCCCGCATTAGGCTGGTAGCCAAACCAACCCCCATTTGGTGCTGAACCAAGCCAACCAACTTCTTCAGCTAAATATCCTCCCTCTGGTGCTCCAGCTGTTCCGAATATAAATGTTGAATAAAGAAAAGCACCTCCGAATATAAAAATCCAAAAAGAAAGAGCGTTTAACCTTGGAAAGGCAACATCCCTGGCACCAATCTGAAGTGGTAATAAGTAATTGAAAAAAGCAGCACTTATTGGCATAATTGCAAGAAAAATCATGGTAGTTCCATGCATAGTGAACATAGCATTATATTCAGCTGCAGTAAGGAAATTATTGTCAGGTTGTGAAAGCTGGATTCTTAGAACTAATGCTTCAAGCCCACCTATTAATAGGAAAAAGAATGCGGCATATCCATACATAATACCAATTCGTTTGTGATCTACTGTTGTAATCCAGCTCCAAATACCAGTTTCTGATGATGGTCTTCTAAAGATATTACTCTGTTTTTTTGGTTCAATAATTTTTGTCATTTTAGTGTCTCCAGATAAGCAATTAAAGCATTTATTTCTGATTCGGTCAATTCAAGGTTAGGCATAAATGTACCAGGTTTTACTTCTGCAGGATTGGCTAACCACCTTGTTAAATTCTCTCTATTATTTTCTAACGCAGCTCCAGCAAAGACATTTCTAACTGCAAAATGTGTAAGGTTTGGAGCAATTCTATCACCTTGTACATCCCAGACACCATTAACAACATGACACTGTGTACACCCAGCATTAAGATACACCTGCTGCCCTTCAGCAGCTAAAGAAAGATCTTCATTGCTAAAGGCAGTTGCATTTTTTTGTTCATTTGCAACCCAGTTATCAAAATCTTTTTGTGATAATGATAAGACCCTACCTCTCATTTTTGAATGACTTAATCCACAATATTCTCCACACTGAGCCCAAAACTCATCTGGAGAATCAGCATGAAGGTTTAAATATGTTGTCTGTCCGGGCACAAGATATCTTTTTCCATTAAGCTTTGGAACCCAGTAGTTGTGAAGAACATCGTTAGACCACATTTCAAGTCGCACAGGTTTATCAGCTGGGATCACTAAAACATTTGCTGTTGTAATTCCATAATCTGGATATTTATACTCAAACCACCATTGGTGACCAATCACTTCAATTTTTAAAGCATCTTCTGGCTCTCTTGCTAAGTCAAAAATTGTTTGAACAGTTGGAACAGCAATTGCTGCGAGAATTAAGACAGGGATTACAGTCCACAGTATTTCTAATTTTGTATTTCCATGAATCTGTTTTGGTTCTGGGCTTTCTGGTTTTTCCTTAAAAACAAAAACAGACAAGATTAATGCACCTTGAACAATTACAAAGACACCTACAGCAATCCAGAAAGTTATCCAAAATAATTCGTCAATAGATCTTGCATATGGTCCTTCGGGGCTTAGCGAGTCAAGTGGTGCATTTTCTATACATGCAGATAGAAAAATTAATGGTATAAATCTTAAGTTTTTAAATTTAAAAATTTTTATCACAAGCATATTTTATATTATCAACAATATTTAAGGATAGCGTTGAAACAATATATAGTGTAATTTTAAGTACTATGTCATTATGAAGGCTGAAAGTAAAAAAGTAGCAATTAAGTATTTAAAACTTTCCAAATTGCGAATTGTTGAATTATTACTTATCACTACAGTACCCTCAATGGTTGTCTCTATTTATGGATTTCCACCACTGGAGCTTATATTATTTACTGTACTTGGAGGAACTCTTCTTGCAGTAAGTGCAAATGTTTTGAATCAAATATTTGAAATCTCAACTGATAGCTTAATGGAGAGAACAGTAAACAGGCCATTAGTAACTGGAGAAATAAGTAAAAAAAATGCTTATATTTACTCAATTTCGCTTGGACTATTTGGATATTTGATTTTATATACTCAGTCCACAACTCTTGCTGCAAATATTGCTTTATCTGCAAATATTTTTTACTCATTTATTTATACATTAATTCTAAAACCAAGAACTAATCAAAATATTGTTATAGGAGGCGCAGCAGGAGCAGCACCAGTATTAATTGGTTGGTCTGCAACCGGTGCTGAACTTGAAATTGGATCTTGGTTATTATTTTTATTGGTATTTCTATGGACACCAGCTCACTTCTGGGCCTTGTCTTTAGAAAATATTGATGACTATAAAGATGCTGACTTCCCAATGTTACCGACCCAGGAATCGAAAAAAAGAACCGCTATTTTTATAGGAGTTTATTCATGTGCAACAGTTATAACCTCAATACTCTTAGCACCCATACTTCAGCTAGGAATCACCTATCTTGTTCTTGCACTTTTATTTGGAATATATTTAATGTACAAATCTTATGGACTGTACATTGACAAAGTTAAACCTATTTCATACTTTATATTTTCAAATACTTACTTGGCTGTAATATTTTTAGCGATGGTTGGTGACATATTTATTACATTAGGTAGTATCTAGACATGCAAGAAGTTTTGCTTTCAATTACCTATCCTCCAATCCCAATAACTCAAGTTGGACCAATCTTTCTTTCATTACACGGAGTTTTTGCGGCTATAGGGTTTTATATTGGAGCAAGTCACGCATTAAAGTTATCCGATAAAGATGGTGCTGATAGTATTCTATTTTCTGATGCTCTCACGTGGGCAATTTTTGGTGCCATTTTGGGTGCACGATTCTTTACAATACCTGCTCAATTATATAACAGTCCAAGCTACGGATGGGGTGACATATTTACTCTCACTGGAAGCTATTCAATAATGGGTGGAATGGCTGGCGGGATAATTGCTGCTTACATCAAAATAAGTATTTTAAACAAAGAAGACTTTAAACAATATGGTGATTATGCAGCTACAGGCCTTATTTTAGGAACAGTTATCGGAAGAATCGGTGATTTAGCAATTGTTGAACACCTGGGTCGACAAACAGATTCCTTTTTAGGATATGAAGTCAAACCTGGTTACGATTTAGCACCACAACATAATTCTTTAGAGTGTGCGGAACCTTTACTTACTTGTGGCACCTATCATCATGTAGCTATGTATGATTTAGTTCTTGCGCTGGGAGTATTTTTTATTTTTAGATACTTTCAAAAAAACCTTACTTTTGGAAAGGGTGCTTGGATTGGTTTGTGGGCTTTTTGGTACGGAACCCAAAGAGCATTTCTTGATACGCTACGATTTGGAATGGGAGATGCAACTATCGGAACTCTCACATGGAACCAAGTTGGTGGAACTCTTTTAGCAATATTAGGAATTATTTTTTTCTTTAAAAATAAAAATATTAGAACAAACTAATTAGAAATAATACATAAAGGCTCATTAGTACATAGCCTAAAATTGGATTTCTCTTAAGCCTGTTTCGTGACAGAAAAATTACTAAGAATGATACGAAATACATCAGAAATAGTTGATAGTCTACTTGTTGTTGAATTTCTCCAGGGCTTACTAATATTGCAACACCGCCAACTAATCCAATGTTAAAAAGGTTTGAACCGAAAATGTTTCCAAAAACAATATCTGGCTTTTTTAGCTTTGCTGCAGCTATTGTTCCAGCAACCTCAGGAAGGCTTGTGCCAATAGCAATAATGGTAGAACCAATAACAAGAGAAGAAACTCCAAATACTTCAGCAAGTTTAACTGCATTATCAACCACAAGCTGACTACCATACAAAGTTGCAACAAGAGAAAGAAAGCCTCTCAGCCATATATATTTTTTTTCATCAACAAATAATTCATCATCCTCAACACCTTCGCTACTAACCATCTTGTATGTTACGTAAACTACAAGAACTAAAAGAACAACTCCTAACTCAAAGGGGAAATTTGTAGTAAAAATATATGTTGAAACAAAAATGGTTGTCAAGACAGCCATCCAAAGTGGACTAGTATGATTAATTTTAATTTTTTTATTGAAATCTTTTGGTATTGCCAAAAATAAGACAGCTACTACTAGTAATGAGTTGGCAATATTCGAACCAACAATATTACCAATTGCTAAATCTAAGTCACCGTTTATGGCTGCACCGGTACTTGCAAATAATTCAGGTGCTGAAGTACCAAACCCAATAAAGGTAGCTCCTATAATTGAGTTAGGAATTTTAAACTTAAGCGCAATTCGAACAGCCGAGTTGACCATTTCGTCAGCACCCTTTACAAGAAAAATTAATCCAAGCGCAAAACCAAATAAGAGAATTAATATATCCATATTTAGTTATCTATTCTTTTGAATCTCTCCAAGAAATCCATTCTTTAACTTTAGTTAAGTCATAGCCCGGTCCATTAACTGCCAGAGTAACCTCTGTGGCCCCCGCTGCTAAAAGTTCATCTGCTAGGTCAATTCTATTTATGTCTATACCAATTGATCTTTGGATATCATTGGGGTTCCTTCCAACTTCATCACACCATTTGTTTAACACAGAGTTTTTATGAGCAACTGTTTCAATCCCACTCCTATCTTCTGTTTTAGTTGCAAACCCATGCCATATGTCAGCGTATTGAGCTACTAATCTCAAGGTGACTTTCTCACCACCACCACCAATCAATATTGGGATTTTTCTTTTGGGTTGAGGATCTAATTTCTCCATTCTACTTACTATTCGTGCGAGTGACTTCTCAAGCTCTTTTAATCTCCAGATTGCTGTCCCAAATTCATATCCGTATTCCTCATAGTCTTGCTCAAACCATCCAGAGCCAATTCCTAAAATTAACCTACCATCAGAAATGTGGTCAACAGTTCTGGCCATATCAGCTAATAATTCTGGATTACGATAAGAGTTACAAGTAACAAGTGGCCCAATATCAGCTTTATTGGTAACTTCTGCCCAGCTTGCAAGCATAGTCCAACATTCAAAATGCTTTCCTTCTCTTCTTTCACCCTCAGACCATTGAGTACCATCTTCCTTGTATAGGGGATAGAAATGATCCCAGTTATAAATAACATCAGCTCCAATTTGCTCTGCCTCTAAAGCAGCAGATCTAATTTGGTCATACTCTGCATGCTGTGGTTGTAAAAATACGGCTATTCTTGGTTTCATTTTTCTCCTCTATTATTCAAATCTAGTCTTTTTAAGTGAATTAATAATTAAATTTTTAAATTTAATATTTGCATTTAAACGTTCTATTTTTTGTTTGGTAATTTTCTCAGCTGATGGAAGAGGATTTGATTCTACAAATTCCTCAATATCCTTTCCAAGTACTTCGTTATAAATTGAAGGAAGTCCGTCAAGTATCCTTGATGATGTCCATTCAGGCATAACTTTTAACAGGTTATCCCAGTTGTCTTTTACAGCAATCCAAGCAGCTTCCCCATTTTCAGTATGAGAAATTAACCCAGAAACAATATATGGTGCGTCGGCTCCTCGTATAGTGCCTTCTAAGATTGCATTTAAAACAACTTCTGGGGTTTTTGGGTCACTTAATCCCCATAACATTGATCTATATCTTCCTTCAATCTGTGGAGTCTCTGCCTGTATGAACTTATCAAGATATTTTGTAACGGAAACTGACTGATCCATCCCAGCTATTGAGAGAACAAGATTGTAATAATTGCCATCGTTGTATTCTTCATATTTGTTTGTTTCAAATAAATCTACAAAATAGTTGTTAAATTCTTTATCATTTGAATATTTTGCATACAAGCCACATACTATTGATCTGAGTTGAGATTCTTCTTGGCTTGAATTTTCATTGTATTCTTTACCTAAAACTTCCAAGCTTGGTTTGCAAAATCTTCCAATAAAAATCCCCAAGTTTTCATCAGGATAAATTTTATACATTGTTGAAAATATTCCAGAAACGAGGGCCCAGATGTTTTTGTCTGTTTCATATTTATATAGCATTAATAAATCCATGAAATCATCAAGAGGTATTTGATTGATTCTTAATGACATCCATGAGTCTTCTAATAGACGATATTTTTCGTTTATGTCAAGTTCTTCAAAATGGATAGATATCTTCTTAAGAAGCTCACTACTGTATGCAGTATGAAAAAATGCCCAGCCCCCGTTGTTAATGTAAGGAACACTTCCTTTCTTTTCAAAATTTTCGGATTCATTTTCAAGTAGTAATTTATTCTCACTTTTTGTATCTAAATATTTAAGATTTATTGGTATATGCCAGAGAGCGTCATCAGTACTTCCATCAATTAGAAATTTTCTTTGAGATAATTTCAAAGAAGCATCTTGGATTTCTACCGATACAATTGGATATCCCTCTTGCTTAATCCATGTTGGGAGTATTTTGCTTATCTCATACTCTGAGGTCTCCGTCAACTCATTCCAAAGATCTGTTGAGTGTGTATTTTTATATTGATATTTTTTTAAATAATTTCTGACTCCGGATTTAAAATTATCCTCTCCAATAAATGTTTCAAACATCCTCAAAACAGTTGACCCTTTTTGATAGGTTAAGACATCAAACATTTCCTCAGCTTCTTCAGGTGTTGCTACTTCAAATTCAACAGGCCTAGATGATTTCAGTGAGTCTACATTAAAGCCTTGACTTCTCGCCAAATTTAATTCATTCCATAATTTGAATTCTGGATATGTCGCTTCAGATGCTATGACTTCCATTAAACTCGCAAATGCCTCATTAAGCCAAATTCCATCCCACCATTTCATTGTCACTAAATCACCAAACCACATATGTGCTAGTTCATGAGCAACTACTTCTACAGATCTTGACAACTCTGCTCTTGTAGCTTTTTTTACGTCAATTAACAAAAGTGTCTCTCGGAAGGTAACTGCACCCACATTTTCCATAGCACCCATTGCAAAATCAGGAATTGCTATTAAGTCAAGTTTTGAACCAGGGTATTTTATGTCATAATAGTTTTCAAAAAAATCTAAAATTTTTATTGCAGCTTCTCCAGCAAATTTGGTTTGATGACTGAATCCAGGTCTATGCACAACTCTGACATTAGTTGATGTAGATTTTCCAATTTCTGTAACTTCAAGTGGTCCTACAATAAACGCTACCAAATAAGTAGACATTCTCATTGAATCAACAAACTTGGTAGTAGTTCTACCATCTTTATTTGATTCACTTAATACTGCTTCATTACTAATTCTTGTATCGCGCTCATTTGAAGTTAAAGTAATTGAAAATACTGATTTATATTCAGGTTCATCCCAACAAGGAAATGCCATTCTTGCAGCAGTTGGTTCAAACTGTGTTGTTGCAATCCACTTTTCTTCGTCATTTTTATCTATAAACTTACTTCTGTAAAAACCTCTTAAGTCATCAACTACATTTCCGGTAAAGTCTATGTACAGCTTCCAGTCGCCAGTCTCCACACTCTCTTCAAAGGTAAGAAGAATTTTTTCATCATCTTTGAGATAAGTTACTGATCCATCAATATGTGTTCCATTATCATTTTCTACAAAACAGCTGTTTATTGTTAATCCGACTGAATGAAGTTGTAATTCAGTTGTGTCTTCGACAACTTCAACAAATATTGTTTCTGAACCATTGTAAATAAAATTTTCAAGGTCAATATCTAAGTGAACTTCATATCTATTTGGGATTGCTAATTTTGGAAGTAGTATATTTTGATTCATTAACAAATATTAGTTAATTTTGAAATCAATCCCAGTTCAAGTGCAAAAATTCATCACTTTCATGAAGCTGAACTGTATGGGCACCAAAGTAATCTCGTTGAGCCTGAATCAAAGATGATGGATTGAACTCTGAAGATGAATTGATATACCAGTTAAGAGATGAGTACATTACAGGTGTAGGAATGTTATTTTCAATACAATGTGACACCAAATTCTTTGTATTTTTGATTCTTTTAGCTAGATTTTTCTGTATTTGTTTTGATTCAACTATAGATTTATTTGGAGGACCATCTTTCAAAATTGATTTTATTTCTTTTAATAGATCTGAACGAATAATGCACCCCTCTAACCAATTCTGCATAACGTCCTCAATTTTAATTTCAAGATTTTCTCGTTTACTAAAGTACTCAATAAACAGGATTCCCTGAGTAAGGGTTGAAAGGCGAGAAAAATAAATAGCTTCCTGTAGTTCATTAGGATCAAGTTCTATTTCTGTATTCTTTGTAGGGGTTGGCCAAATTTTTTGGTAATTGCTTTCAACCCTTGCATTGAAGGCTTCAAAAATGCTTGGAAGCGGAAATCCATAATTTAAACCCGTTTCAATAGTAAGCTTGCCTGTTCCTTTATGGTTTGCAACGGGTTTAATCTTATCAATTAAGTATTCACCATCTTTTTCAGTTTTTAATATGTTAGAAGTTATTTCAATCAAGTATGAAGACTGTTCTTCTTCTTTTAAGTTATTGAAAAATTCTGACGCAGCAATATTATCAAAGCCCGCAGTTCTTAATATATTATACGCCTCAGCAAGTATTTGCATTTCAGCATATTCAATTCCATTGTGAAGCATTTTAATAAAATGACCAGTTCCAAATCCTTCATACAGCCCAATACATTCCTGACCATCAGCTTTTGCAGCAATTCTACTAATCATTGATATCACATCCTCAGGAATTTCCTTTTCATAACCCAGCATCAATGCAGGACCTGTTCTAGCTCCCGCCTCGCCACCAGAAATACCCATTCCAATAAACTCTATTCCTTGTTCACTACACCTCTTCCCCAAATCGATACTATCTAGGTAATATGCATTACCACCGTCAATTAAGATGTCTTTTTCCTCTATAAAATTAAATAAATTTTCTACAACACTATTAGTTGCTTCTCCAGAGGGAACAAGTATTAAAATCTTCCTAGGCTTTGCAATGCTTTTAACAAATTCTTCTAAATCCGTAAAACCAGAAATATTTTTAGATGAGTCTTCTGAAATGAGTTGATTAATTTTCTCTTGAGATTTGTTATAAACACTTACATTTGTGTCATTGTCTGAAAAATTAAGAGCAATATTGCTTCCCATTACTCCTATTCCAACAATTCCAATGTGGTTGTTCATGATAAGATTTTAACAACTTCTCTTTCAAGTAAATTGTTAAGATAGTAATTTCTTATTTCAACATCAACTTCAAGTTGATTTTCACTATTAATTACATTTTTAATTTTTGAGTATCTGTGAAGGGAGTCAAGATTTTTTGGAGAGGTTAAAAGTGTAACTGTTCGCAAATCTCCAAGAATTTGAAACGTAATTTCTGAAATCAATTTATCTAAATTAGTACCTTCTGTTGATGAAATAAAATGTGCGTCTTCAAATTTTTCTTTTAAAAAATTTAAAGAAGCTGTGTCAATTCGGTCTATTTTATTAAAAACTAGTATTTCCTGAACACTAGATTCAATCTGATTTAATATTTCATGAACTGTAGTTATATGCATTTGTGGTATTGCCGACGCAGCATCAACGACATGAATAAGTAAATTAGCATCTTTAACTACTGTGAGTGTGGATTTGAAAGATTCAATTAATGTAGTAGGTAGATTTTGAATAAATCCAACTGTATCTGAGATAATAATTGGCTCTGTGGTTTCATCTATCTTTAATTCCCTCTGCAGAGAATCAACAGTAGCAAATAACTCATTCGCTACGTAGGTTTTAGAGGATGTGATTTTTTCAAGTAAAGTTGATTTTCCTGCATTTGTGTAGCCAACAATTGACACAAGTGGTGTATTATTTTTTTTTCTGAAACTAGATTGAACCTGTCTTTGTTTTGCAACTTTTTTGATTTCCTTTTTAAGTTTGTTAATTCTATTGTCAATCAACCTACTGTCAGTTTCTAGCTTTGCTTCCCCAGGACCCCTTGTGCCAATTCCTCCACCTTGTTGGTTTAGTGTTTTGCCTAAACCAGCCAAACGTGGTTTTAAATATGTAGTTAAAGCTAATTCAACCTGCAAGGTGGCCTCTTTTGATTGTGCATGAAGAGCAAATATATCAAGAATTAGTCCGGTTCTATCTACTACATCGCACTGAAATAAAGTTCGTAATTCTTTTTGCTGATTTGGTGTTAGCTCACAATCAAATAAGACTACATCAATATCATTTGCTTTTGATATATCAACTAATTCAGTAATTGACCCTTTTCCAATAAATGTTTTCGGATCAACTTTTTCTACTCTTTTCATTTGTATTATGGTGGGGCTAGACCCTGCCGTCTTAACCAAATTTACCAATTCTTTTAAAGATTCTTCTTTATCAGCTCTTGTTTCGTTTTTAAGAATTATGCCAACCAACAAGGCCTTTTGAGTTGTTACAAATATATCTCTATCTGATACCGTAAGTAGCTTTTTATCAGATTGATTTGGGTTGTTTCTTTGATTCAATTATTTCATTATTGGTAGCTGACCATTATCAGATGTATTTGAGATCTCTTCTTCTGCAATAATTTGGGATTCTCTTACAGCTAAAACTACCTTTCCTGTTGGTGGCCAAATAAATTTCCAAGCACCGCTTGCAACCGCCCAGAATTGCTTTTCAGTATCTACATCAATAAGAGGAAGAGCTTCTGAAGTTTTTTCACTTCCTGCAGGAACTAAAAGTCCAGACTTTGTGATTGTTTCTTCTCTTAAGTGTCCGACTCTCCAACCTGGAGAAACTTTAAAACCTGCCGGAGCAAACTTTATGTCTTCTAATAAATCTTTATCTTCTGTCATTTTCTTATAATAAACATGAAAAAACTATAAATTAGCGGAGGTGGACAGGAATCGAACCTGCCAAAGACTATTACACCTTTCAACAGTTTTGAAGACTGTGGAGCCCACCAGGCGCTCATTCACCTCCATTCTTAAGACTAGTTATATAAAAAAATATTATTGGAATAGAATTAAGAATGATGAGTAATTTTCAAAATACATTTAATAGATTAAAGAAGGAAAGACAACTTAGTAATAAGCAGGTAGCTTCGTTTACTGGCGTAAAGGTAAAAGATGTAAAGAAATGGGAAACAGGCATGAGTTTTCCTACTGATAGCAAAGTTGTTGATGCTTTAGAGGGCATATTAGGAACCGAGATAATTAAGTCGCTTGAAGGGTTTAAAACTGAAGAAAATAATTTTTCTTCCTTAGCTAGTTCAGAAGATGAGATATTTAAAGTTAATAATGAAAAGCTTGAGATTTCCAATACGAGAATTGATCGGCTTAGAAACATTTTCCAACGTGAAACTCAATCTAATAATGAGTTCAATTACGATTCAGATTTTGACACCCCCTTTCTAGATCAAGAAACGCCACAAAAAGTTTCAATTAACGAAGAGGATAATCTAGAGCAACCTTATTTGTATGATGACAAGCAACTTGGATTTTATCTATCTAGAAATATTAAAACTGTGGGTTTACTTTCTGTTTTAGGTATTGTTGTCATTAGTTTTTTCCGACTCTTTTGGGAATCGCTCAATCTTTTTATTAACAATATATTGTGAAACTAATATCTTATACAAAGCTAGGAATTGTCCTATCCATATTATCAATTTTGGCTGGAGCATTTGTTAGGGCCACTGGGTCAGGAGATGGCTGTGGATCAACATGGCCTACATGTAAAGGAAAAATTATTCCTCAATTATCAGACACGTCTGAAATAATAGAGTTTTCCCATAGATCAATTAGTGGAATCTTACTTATTGTCACGCTCATAATTTTTACTAAGTCAAGAAACATGAGTAAAGGAAGCATCATAAGGACGACGGTAAATTTTTTAACATTTTTTGTTGTCTTTGAAGCCGCAATCGGAGCGGTAATTGTTTTATATGAATGGGTTGGGTTAAACAGTTCTCTCCCACGAATAGTTGCTGTTCCAATACACTTAGTTAACACTTTTGGATTGCTCGCATGTTACGCCATACTTTACAAAGTTTTACTTAATAATTTTAAAAACATTAAACAACTTTGGGACAGACGCTTTGTTTTTGTAGCTTTTTTATTTTTACTCAGTGGAGCAACCGGTTCAATCACAGCTTTGGCGGATGTTTTATTTCCAAGTGCTTCATTCTATGAAGGACTGATGGAAGATTTCGACAGGACCTCTGAGTTATTAACAAGATTAAGAATTTTACACCCCATAGTGGCAACTGGATTATCAGTAGCATTAATAATAGAATCAAGAAAAATTCAAAAAGATTACAAAATTGATGTTAAGTTTCTACAGCTCTTAGTAATTGTTGCTGTAACTCTTGGAGTATTGAATGTTTTGTCTAATATTGTGCTTTTATTGAGTATTTTTCACCTTGCAATTGCCGATTTATTGTGGATTACATATATATATGTAAGTATGGATAAGATAAAAATAAATCAGCAATAAATTAGCTTTAATTTCAACATAGTTATACACTTCACCTTTGTAACTAGATACAGCTATGGAAAGTCAAAATACTAATGGTAACTAAAACAATACCTTCAAAGCCAAAGCCTAATACTAAAGAGGCTGATTTTTCTAATGAAGATACAACTTTAACTCCAGAACAGGAGAAAGCAGCAAGGGAAAAAGCTAAATCACTTACAAAGAAACTTGCAGACGATAAAGGAAAGTTAACTACTGATTTAGTAAGCCAATATTTAACTGCAATTGGAAATTTTGATCTTTTGACAGCTGAGCAAGAAGTTGAGTTAGCTCAGAAAATTGAATCTGGAGAAAAAGCATCTATTAAGCTTGGCAAAAAACAATTTAAAGATAAAAAAGGTGAAATAAGATTAAAAAGAGATAGAAAAAAGGGTGCTGAGGCAAAAGATGCATTTCTTACAGCAAACTTAAGGTTAGTTGTTGCAAACGCAAGACGATACGCAAATACTTCTGGTATCGATTTTCTTGACCTAATTCAAGAAGGAAACCTTGGATTAATCAGAGCAGTAGAAAAGTTTGATTGGCGTAAAGGGTTCAAATTTTCTACTTATGCAACATGGTGGATAAGACAAGCAATTACAAGAGCAATTGCTGATAAGTCTAGAACAGTAAGAATTCCCGTTCATCTTCATGACACAATGGCCGCTGTTAGAGCTGCACAAGCGCAACTTAAAGCAGAATTAGGTAGAGATCCAAAACCACAGGAAATAGCAAAAGAAGCTGGTGTTGGTGTTGATAAAGTTGAACTTGCTTTAAGTGTTGCTGATACAGTTTCATTAGAACAGCCTGTTGGTGAAGACGGAGCACAACTTGGTGATTTTATCCAAGATGAAGATGCTAGCGACCCCTCTTTAATTGTTCAAGATTTAGATGTAGCTGAAAGCCTCAGGGATAGTATTAGCAGACTTCCTGAAAGAGAAGGTAGAATACTTGCTTTAAGATATGGTTTTTATGATGGCGTACCAAGGACACTCGAAGAAATAGGTGAAGAGTTTGATTTAACTCGTGAGAGAATTAGACAGCTAGAAAAATTAGCATTGTGTAGATTAAGACATCCTTCATTTGGAATCAGAGAACAAGACTTAGTCTAATTTTTAATATTTAGCTTCATTACTTTTTATTAAATTGTTAATCTATATTACATGTTCGAATATCTCGAAATTGCAATAGATTCAGCTATTGAAAGTGGTGCAAAATACTCTGATGCACGAGTATTGGTTTCAAAATCTAGAAGCATCGCAGCAAAAAATGGAGAAATTGAAAATTTTAATGAAAATGAAAAAATTGGTATTGGAATAAGGGCATTGGTTGGGTCTTCCTGGGGATTTTATTCAACTTATAACTTATCAAATGAATCATTAAAACTAGCTGGTAAGAAATCTTACGAAATTGCCAAAGCATCAGCTATGGTTTCTGGTAAAGACATGCCTTTTGCTGACGTGCCTGTAGTTCAAGATAACTACACCACCCCTCATGATGAAAATCCTTTTTCAGTATCAAGCTCTGACCAAATTAATTTATTACTCGAATCTACTGAAAAAATGAAAAAGCTAGGCAGTTCGCGAGCATTTGGAAGACTTGATTTTTGGGATACAGAAAAATGGTTTGCTTCAAGTCAGGGTCATAAAATTTATCAAAACATAATTGAATCAGGTGGTGGCATCTCTTCTCTATCGGTTGGTGATGGTGAAACTCAAATTAGATCTTATCCGCAATCTTTTGGCGAATATAGAACTGGGGGTTGGGAGGTAGTAAAAAGTTTTGAATTCGAAAATCATACAGAGAGATTAGCTGAAGAATCCCAAAGGCTATTGGTTGCTCCACAATGTCCAGAAGGAACAATGGATTTAATTTTAGAAGGAAGCCAACTCGCTCTTCAAATACACGAGTCAGTTGGTCATGCAATTGAACTCGATAGAATTTTAGGGTGGGAAGCTGCCTATGCTGGAACTTCTCATTTAGAGTTAGATAAATTAAATAAACACAGATATGGTTCTGAATTAATGAACATTGTTGCAGACGCAACTCTTCCAGGAGCATTAGCAACATTTAAGTATGATGATGAGGGAACCCCAGCTCAACGAGTAGACATTGTTAAAGAAGGAATATGGACTGGTGTACTTTCAGGACGTGACAGCGCAGCTGTTGCAGGTGTAGATCCTGGAGGTATGGTTCGCGCAGATGGTTTTGGAAGATTACCAATGGTTAGAATGACAAATGTAGGGTTACTTCCAGGAGATTCATCACTAGATGAAATTATACATGCAACTGATAATGGAGTTTATATGGAAACTAACAGATCTTGGTCCATTGATGACATTCGATTAAATTTTCAGTTTGGTTGTGAGGTTGGCTGGTTAGTAAAAAATGGAAAAATTATAGATATGGTCAAAAACCCAACATATACAGGAATTACTCCTGAATTTTGGGGAAATATGGATATGCTATCAGGAGAAGATGAGTGGGTTTTTTGGGGAACTCCAAATTGTGGCAAAGGTCAGCCAAGCCAGATAGGACATACCGGACACCCAGCATCACCTGCTAGATTTAAAAATACACGAATTGGAGTCAGGGGATGAAAATTTGGGAGGACTTACTTCAAGATATTGAAAAAAATATTCCATCTGGGACAGAATGTGAATTAAAAATGATGCACTCCAAAAGTGCCCTAACCAGGTTTGCTAATTCGCAAATTCATCAAAATGTAGATGAAGACTCTGCTGATGTATTTTTGACATTACATAACGACTCTAAAACTATAACTATTTCAACAAACTTAACTGCATTAAAAAATCCAAAGGATTTTGTTTCTAGAGCAATGGATTCACTAAATAATAGCCCAATAGACAAAGGATGGGCTGGTCTTCCAGATTCTTCGGAATCATTCAACGGTCTCTCCAAGATTGATGAATCAACACCTGATGAAAGAGCCAATAAAGTTAAAGATTTTGTTTCAGAGGGAAAGAAAATGAATGCAGCAGGATATTGTTCCAGTTATATAAATAATTATTTTGTTTGGAATACAAATGGTCTAAATTCATCTGATTCCTCTAGTAGTGCGTTTATTGATGGGATTTTTAGAACTGAATCATCGGCTGGTTCTTCACATAGGGGAGGAATACTATTATCAGACATAGAAGCTCAACAAGCTGGTAGCGAGGCAGCAAAACTAGCTATAGATGGAGAGAATCCAGAGGATATAGAGCCAGGAAAATATGAAGTAATACTTGGTCACGAAGCAGTAAGTACAATATTAGTTTTTCTTGGGGTTTACGGTTTTAATGCAAAAAGCAAAATTGATGGCATGAGTCCAATAAACATAGATGAAAAGCAATTCGATGATCAAATAAATCTAGTCGACACTCCAGAAGATCACGACTCAATAGGATTTAAAATAGATGCTTCTGGATCCAAGAAAAAGAATTTAGAAATTGTAAAAGATGGAGTTTCAAAAACATACTTTCATACCCGAAGAACCGCAAAAGAATTAAATACACAAAATACTTTCCATGAGTTATTTGGCTGGGGGGAAAATTTTGGGGGAATTGGAACAAATATAAAACTATTGGAAGGAAGTGTTCCCCAGGAAGAAATGATTAAAAGTGTTAAAAGAGGTATATACATAAATGAGTTTTGGTATTGCAGGGTTTTAGATCCAATTACTCAAGTTGTAACTGGCCTTAATCGAAATGGTTCTTTTTTAATTGAAAATGGAAAAATCATAAAACCAGTTGGTAGATTACGATTTACGCAAAGCTTCATGGCTTCACTTGCTCCAGGAAATATTCTATCTGTTGGAGATAAGTCGAGATATGCAGATTCAGAATTTGGAGAAGGAATGCTAAAAGTTCCAGCTCTGCATTTAAAGGAGTTTAATTTTACAGGTGGGGTTTCTGGATAATAAATCATATTTTGATGGTGATAAGCCATTAATTATTCCTCATCGAGGAGGCTCAAATTTAGTACCAGAGAACACACTTCATGGTTTAGAAGTAGCAATTACAGAAGGTTTTTCACACTTTGAAACTGATTTGAGGATGTCTAAAGATGGAGAGATATTTCTTCATCATGATGAAACTTTTGATAGAACAACAAATGTTACTGGAAAAGTTCAAGATTTCAATTGGAGTGAAATCTTAAAAATTAATGCTGGCTATAAATTCTATGAAAAAACTAATCAAAAAGGTAAAAAAACAAAGTTTGTGAGATTAGTTGATGCATTAATGATGAATCAAAAGTTGAAATTCAATCTAGATCTAAAGCAAACAGGCATGGCAAAAAAAGTTGTAGAAATTATAAACTCACTAAACGCAAAGGAAAGAGTTTTAGTTTCATCCTTTAGTCCAAAAAGATTAGATGAATTCTTGAGGGAAAGTAAGGGAGATATACTTACTTCTGGAACTTTTAGAGAGAACGCTATTGCACGATTTCTTCCTCTCCAAAAAAGAAACTTCAATGTTCAAGCACTACAGGCGCCTTTTAGGTGGAAAGGAATTCAAGTTCATTCCAAAAAGCTCGTTGAATTTTGTAAAATAAATAATCTTCAACTGCACATTTGGACAGTAAATTCTATTGAAAACCTCAAAACCTGTTTAGAAATTGGATGTGACGGTGTTATAACTGATGAACCAATTTTGTTTCGTGATTACTTAAAATAATCTAAGTGTTGTTAAATAGTATTTTGTTTTATAAAATTTTCAGCTTCTATGAAAATATGTTTTTTTCTTGATGGCTCAAGCCTGTCAAGAGATCTTACTAGCAAAGCTAATCTGGGATTGTTTTCATAAAATTTTCTGTTTTTTTCCGTAAATTTCCAATATAAACCATCGAGAGTGTCACACCAGTCTCCTCTTTTATAGTTACTCATTTTTAAAATATAGTTTGAACCGCATGTGTAAGGTTTTGTTGACATCATTCCACCGTCAGCATAGGTGGCCATCCCAAATACGTTTGGCACCATTACCCAATCTGAGGAGTCTATGTACATTTCCATAAACCATTTGTATATTTCTCTTGGATCTATTCCACATAAATTCATAATATTACTGATGACCATAAGACGTGGAATATGATGTATGTAACCATCTTTAAGGGTTGTTTTAATGCAATCATCAAGTGGGTCAATTCCAGTAGTTCCGTCATACCAAGATTGAGTTAATTTCTTTTTATGTTTCCAATAATTACTATTAAGTTGCACCTCGCCCTCTTCATGATATATTCCTCTTATAAATTCTCTCCATCCAATTATTTGTCTTACAAAACCTTCTACAGAGTTCATGGGAATATTGTTTTTTTCAGCAAATTGTAAAGTTTTATCTATCACTTTATCAGGAGTTAAAAGACCAATATTCAAAAAAGGGCTTATGCAACTATGGAAAAGAAAATTCCTGTTTTCAAGCATTGCATCTTCATAAATACCAAAGTTTTCGAAACGAACTTTAAGAAAATTATCAAGTTGTTTTTGCGCCCCTGTTCTGTCAACAGGAAACCATATATCTTCTAGATTTCCTGGGTGATCATCAAAGTTACTATTTATCAGATTTTTAATTTCATTACTATATTTTGATTCTTTAAAGGAAATCATTTCAGGCGGGGTTACATTTTTTGGTATTTTCTTTCTATTCTCTTCGTCAAAAGACCACTTTCCACCAATTGGTTTATTATTTTCATCCATTAAGATATTCATATTTTTTCTTGCTTTTTGATAAAATGAAGACATTCTGTAAACTTTTTTACCTTTTGCCATAGGAACAAAGTCATTTCTTTCAAATAAAAACATCGGCGACTTGATAATGTTTACTTTCACTCCCACTTCAGCCAATACTTTGAGGAATTGGTTTTCAAAACCTTTGTCTTCAATTTCAAAAATATTAATCTCTGATATTTTCTTATCTTTTAAAAATTTTATGAGAAAATCAACGTAATTTTCATTTACTTTTCGCTTTGATAATTCAAAATAATTTACAGAAATAGATTTATTTTCTAACTCATCCCTATATTCGCGCATGGCTGTGAGAAAAAGGAAAAGTTTTAATTTATGGTGTTTGATGTATGTGCAAAGTTCATAATCTTCAGCCATAAAGACTTCATTACATTTATTTTTTTTTAAAATTTTTGGATCAAATAATTGATTTCCAAGTATTACAAAAAATTTACTTTCCATCTTTACCAAGAATAGTTTACCATTGTAATGTAGAAGCTATAATTTTACTCAGTGTAGGGGGGGAAATGAATCAAGAAATATTAGACAGCGGTTTTATACCACACGAAATATGCGAAAATCTTCCATCAGGTTTTGATGATATAGAAGAACTAGCAAGAGAACTTCCAAAAGTGCTTGCTAATGAACAAATTGTTCAAAGAGTAAAACAACTGGAGTTAAATAAAGACATTAGCCAACTAACTCTGAGTGAACTTGAAAGGGCTATGCTTTTATACTCCTACATCGCACATGCATATATGTGGGGAAAAAAAGAGGTTGAAAATATAATTCCAGCTCAGCTTTCTCTAACTTGGTTTGCTATCTCTGAAAAGCTAGAAAGACCTCCAATATTGTCCTATGCATCATACGCTTTAAATAACTGGAAGATGCTTGATGAAACAAAACCTTTTGATTTAGAAAATATTGTGATTATGCAAAATTTTTTAGGAGGGGTTGATGAAGATTGGTTTATTATGATTCACGTAGCAATTGAGTACGAAGCAAAAGAAATACTTTCAAATTTGAAATCCTATTTTCTGGAAAAAAAGACAGAGCAATCTTATTTAATTAACTCATTAGAAAGTATCCAAAAAATTAATTCAATTATGAATAGAATGCCTGAAAAATGTGACCCTTTCATTTATTACAATCGAGTAAGACCCTACATTTTTGGATGGAAGAATAATCCGGCTACCCCTGATGGAGTAATTTATGAAGGTGTAGAACAATTTGCTGGAGAACCGCAACTTTTCCGAGGTGAAACGGGTGCTCAAAGTTCAATAGTGCCTGCATTGGATGCACTTCTTGGTGTTACCCATTCAAACGACCCATTAAGAGAATACTTAGATGAAATGAGACTTTACATGCCTAAAGAGCACAGAGATCTTTTAAATGGATTAGATGAATGGTCAGAAAATGATAGAAGCAAATTAGACATTGATAAAGAATCAGTCAAATTAATAAATGATTTGATTAAGGAAGTACACATCTTCAGAAACAAACACTTGGAATATGCGAGAATTTATATTTATGAACAGTCTTTAACAAATAATTCAAACTCAAATATTGTTGGTACTGGAGGAACTCCGTTTATGAAATATTTAGATAAGCATTTACAGGAGACAGTACCGTCAAATGATTAAAAACCTTGGAATTCCAAAAGAGGTAAAAAAAGATGAGGGAAGAGTTTCATTAATTCCTCAACATATAACTCAATTCACTGGTTTAGCTGACATTTTCGTAGAAACTGAAGCTGGGTTGGGTTCTGGTTTTACAGATAAAGATTATGAAGCTGCTGGAGCAAAAATAGTATCTACTTCAAAGGAGCTTTATGAAGTTTCTAAGATTATATGTAAGGTGAAAGAACCTCAACCAGAAGAGTTCGAAATGTTAAATTCCTCACATGTTTTGTTTGGATACCTTCATTTAGCCTCAAACCTACAATTGACAAAGACACTCTTAGAAAAAAAATTAACAGGAATCGCTACTGAAATGATAATGGACGGTAAAGAGTACCCTTTATTGATTCCAATGTCTAAGATTGCCGGTAATTTAGCAGTTCAAAAAGGCATGCAATTCTTAGAGTATTCATCACAAGGAAAAGGGGTTCTTTTATCCTCAATTTCGGGAGAAAGAACTTCCAATGTAACAGTTATTGGGTGTGGAGAGGTAGGTAGGAGTTCAATACATAAATCTATACAAGTTGGAGCTTCAGTCACTGCAATTGATTTAAATGAAAATATTTTGAAAGATTTAAAAAACAAATATGGAGAAAACATTTCAACATTATTAAGTGGAACTAATGAAGCGGAAAGTGCAATTAGATCGGCTGATTTAGTCATAGGAGCAGTCTTACTTCCAGGCAGAAAACCACCGATTGTCATTACTGAAGAAGATATTAAATATATGGAAAAAGGAACAGTCATTGTAGATGTTGCCATTGACCAAGGTGGATGTGTCGAGGGGGTAAATCCTAATACTCATAGTAATCCTTTTGAAATACGAAATGGTGTAATAATATCTGCAATAGCAAACTTGCCCGGTGCAGTTCCCAGAACTTCCTCTATGGAGCTATCAACAAACTTACAAAAATATGTTGACAATCTTTTAATTGAAAACTGGCTTGAAGAATACAAGAATAATGCAAGTCTTAGACCTTCTTTACAAATACATAATGGGCTTTTGCTTTCAGAAGAAGTCGCCGATAGCTTGAGCTTAACTCTATCTAAATTAGTTTAGGCTTCCAGCTTTTTCTGCCATTACTATAGTTTTTAATTTTATTTTCATAATTAAGTGTTATATCAATCTTGTCAGTACCCTCAATAATCCTTTTTTGTGAAAAATCATCTAGATCAAATTTAAAAATTACTTCTTCGCACTCAACGGATTTATTTTCAACGGATATTTGTATTTGTGTTTTTGGATTCTTTTCAATTTTATTAAAAAGCGCTTCAACCTCTTTTTGGCTAGCTTCAATAGGTAATAGCCCGATATTGATTGAGTTTAATCTAAATATATCAGCAAATTTAGTTGAAATAATTGCGTCAAAACCCCAGTCTTGTAATCCCCAAGGAGCATGCTCTCTAGAAGACCCAGTTCCAAAATTGTGTCCCGCTACTAAAACTTTTGCATCTTGATAAAGGACATTATTTAATGGAAAATTTGGATCTTTTTTCCAATCGTAAAATAAATATTCACCGTAGCCTGAACGTTCAACACGTTTTAAAAATTGTTTAGGCATAATTTGATCTGTGTCTACATTAGACATATTTAGTGGAAGCATAGTTGATTTTAAATTATTTAATTTTTTCATTTTACAATTCTCTTATGTCAACAAATTGACCATGCAATGCAGCAGCAGCAGCCATTTTAGGACTTACTAAATGGGTTCTACCACCAGCACCTTGTCGTCCTTCATAGTTTCTATTTGATGTTGATGCGCATCTTTCTCCTGGGCTCAAAATATCTGGATTCATTCCTAGACACATAGAACAACCAGCCTCCCTCCAATCAAAACCCGCATTAATAAAAATTTTGTCTAGACCCTCTTCCTCTGCTTGTTTTTTAACCAATGTAGATCCAGGTACAACCATTGCTCCAATATTTTCAGCAACTTTTTTACCCTTCACTACTTCCGCAGCCTCTCTTAAATCTTCAATACGACCGTTTGTGCAACTACCAATAAAAACCCTATCTAAAGCTACTTCACTAATTTTCTCTCCCGGCTTTAAGGACATATACTCTAGCGCCCTAACGGCGGCTTCTTTTTCAGATTCTTCTTCAAAATCATCGGGATGAGGAATGGTATCATTTACAAAGATTACTTGTGATGGATTTGTCCCCCAAGATATTGAGGGCTCAAGCTCGTCAGCATTTATTGTTACTACTTTGTCAAAAACTGCATTCTCATCAGAATATAATTGACTCCATTCATTTATCGCATCTTTCCAGTCAGCATTTTTAGGTGCATAATTTCTACCCTTTAGGTAGTTAAATGTAATTTCATCAGGTGCAATCATTCCGGCTCTTGCCCCGCCCTCTATGGACATATTACAAATCGTCATCCTATTTTCCATGCTCATATTCTGAATTACGTCACCTACATATTCAATTACATGACCAGCGCCTCCACCAGTACCAATTTTTCTTATTATTCCCAAAATTATATCTTTTGGCCCAACACCATTAGAAACATTTCCTACAACCTCCACCTTCATAGTTTTTGGTTTCTCCATTGCTAAAGTTTGTGTTGCTAAGACATGCTCCACTTCTGATGTTCCTATCCCAAAAGCTAATGAGCCAAATGCACCATGAGTTGCAGTATGACTATCACCACAAACAATTGTCATGCCAGGTTGAGTTATGCCTTGTTCAGGACCAATTACATGAACAATTCCCTGTCGTGGATCATTTATTCCAAATAAAGTAACTCCAAATTCTTCACAATTGTTTTCCAGGGCATCAATTTGAATCTTTGATAGAGGGTCTTTAATTCCTAACATTCTATTAGAGGTTGGTACACCGTGGTCTACTGTTGCTAATGTTAATTCAGGATGTTTAACTTTTCTTCCTGCCATTCTTAAGCTATCAAATGCTTGTGGTGACGTTACTTCATGCACAAGGTGTAGGTCAATAAATACTAAATTTGTACTCTCATCTATAGAGGCAACAAGGTGCTTGTCCCAAATTTTATCAAATAAAGTTTTTCCCATTTAGATATAAATTATATAATTTTTTTGTTATTTAATCCATAAAGATGTTTTTTGTTCAAATTCTTAATTTATTATCATTTAATCTACACAGATATAAAATAAGACAACATGGAAACAATTATTGAGAAATTTTTAGAAATTGCAATCATTTTAATTGCTGCAAAATTTGGAGCAGAGATTATGAGAAGGATAAATCAGCCTGCAGTTATAGGAGAGCTGGTTATTGGAATTGTAATTGGTTACTATGGCTTAGGCCTTCTTCCTCATTTTGAATCAGGTGATGTTGTTTCTACCTTAGCTGAAATCGGAGTAATTCTTCTTCTGTTTGAAGTTGGCTTAGAGACAAATTTAGACGAATTTATTGAGCTTGGGTCGACTTCATTACTTGTAGCATTAATTGGGGTCGTAGCTCCATTTGCACTCGGTTTTGGTTCAATATTTGCACTCGGCTTAGGGGGAGAAAATCAATTTGAAATAGCATTATTTGTTGGCGCTGCAATGACAGCTACCTCAGTGGGCATTACAGCTAGAGTATTTGGAGACTTGGGTGCTCTTAAGTCAAAAGAGGCAAAAACTATAATAGGTGCAGCAGTTGTTGATGATATTTTAGGACTTTTAATCTTAACTGTTGTCGCAGGGGTTTTAGGCAGCTCAGGTGATTTTTCATTGGTAGATCTTGGTTTAATTAGCGCTAAGGCAGTTGGATTTTTAATAGCGGTAGTAATTATTGGAAGAAAGCTCTCTAAACCAATTTTTAACTTTTTTGTAAAAATACCTTCACCCGGAACATTTGTAACAGGTAGCTTTATATTTGCAATGTTATTAGGTGCAGCAGCCCATTTTGTTGGTTTGCACCCAATTGTAGGAGCATTTGCTGGCGGAGTAGTTGCTGGGGAGTCAGGAATGACACACAGGATAAGAGAAGAAATGAAGCCTTTAAACTTTTTACTTGTTCCAATATTTTTTGTTTATATAGGTTCTGAAGTAAACATACAAACACTTGCTTCATTAGATGTATTTCTATATGGTATGTTGGTAAGCCTTCTAGCTTTTGTTGGTAAATATGTTTCCGCACTAGGTGCAATGGGTAAAGGCTTAAACACTTCACTAATTGGAATTGGCATGTCACCAAGAGGTGAGGTGGGCTTAATTTTTGTTGCTGTTGCAACTACTACTCTATCAGAAGTAGTTACTGCAGATATTATCTCAATAATTATATGGATGGTAATAGTAACAACAGTAATCGCTCCTATATTATTGAACAGAATCTTACAAAAAGTACCATTATCAGAAAGAGATGACGACGAAAGGTTTGAATCACCTGTCGTTGAGTAGTAAAAACACTCCAATAAATTAGATTTTTAGTATCATATTATGAGTCACAATAAGGGGAAAATAAATGCTAATTAATTCTATGGTTGCTGCAGTTGCTGGGCTTTTGCTTGCAGCTTTTTATGCAAATAAAGTTTTATCAATAAAAGTAACTGACTCAAGAGTAGAAGAGCTTTCTACCGCCATCAGACAAGGTTCAATGGCTTTTTTGAAAAGAATGTATTCATGGATTAGTGTATTTGTCGTAATTTTGGCTGTCTTGATTTCTACACTTACTGAGTGGGGCTATCCGTGGGGTTCTGTAGCATTTATTGCAGGTGCCTTATTTTCTTCACTGGCAGGATTCATTGGTATGAGAATTGCAACGGCAGCAAATGGTAGAACTACAGAAGCTGCCAGGGATGGAGGAACTCTTAAAGCACTGCCTGTAGCATTTAGAGGTGGAGCAGTAATGGGTTTCACAGTTGCAGGCTTGGGATTATTAGGAGTAGCTTTAGGATATTATTTATTTATTGAAGTATTAGAACTTCCTAATGGATATGACGTACTAGCAGCAATAGGTCTTGGAGGTTCATCAATAGCTCTTTTCGCCAGGGTTGGTGGTGGAATTTATACTAAAGCAGCAGATGTAGGTGCAGACTTGGTAGGAAAGGTTGAAGCAGGAATTCCTGAGGATGATCCAAGAAACCCTGCAACTATAGCTGACAACGTTGGAGATAATGTAGGAGACGTTGCAGGAATGGGTGCAGATCTATTTGAAAGCTATGTCGGATCGCTTGTTGCTCCGCTTGCCTATGCTGCAATTGTTTTTGCTGGGCAAAGTGTACTCCCTTCCTTACTACTTTTCCCACTAGCTGTCGGAACAATAGGGATGGGAGCATCAATCCTCTCTTCATTTTTAGTTGTCCCCAAAGAAGGAAAGCTTGCACAAGCTCTTCATAGAGGTACTTACAGTGCGGCACTGTTAACTGTTGTCGGTGTTTATTTTTTAAGTGACCTAATGTTTGCTGATTATGCAGAAAACCCTATCGGTTTATTTTTCTCAGTCATTATCGGACTTGGTGTCGGACTATTAGTAGGTCAAATTTCAGAATGGTTTACATCTGATCATTACTCAATTGTTAAAAATATTGCAGATCAAGCAAAGACCGGTCCAGCAACCCTTGTGTTATCAGGTATATCTGAAGGTATGAGATCAGCAGCTTTTTCAGTGGTTGTGGTCGTTTTTGGAATTTACGGTGCTTATACAGCAGGAGATTGGGCATTAGGTGCTGATGGTGGAATTTATGGTATTGCAATTGCAGCAATTGGAGTTTTATCTACTTTAGGCATAACTGTAGCAGTAGATGCTTATGGTCCAATCGCTGACAATGCTGGTGGAATTGCTGAAATGGCACACCTACCTCCAGAAGTAAGAGAAGCTACTGATGAATTAGATTCTCTAGGAAATACAACAGCAGCAATTGCAAAAGGGTTTGCAATTGGTTCCGCAGCAGTTACCGCATTAGCTTTATTTTCCGCTTTTGTGCAAAGTGCGGGTATTGAAAAATTAGATATTACAGAGGTGGAAGTAACTTTAGGTTTATTTTTGGGAGGCATGTTCCCATTTTTGTTTGCGGCCATGACCATTAACGCAGTGGGAAGAGCAGCATTTAAAATGATTGAAGAAGTTAGACGACAGTTTAATGAAATTCCTGGTTTGAGAGAAGGAAAAGAAGGAGTTGTCCCTGACTATACAAAATGTGTAGATATAGCCACAACTGCAGCACTGAAAGAGATGTTACTACCTGGTGGCTTAGCTATTGCCCTTCCATTAATAATTGGTTTTTGGGATAAGGAGGCACTTGGAGGTTTCCTAGCCGGGTCCTTGGTTACTGGCTTTCTCCTGGCAATATTTATGGCAAACTCTGGTGGAGCTTGGGATAATGCTAAAAAATATATTGAAGCTGGAGGCGGAGCAGGTAAAGGTTCTGACGAACATAAAGCTGCTGTGATTGGTGACACAATAGGTGATCCATTTAAAGATACTTCTGGTCCAGCAATGAATATTGTTATAAAAGTCATGACTATTGTAAGTCTTATATTTGCATCTGCTTTTTAAATTAATTGAAAACAGTTCATTTAATAAGACATGGTGAAACTGAACAAAATGTTTTAAAAGTCTGGCAAGGTCACACAGATACACCGTTAAATAAAACTGGGCTAATACAAGCAAAGCTATTAGCTTCAAGATTAAAGGATTCAAACGCAACTGTTTATTCATCTAATCTAAAAAGAGCTTCAGAAACAGCTTCATTTCTTTCAAAAAAAATTGAGCTGAGGGAAACCCTAAGGGAGATTAATGTTGGTGATTTTACTGGCATGCCTGTAGGTCAAACCTATTCATCAAATAACGAGATTTTTCAATCACTTCAAGATGACTCTTATCAATTTCCTAATGGAGAAACAGTAAAAGAATTTAAACAACGCGTGAAAGATGAACTCGGGTACATTTTTGGGAATATTGAAAATGGCTCAGAAGCCATAGTTGTTACTCATGGTTTTTTTATTGGAACTGCAATAGGACTTTCGATAGGTTTCAATAACTACCCTTTTCCTATTGGGAATATAGAAAATACTTCTATTTCAACACTTATTAAACGAGATTCAATTACTCAAGTAAATAAATTTAATGACTCATTACATTTATCTGAATTAAATATTGATTTTCCTAGAGAAACAACAAAAAACAAGATTACATTTATAAGACACGGCCAAACAGATTCTAATACAAGTGGAATATGGCAGGGACATATTGACAATCCATTAAATGAAACTGGAAAACATACCGCTCAGAAACTTAGAAATACATTTGATGAGTATGATGTGTATCTCTCATCAACATACAAGAGAGCACTAGAAACCTTATCTTTAGTAACAGATAATAAGGATATATTAACTTCAGAAAATTTAATTGAAATGAATTTAGGAAATTGGGAAGGATTGAAAACTTCAGAAATCCTAGAACAGTATCATGATAACTTTATCAATGCACTTTTTTTAGATTTTAAATGTAAATATGGAATTAATGGTGAGTCTACGTATGAAGCAGGTGTCCGAGTGGAAAATCTTTTAAAAGAATACCCTGAAAAAAATTTATTAATGGCTAGCCACGGCGGAACAATTAAAGCTGCAGTTACGAACCTACTTAAAGCTCCAGAGAGCAAAGCTGCTTCCTCATTTACCATCCCTAATAATTTGGGTGTTTGTTGCTTAGTTCTGAAAGAAAACAAATATTTTCTTTGGTCATATAATGTAGGAAAAATAGGATATGAAAACATTAGTTATAACGAATGATTACCCACCTAAAAAAGGGGGAATATCAACATATATTAAATCATTTGAAGACAACTTAGAATTTGAAACAGTTATTTATGCTCCCAATTGGGCTGAGGGTGAAAATGTCATTAGATCGAAGTTCAAATTTATTTTTTCTACAAAAAAATTTATTAGAGAAATAAATGAAATTGTCATTCAGAACAATATTGAGATTATCCTCCATGCATCCAGCAATCCACAATTTTTACTGGTAAATAAATTAGAGTATTTAGGAATTAAACAGTTCATGTTAATACACGGTGCTGAATTTAATATTATTAACTCAATTCCTGTAGCAAAAAAAATTATGCAAAAAAGCTTAGATTCACTTGAAAAGATATTTACTGTTAGTTTTTTTACATCAAGGAAATTAGAGGAGATTACAGAAACAGAGATTGTCTTAATAGGAGCGGGTGTAGAAAAAAATGACTTTAAAAAAGAGTACAAAGTACCTAAAAAAATATCTGTTGGAGTTAGTAGTAGATTCGTTTCTAGAAAAAAGATTGACTGGGTTATAGATGCCCTCCACGAGTTACAACAAGATGGAATAAATGTAGAGTTAAAAATATTTGGTTTTGGTAAGTTAGAAAAATATTTAAAAAAATTAGCCGAAGTGTCTTCACAAGAAGTTACTTTTTATGATGATGAAAATGAAAATTCGCTTGTAGAATTTTACAAAAATTTAGATGTATTTGTTATGCCGGCAAAATCTAGATTTTTTGGTAAGGAGTATGAAGGACTAGGTTTAGTTTACTTAGAGGCAGCAAGTTTTGGCCTACCTTTACTTGTAGGAACTTCTGGTGGAGCATTCGAAACTATTATTCCTGGTAAAACTGGTTTTATTGTTGACTCGAGAAAAGAAATTTACGATGGAGTAAAATTTTTCGCAGAAAATATTGATCAAATAGAAAAATTTGGTACTAATTCAAAAAAATTTGTTGAAGAAAAATTTTCATGGGAGAGCACGATAGATAAGTTTATAACTGAAGTTAGCTAGAAACAGCATCTCCAAACAATAACATTATTTCTGCTGACTCTACAGTCAACGCATCTCTTGGATTCTCAAGAGGCTTGTTCTTCTTCTCAACAAGAATTTTATTTATGAGATTATCTTTAGTAGCATCTTCTGGTTTCATGCGAAATCTTCCTCTATAGAAAATGATTTCAAGTGATTTTGCAAGTCCAACCAAGTGGTCTTTTGAAAGTTTTTTTACAAATTTTTCCTCTAATTTATAGTGATTAAAAATTAATTCAATCATTTTTTGTTTAGTTGAGCTTTTTGGGATTTTAAGAATTTCTCCACCAAGATAATTTGATATTTTTTTATATTTTTCATTTTCGAGAAGTTCTCTAATTTCTTCTTTTGAAAGCTCATCAAGCTCTTCTTTGTCAAAAACTGTTCTATCTCTTTGTTTCATAGCGTATCCTCCGTAGGGCCCAACAGCAGATGAGTATGTCCATTCTCCATTTTCAGTTACTTTTCTTGGGTTCTTAGCTGATAATGAAAACCTTCTTTTACATTCTTCTGGGGATAGATTGTCAGGATCTTCATCGTCAAAAATTGGCCCAATAAGATTTTTATACTCACACTTTTCTTGTCTGACACCTTTTTGTTTAATTCCATGTTGGATATAAAAACTTCCATTTGGACCAAGTTTTATATATATTGAAGATGAGCAATCACCGCAGTCAGAAACCGTTCTCTCTTTTTTTAGGCTCTCTTCTTGATTGCTTTCAAGTTCTTTAATGTAGTCATTTTCAATTTCTTCGAGAGTGATTTCAGGCGGAAGTCCTACTTTAAACTCATCGTCTCTTAATAAATAAGGATAAGGAACTTTTCCCTGAATTCGTCCTGTTTTAACTACATACCTTGATTTAAATGGAAGATGTACAGTTGTTAGAGCTAAGGGATCTTGAATTCCGTAACTATTTATATGATTTTGAATGGTCTTGTGAGAGCTTTCTAAAAAATCTACTTTAGATTTTTCAGGATTATTACTTTCAAGAATCTTATCAAGCTCATCTTCCATAGATTTTGAAAATTCATAATCTATATAATTATTAAAGTAAGGCTTCATAAAATTATTAATTAAAGCAATAGCTAAAACTCGTGGCTTTAGACTTGAGTCAGAATTAATAAATACTGAAGTTATGCTTTCAATTATAGAAACATACGTTGAAGGTCTTCCAATTCCCAGTTCTTCAAGTTTATTAATTAAAGAAGTAGATGAGTACCTATTTGGTGGGTTAGTATATTTTTCTTCACTGCTTGCATTAATTATTTTAATTTCATCATTTTCATTAAGGTCTGGAAGTTCTTGAGATTTTTCAGTCGCATCTTTGATTAGATCTCTATACCCACCAAATGTCCATGTTGTACCAGAAATGCTGAGTATTAACGGTGAAAAATCAGTTTTAGACACTTCAATTTCAATTGTTTTTGTAATTCCCTTCGCATCTGTCATTTGTGAAGCAACCGTGGTATTAAATATTAATTTATATAATTTATATTCATCACTTTCTTCCTTATGTCTAGAAAGAAGTTCTTCTGGAGTAATAAACCTATCACCCGACGGTCTTATAGCTTCATGTGCTGCCTGAGCATTTTTACTATCACCATATAAATTGGCCTCACTTGGTAAATGAGCTTTTGAAAAGTTTTCTGAAATATATTCTCTTGAAGCTTTAATTGCTACATCTGATAATCGAATTGAATCTGTTCTCATATATGTGATTAAACCTTCTTGATAAAGCCTTTGGGCAATACCCATAGTTTTTCGGGGTTGAAAGCCTAAGTTACTTCTTGCTGATGTCTGAAGACTTGTTGTTTTAAATGGCTTAGGAGGCTTTCCGCTTCTTGATGATTCTTTAATTTTTGATATTTTAGCGACTGAACTTGAAAGGATTTTTACAACTTCACTAACCTCTTCTTCATCTAAATAACGCTTTTCTTTACTGGTTTTATTTCCCCTGTCGTCAAAGTCTGAGGATGTTGCTATTCTCAAATCTTGAACTTTTTTTAAGGATGCATTAAATTCAGTATTATTGCTTGCACATGTTGCTTGAATTTCGAAATATTTTGCTTTAACAAATTTAATTCTCTCTTCTTCTCTTTCTACGATAAGTCTTATTGCAGGACCTTGCACTCGCCCTGTAGATATAAAGGCACCACCGAGATCTCTTACTTTAGGTGAAATTTCGTACCCTATCATCCTGTCTAGTGTTCTTCTTGCTTCATAAGATTTAAATTTTCCTATATCTAATTTCTCAGGATTATTAATAGCATTTGTAACCGCTGCTTCCGTTATTTCATTAAACTTGATTCTCTTTGGTTCCCCCTTAAGCTCCAAAGCTTCTTTAAGGTGGTAAGCAATAGCTTCTCCCTCTCTATCATCATCAGTTGCTAGATAAATCTCGGGTGCTTTATCTGCTATTTCTTTTAACTCATTTACAATTTTTTTTCTATCTTCTGGAATTACATATATATTTTCAAAATCTTTTGGTTTCACAGCACCCCATAAAATTTTTTTACTGTCAAATTGAGGCGGAATAGCTTTTGAGTTTCTAGGAAGGTCTCTAATGTGTCCAACACTTGACTTTACAATATATTCAGAACCAAGAATCTTGGATATAGTCTTAACTTTTGTTGGAGACTCGACAATTACTAAAGGTTTTGTCATGCCCTTATTGATAACACCATTTTTGTGAAATGTACAGGATTTAAGAAAAAAAGTATTCTAAACCTTTACTAGGATGATGTAAAGATAATGAATTCAGTAAAAATATTTTCTAGATCGCAATTTTCCATACTTTGGTGGTCAGGTACTCTTTCGAGTTTTGGCGACTGGGCTACTTTATTTGCTTCAGTAGCTTTAGCGAGTTACTTAGGGGCTGAAGGGGGCAATTCCGAACTAACCTCAGTTGTTCCAATAATTGCTCGGATTATTCCAGCTTTCATGTCTTCATTTGCCGGTATATTGGCAGACAGATTTAATAAAAGAAATGTAATGATTATATGTGATATCTCAAGAATGTTAATTGTCCTTGGATTATTTTTTACCACAACTCTTATTCAGCTTTTTATAATCAATTTCATTTCAGAGATATTTTCCTTAACAAGACAACCATCACGAGAATCAATAGTTCCTGACATAGTAAGTGATGAGTATTTAGTTAAAGCCAATTCATTATTTACTGTTGGCACTTATGCGATGCTACCTATTGCATCTTTATTCTTTGGATTTATATCTGAAAATAAAGTTATAGAAAACATTGTTTCTTATGGAAATAGCTGGAATGGCTCAATAGTATTCCTTATCGACGCTGTTACCTTTCTTATCTCCTCTTATTTACTTCTGTTTCTTAAAGCAGATACTTCATACCAAAAAGTTAAAAAGAAAAATAACGTATTAGGAGATCTTAAAGAGGGAATAAAATACTTTTTTAGTGTTTCTGAATTAAGATCAGTAACCACTTCTATATCACTTAGTTTGATTGGCGCTGGTGCATTATTTGTTCTTGGCAATACCTACTTAACACAGTCATTAAACTTTTCTCAGAGTTCATTTGGTTTTATGATTGCTTCTTTTGGATTTGGAATTATTTTCACGATGGTTATTTTGAGTTATTTTGTTACAACATTCAGTAGGATTCCATTCTTTATTGGACTAAGTATGATGCTTACCGGAGTTTCTTTATTGTTTGCTTTTAATTCATCAGAGTTTCCAACAATAATTTTTTCAATATTTATTTCAGGAATTGGTTCTGGTTCCGTTTACTTACTAACAATAAGTTATTTACAAAGTACGACTGAAAAAAAATTAAGAGGTAGGGTGTTTGGAAATTTTTATACAATTGGCAGACTTTCTATATTGGTTTCTTTATTAATTTCTGGTTTTGTTGCAAATTTTGCAAATCAGTATTTCGAACTTGACGGTGTTCTTTTGGTTCTCAGAATAAGCGCTTGTTTCATCCTTATTTCTGGATTAATTACTTTTTTTAGAGGGTACAAACAGATAATTCAGGATTTCGGATTTGAAAATTCTAATTTCAACAAGTTAACATTAAGCCTTAATAGGGAAGAGGACAAACCTTTATGATTTGTAATTATTTAGCTTTTGAGGGAATAGATGGCTCAGGAAAATCAAGCCTCATTAAGCGCTTGTCTGAAGTACTTAGCAATCAGCAGATTGAAAATAAAATAGTCCGTGAACCTGGAGGAACAAAAGTTGGTGAAGGTGTGAGGGAGTTGCTCCTGAGTCACGATTATGAAGTAGATGCACTTACAGAAGCTTTACTTTTTTGCTCTCAGAGATCGCAACTCATTGCTGAAGTGATTAAGCCAGAAGTTAATAAAGGTATCAAAATTCTCTCAGACAGAAGTGCGTATTCATCTGTTGCCTATCAAGGAGTTGGAAGGGGCCTGGGTTATGAAACTATTTATCAGTTAAATGATATTGCAGTAAATTCATTTTGGCCTGAAAAGGTTGTTTTACTTGATATTGATCCCAAAATATCTCTCTCGAGACAAAAAGTAGCAGATCGTATTGGTAGTGATAAAGTTGATTTTTTTAATAAGGTAAGAGAGGGATACTTAAGATTAGCTGATGAATTTGAAAATAATTTTCTAATCATTAATGCTGAGGAAGATTTGGAGTTGAACTTGAAAAGAATTTGCACATGGTTAAAAGTTGACAACTCTAAATAATTCCCTTCTTAAAGAATTAGACAATCCATTTCATGCTTATCTAATTTTCTCAAATGCATCAACCGAATTGATTAGCCAAGCAAAAAAATTTGCTAGCTTACTTGCTTTTGATGATGAGACAATAGATAGCCATCCAGATATTAAAGTAGTTGAATCAGAAAATTTATACACTTTGGGCGTAGATGACATTAGGGATATTATTAGTAAAGATAATCTTTCTCCACTTGATGGAAGATATAAAGTAGTTATTTTTCCACCCCTCAAATCTTTAACTGAAGAAGCATCGAATGCATTATTAAAAACCATTGAAGAACCATCTGAATCCAGCATTTTTCTTATTTTATCTGCTGGAGTATTTTGGTCTCACGCACGTGACGATTCTAACAATCAAATACTTTCAACTATTAAAAGTCGATGTAGGTCTATATATCTCGATACCGAAAGAGATTTAAAATTTGATTATTCGTCACAGGATTTTATAAAATTTTTAGATAATCAACATATCGATTCAAACTTAAATTTTAAAAATATGTTAACCCTACTTTCAGAATGGAAAAATGACATTAAAAATTTATCAAAAGCATTTCAAATTATTAATGAGTGTAAAGACATCCATGAAGAAATTGATGAACAATCTAGTATGACGGCAAATATACTATTAGTTAAGAGTATTTCATACCTGACAAATTCTTTAATTTATAATTCTGAAATAACAAAACAATCATTCAGAGATGCTGAGGCAATTGAAAAAGCTATGCTCGATATTAATTTGGGAATGAGACCTCAGACAGTATTTGCAAAGCTATCAGTGGAAATGTAATTTTATGAATAAAATTATTTTACTAGGAACTGGTTGCCCTAGCCCAAGTCACATTAGATATGGGCCGAGCACATTAATTTCATATCAGGAAACAAATTTATTAATCGATGCTGGTTCTGGAGTAACACAAAGACTAAGTGAAGTTGGAATAAAACCATCTGAAATTAATCATATACTAATTACACACATGCATTCAGATCATGTAGTTGATTTATATCAGTTGTATATTTCAGGATGGCATACAGGCCGAACAGAACCATTTACAATACATGGACCAACGGGTCTCAAAGCTTTTTTTGAGAAAACACTAGAGGCTTATAATCCTGAATTGTCTTTAAGAAAAGATTGGGAGAGAAGACCAAATGAATCAGGATTAAATTATCTAATAAATGAAATTGATTCTACTTCAGTTTTTACAAAAGATAATATTGAAGTTAACAAGATTGATGTTGACCACTACCCAGTTGAGCCAGCATTTGGTTATGAAATTAACCTAGATTCCACCAAAGTTATCTATTCGGGAGATACAAGATATTGTAAAAATCTTGAAAAAGCAGCACTTAATGCTGACTTTCTTATTCATGAAGTATTAGTCGACTTGACTTTAAATAAAACAAGAATGACAGAAGAGACTGTTACAAACATAACTGATTACCATACAAGCCCTAAAGAGGTTGGAATATTAGCGGAAAATGCAAAAGTTAAGAAGCTAATTTTGAACCATTTCGTACCTCCAGTATTTAATGAAGAGGAACTAGAGAGGGAAGTAAAAGAACATTATTCGGGAGAAGTAGTAGTCGGAAGAGATCTTTTAGAAATTAATCTTTAAAACAAAAATATTCCATTTTGAACTACAGATTGTCTATGTAAAATATGAATATGTTAATGCCTAAAGTACCCGGATTACCTATTATTGGTCACTCCATTCCTTTTCAAAGAAATGCTCTGCAATTTACATCAGATAAACAGAAAAAGTATGGAGATGTTTTTGAAATTTCTTTATTAAATGAAAAATTTATAGTCATGCTTACTCCAGAGTCAACGAAAGAAATTTTTCTGGATAAAGATGATAATTTTTCATCAAAAGAGGGTTGGGCTGTAGTTTTAGGAAAACCTTTTGAGAATGGGCTGATGCTAAGAGACTTTGAAGATCACAAATACCATAGATCTTTACTTCAAGATTCTTTTAGGCATGAAGCTATTCATGGATATCTAGAAATCATTCAACCAATAATTCACAATTGGGTGAAAAATTTAAACGCTAATAAATCATTTGATCTATATAAGTCTGTTAAACAGTTAATGTTTGATATTTCATTAAGCTTATTTTTTCTAGATGTTCAAAAAGATGAATCCGAAAGGTTAAATAATCTATTCATGGATTCAATTGCGTCTGCAACATCAGCTATAAGATGGCCGTTACCTTTTACAAAAATGAAGAAAGGCTTACAAGCAAGAGAGTATCTACTTCAATATTTTCAAGAGAAGTCAGGTTTAGTATCTCAAGACAGTAAAAAAACATTGTTTGCAGAACTTGTAAACACTAATAAAGGTGATGCAAAATTAAACAATTTAGAGATAGCCGAACACATGATTTTTTTATTATTAGCAGCTCATGACACAACGACTATAACCCTAACTAATTCCATATATAATCTTTCTAAAAACAAAGATTATGCCCACGATCTTTTTAATGAGGCCAATGAGGTTAACCACTTAGATGTATCATCTCTAAAAAACGGTATAGTCGCAGAATCTATTTTTAAAGAAGCAATGAGATATTACCCTCCTGTACCATTTTCTGTCAGACAAGTAGTGCGAGATACTCAAATTGAAAAATACAATATAACAAAAGACTCATACTTAACAATCAGTCCGCTGTTGCTTCACCATGATGATAGGTACTGGAATGACCCCCAAAAGTTCGACCCATACAGGTTTATTGATCCAGCCTATATTAACCCAGCATATTTCCCCTTTGCTGGCGGAGCACATACCTGCATAGGAAAATTTTTCGCAAGTTATCTATTTAAAAATGTAATTTATAAGTACATACAAAGTATTCAAAGTCCACAAATTGACCACGTATTGGATATTAGACCAACACCTATTCCACACCCAGTTAAAGACGTCAAAGTTTTAATTTAAGATTCAATCATTTGCCATAAGTGCAAACAAGCGTATGTTTTATATGGACTCCATTTTTCTGAGTAGTTATCGTATCTATCTAAATTAGATCCATACTCTACCATTCCAAGCTGATTCATAGCTTCCCTTAATGCTGCATCGCCAGATGAAAAAGTGTTTATGTTTCTCACACAAAACATTTCAAACATATCTATGCTCCATTGTCCGATTCCAAAAATACTATTTAATTCCCTCTCTCGGTCATGCTTAGGTATTTCAAAAATATATTTTTTAGACGGTTTTGAATTGCTCCAAGCGATAATATCTTTTATTGATTTTGCTTTATTGTTACTTAATCCTAAATTTTTAATTTGTAGTGTACTGAGATTTTCAAAATTTTGAATTTTAAAAATTTCTTCACCAAACTTAGACAATATATTTTTTTTAATTGCTTTAGCAGCTTTTGTTGAAATAAACTGTGAGATGACAATGCTCACTAATTCATTAAAGACATCAGTTTTTTTATTTGAAAATGTTATATGACCATTATGTTTTATTACTGGTGCCAATAATTTATCATTATTAATTAAAAAAAGTTCTGATTTACCAAATGGTTTAATCATTTACTCAAGAGCAAGCTTTTTTAGATTTTTTAAATTTAAAAATAAATACACACTAACTAACATACCAACTACAACAAGGCCTTTATACCCAATAAGTATATAACTTAAACCTAGAGTTGTGTGTGCAGTGAAACTTCCTAAAAATACAAACGAGTCACTTCTTATGTTTAGTGGTGACTTGTACTTTATCGAGAATTTAGAAATTGCTGAACTAATAGCTACATAATTAAAATTCCAACCAAGCCCAAGAAGATATAGTCCAATTTTTAAAGCAGTGGGTCCGGAGTTAATAAATGTTATTAAGCAGCTTATGAATAATATTACTGTTCCAATGTAAGTAAATCGTCTATAACCATATCTATCAACATAGCTACCCAAGATAGGAGATAGTAAAAACATTCCTAATGTGTGGTAGCTAATAATAACTCCGACAAGCTGAACAGTCTCACCTATATCTTGAACATGTAATGGCGTTGCAGACATTATTACAACCATGGTGAAGTGATTTAGTACTAATAATAAAGTTAGAGTTCTTCCACCCTCTTTTGAATTAGAAAATTCTTGAATATCATTTACTTCTGATTCTGCAGGATTCCTCAGGGAACTCTTCGAAGAGGTAAATGTTACTACAGAAGCAGAGGCAAACAGCATACCAACCATTGCGACAATGTAGCCTACAATAAGCTCCGATTCAAAAAGTTTATTAAAATACTCCGAGTATAAACTCACAAGTCTTGGTCCAAAAACTGATCCAAAAACAGAACACCAAACTGCGAGGGAAAGAGCAGTAGCTTTGAAATTTTCACTTGCTACAAAAGATGCTGCGTATCTTGATTGAAGTGTTGCAGATTGACCAAAGCCTAAAATTAGAGCTCCTAACATTAACAAGACAAAGGAGTCAATTATTAAGCTATAAAAAAGAACAACGCTACCTATTGCACCAATTAAAAAGGTTATTGATAACGCAGAGAGTCTCGAATACTTTTTAGAAATTTTGTAAAACATTTGTGTACCAATAAATGCACCGCCAACACCTACCGCATTTGGAAAACCTAAAAATAATGGATTATTTGATACCTCTCTAGCAGCTAAAACCGTAACTGTTATAGCTGCAATGAAACCTATTGAAGAAAAAGCAACTGAAAATAGTAATCCAAAAATTTTACGTGATTCAGAAATCATACAAAAAGATTAGCTATTGAATAGATTAAAGTTTTCTTTATCTATTAATTGAAAAAGAAAATAATCTTATTACCATATTATTTGCATAAAGAGAGGGAAACCTCAGCAACCTAGAATGCCAACTAAGGTGCTTTTTGATGTGGTTTTACAACAAAAAATGGCTTTTCTCCTTTTGCAATATATAGGAGTAATTATGAGTAAATATGTAACTGCAGAAACAGTTTCTCCCGGTCATCCAGATAAAATTGCAGATTTAATTTCGGATTATGTATTAACAAAAGCTCTAGAAAACAATAGAAGTTCAAGAGTAGCTGTAGAAACATTTCTAACCGGAACAAAAAATGGTGGTCTAGTTCTTGTCGGTGGTGAAATTAGCGAGATAGCTAACATATCAACAGATGATATTCAAAACATTGTTAAAGAAGCATTAAGTAAGACAATTAAAACAAGTTTTGAAGATTTTGATTTAGATAACCTGTCAATTTATAACGAATTAACACCTCAGTCCGAAGAAATTAGAGCTGCTGTAGAAGATGATGAAGATCAAGGAGCAGGAGACCAAGGCATAATGGTGGGGTTTGCAACAAATAAGACTACTTCTTTTATGCCCCCAACCTTTGATCAATCAAGAAACATTCAAAAATCGTTATGGGATTTACAAAATATTGATGAAATGCTCGATCTTGATTCAAAAGTACAAGTTACTAGCGGAGGAGAAAAAACAAAAGTAGTAGTTTCAACACAGCACAAAAAAGATATTGATATTAATCAACTGCATAATGCTGTTACAGAAATAGTTTCTCAAAATGTTGATCAGAATTTTCAACTTGACCTTAACCCATCCGGTTCTTTTATTAAAGGAGGTCCAGCAGGAGATACTGGTTTAACAGGACGAAAAATAGTTGTCGATGCTTATGGTCCGTCAATACCAGTAGGGGGTGGCGCATTTTCAGGTAAAGACCCCAGTAAGGTTGATCGATCAGCTGCATATGCTGCGAGACACTTGGCAAAGAATATAGTTGCACATGAACTTTCTAATGAATGTTTAGTACGAGTCTCTTACGCCATTGGAAAAGCAGAACCCTATGAGCTTACTATTGAAACATACGACACTTTACACGTTGAAGCAAAAATACTAAATGACTTTGTTAGTAAATTCGACATGAAGCCAGGATCTATTATTGAAAGATTAGATTTAACAAACGTAAATTACAGAACAGATACATTGTTTTCTCATTTTGGCCATGCTGAAAGAAATTGGGAAAAAATAGAAAATATTTAGAACTCTACTTATTATTTGATATAATTTTTATAAGCATATAGAGAAGGTTAAGACCTCGGCAACCTGGATGACTATCCAAGGTGCCTGAACATGTGGCAGAAATGCAACTAATTAGTCAAAGTCCTTCTCCAAAATAAAGGAGAAATTTATGAAGTACAATTCAAAACTAATTCATGCTGGGTGGGACTCGGATGCAGACCCAGAAGGCGCTATAACGGTTCCCATATATAGAACCACAGCTTATCAATTTAACAATACGGAACATGCGGCAAGTTTGTTTGCTTTAAAAGAGTTTGGAAATATTTACTCAAGAATTGGAAATCCTACTGTAGGAGCACTTGAAGCACGACTTACCGCCTTAGAAGATGGTGCTATGTGTGTAGCATTATCTTCTGGTACTTCTGCAGTTATGTACTCTCTTATAAATATTATGAGTCAAGGAGATAATTTTATTTCAGCTAGCCAGCTTTATGGAGGAACTTACACGATGTTTGACAACATTCTTCCTGAGTATGGAATAAATGCAAAAAAAGTTGATATAACTGATTTTAAGGCAGTTGAAGACAGCATAGATGATAAAACCCGAGCAATATATTGTGAAACAATTACAAATCCCGGATTGGTTGTTGCTGATATATCTGCATTATCTGACATTGCCCACTCTCATGGTATACCTTTGATTGTTGATGCTACTTTTACAACTTCTGCAATCCAAAAATCTTTTGATTTTGGTGCAGATATTGTAGTTTATTCATTAACTAAATGGATGTCTGGTCATGGAAGAGTAATAGCAGGTGCAGTTATTGAAAAAGGTGGATTTGATTGGGGAAATGGAAATTTTCCACTTTTTGACAAGCCAGATACAAGCTATGGTGGAATGAGATGGGGCCATGACCTTGGTGAACTTGGTAATGTAGCTTACTCTCTGAGGTTAAGAACGGTACCGTTAAGGAACTTAGGCGCAAATATGTCGCCAGATACAGCATTTGAAGTAATGAGTGGTCTTGAGACATTAGCACTAAGAATGGAAAGACACTGTGAAAATGCTAAGCAGGCTGCTGACTATTTAGATAAGCATGATTTAGTCGAGTGGGTTAGATTTCCCGGCCTAAAGAATGATCCAGCTTTTGAGCTATCAGAGAAGTATCTACAGGGCACAGGAGGAACAATGGTTGTCTTTGGAATTAAAGGAGGCAAGGACGCTGGTCAAAAATTTATCGATAACTTGAAAATGTTTAGACATGTTGCAAATGTTGGTGATACTAGGTCCCTAGCTATTCACCCAGCAACTACTACTCATTCCCAATTAGATGAAGATCAGTTGATTGCTGCAGGGTCACCCCCAGAGTTAATTAGGCTTTCAATCGGAATTGAGGATATAGAAGACA
>CABYTP010000007.1 GCA_902521955.1 uncultured Candidatus Actinomarina sp. | reverse complement strand
CTTTCAAAAGTCTGGGAGTGGAAAGAGAAATCTGGTGACAATATTACAAATCAAATGAAAACATTAGGTATGAGTTGTGACTGGTCACGCGAAAGATTCACTATGGACGAGGGGTTATCCAAATCAGTTCTTGAGGTATTTGTATCTCTTTTTGAAAAAGAATTAATTTACAAAGGAACGAGGATGGTTAATTGGGATACAAAATTAAAGTCAGCCGTTTCAGATTTAGAAGTTACATCAGAAAGTAAAAAAGGAAGTTTATGGACAATTCAGTATAAAGTTAATGATCATTTTTTATCTATTGCAACAACTAGGCCAGAAACACTTCTAGGCGATACTGCAGTTGCAGTAAACCCAGATGACGAACGTTACAAAGACCTTATTGGAGAAACTATTCAAATTCCTATCGTTAATAGAGATGTAAAGATTATCGCTGATGAATATGTTGACAAAGAATTTGGTTCTGGCTGTGTAAAGATTACGCCTGCCCATGATTTCAACGATTACGAAATAGGTAAAAGACATAATTTAGAGATGATTCAGTGTATTGACTTTGATGGAAATATTGTTGATGAAGAATTTATACCAAAAGAGTTAAGAGGCCTTGATCGTTTTGAAGCAAGAAAAATAATAATTGATTTACTAGAAGCTTCAAGTTTATTGGAAAAAGTTGAAGATCACGAAATTCAAATACCTAAAGGTGATAGATCTAAAACAATACTTGAACCAATGGTCTCAGACCAATGGTTTGTTAAAACAGAAGAATTAGCTAAAGGTGCTATAAAAGTTGTTGAAGATGAAGATATCAAATTTATCCCTAAAAATTGGGAAAAAACTTACTTTGAATGGATGTACAATATTCAAGATTGGTGTGTATCGAGACAGCAGTGGTGGGGGCACAGAATACCTGCTTGGTATGATTCAAGCAATAATGTTTATGTTGGTTTAAGCGAGGAAGATGTTAGGAAAAAATACAAATTAGATAAAGAAATAGGCTTAGTACAGGACGAAGATGTACTTGATACTTGGTTTTCCTCTGCTCTATGGCCATTCAGTACTCTTGGTTGGCCTGAAGAGACAAAAGATTTATCATCTTATTATCCAACTACACTCCTTGTAACTGGTTTTGATATCATTTTTTTCTGGGTAGCTCGAATGATTATGATGGGACTTTATTCAATGAATCAGATTCCATTTAATGACATTTTAATTCATGGCCTAGTGCGTGATTCTCAAGGGCGAAAAATGTCTAAAAGCTTAGGCAATACAATGGATCCCTTAGAGCTTTCGGAAAAACACGGAGCTGATGCATTGAGATTTTCTTTGATTGAAAAAGCTAACCCAGGCCAAGATGTACCTTTTGATGAAGAGTGGACAAAAGCAGCAAAAAAATTTGGAAATAAAGTTTGGAATGCATCAAAATTTGTTCATATCTATACAGAAAATATTGAAAATATAACTTTGAATGAATTGAAATTAGTTGAAAACAGATGGATTATTAATCAATTTAATGAATGTATCGAACAATTCAATGAGCTATTTGATAACTATAAGATATCTGATGCCTATAAATTATTGTATAATTTTCTTTGGTCTGATTTGTTTGATTGGTATTTTGAATTTTCAAAAAACTTAATTGAAGATGAAAGTACTAAACATGAAACTCAGTCTGTTCTTCTTAATGTATTTACTGAATCCTTAAAGTTACTTAATCCAGCAATGCCCCATGTTACTGAAGAAATATGGTCCACTTTTAACAATAATTTTCTTATTGATAATGATTGGCCAGATAAAATCTCTATAGATAAAACTGCTCTTCATGAAGTAGATGAATTAAAAAATATTATAAATCAAATTAGAAATTTTAAGAATAATTACAGCCTTAAGAATAATCTTGTTATTGAACTTTCCTCTCAGCAGCAATATTCTGAATGGTTCATCTTTCAGCTAGAAAGAATTGCTAAAGTAAAAATCTTAGAATCAAGTACATCAATAGGTTCAGATGAAATAACTTTGGCATTTCAATCTAGTGAGTTTAAATTTGAAGTTTTAGCAAGTAAGTATATTGATATTGAAAGTGAGAGAAAGCGACTTAATAATAAATTAGATAAAATAAAAAACTCTTTATTAGTTTCTGAAAAAAGATTATCTAATGATAAATTTATCAATAATGCTAAACAAGAACTAGTCCAAGCTGAAAAAGAAAATGTTAAAACATTAACTTCTGAAATTGAAACAATTGAAGAAACTCTTTCCTCATTCGATAAGTGAGTAGTTTAGAATCTTATTTACATGAGAAATCTAATAAAAGAGGGAATAAGAATTTAAATCAAGTTCGTTCCTTTTTTTCTGAAAATGATTTAGAAATATTACAAAATAATACAATTTCGGTGGTTGGAACAAATGGTAAGTCTTCCACAGCATTGAATATTCACAATTTGTTAACTTCACTAAATCTTAGTTCTTTGGTCTTTACATCTCCTCATCTAGTTAATTTTAAAGAAAGAATATCCACTGAGGAAAATATACCCTATGATAAATTTCTGGATAATCTCCAGTTATTTGAACGCAAGAATAATTTAAATTTGGGTTATTTTGAAGCACTTTTTTTAATGGCCTGCCAGATATTTCTTAATAACAAATTAGATTACTTTATTTGTGAAGCGGGCATAGGTGGACTTTATGACACAACATCTATAATTCAAAGCAAGAAGGTAGTATTAACTTCAATCTCCTATGATCATACTGAGTTACTTGGTAATGAACTAAACGAGATATTGAGACAAAAACTATACATTTCTAAAAATATAGACCGGATGTTTACTGGTGACATATCAAAAGAATTAATCAATAGTATTAATATGGACTACAAACATATAAATCTAGTTAATAATCTTCGAGATTATCTTCAATTAAAAGAGATCAGTATAAATGAAATTTCTACTGTAGAAAAGAACCATTTTCTTTCTGTAATGACTCTCGACTTGCTTCTTGAGGAAAGTACTTTCGATGAATTAATGAATATAAAACTTCCTAATAATCCTGGAAGATTCGAAATTATTCAAAATGAACCTTTAAAAATAATTGATGGTGCGCATAATCTAGAAGGCGTTAAGTCTCTTTTAGCAGATTTTAATCGAATAGATGACTCACCACTTATTGATTTATTTATAGGATTTAAAAAAGGAAAAGACTATTTTGAAATTCTAAATTTAATCACAAGAGAAACAAATTACAGAATTAATTTAATTCAGGACAACACTTTTTTCGAACAGCAAGAAGTTGCTAAGATTATTGAACATTTGGATAAAATTCAACACAAATATCAAGTTGTATCTTTAAAGAAATTTATAGAAAATAAAAATCCTTCTATATTGCTAGGTAGTTTATATTTAATTGGGGAGTTTAAAAAGGATATATAATGAAAACATTTTTTATGATAAAACCAGATGGAGTAAGAAGAAACCTCGTTGGAGAAGTCATCTCTAGGGTTGAGGAAAAAGGTTTTGAAATTACCAAAATTAAGATGATGATGATATCAAAATCACTAGCTGAAGAACATTATGGAGAACATAAGGATAAACCATTTTTTAATGATTTAGTTGATTTCATAACAAGTGGTCCGGTTGTTACAATGCAAGTTGAAGGAGAGAATGTTGTGGCACAAATTAGAAATTTGATGGGTGCTACAAACCCTTCTGACGCTACTCCAGGGTCTATAAGAGGAGATTTAGCTACAGAACTTGATAAAAACGTTGTCCATGGTTCTGATTCTGATACAAGTGCTGAGAGAGAGCTAAATTTATTCTTTTCAGAATAAAAAATTTTAAATGTACCTTTAATAGATTAATCTAGGTATACATGGCTGGTTTAAATTTAAGAAGAACTTTATTTGGTGGCAATGATATTGCTATTGATTTAGGGACAGCAAATACTCTTATATACGTCAAGGGAGTGGGTGTAGTGATTGACGAGCCCACATTACTTGCAGTTAATAAGAATGACAACTCTGTAATTACTATTGGAAAAGAAGCAAAAAAACTTGTTGGACGAGTTCCAGACTCAATAGAGTTAGTAAAACCATTAAGGGATGGAGTTATTTCAGAAATTGAAATGGCTGAAGAATTAGTTAAGACATTATTAACAAAAGCAATTGGAAGAGCATATTCAAGACCAAGAATTGTAATATGTGTTCCGAATGGTGTTACGAGTGTAGAACAAAGATCAATAGAAACTGCAGCACATGCTACTGGAGCATCTGAAGTATTTACTATTGAGGAACCAATGGCGGCAGCTATTGGTAGTGGTTTAAACATTTTTGAACCTTACGGAAATATGATAATTGATATCGGTGGTGGCACTACTGAAATAGCTGTAATTTCGATGGGAGATATTGTAAATGCAAACTCGGTCCGAGTTGGTGGTGAGGATATGACAGAAGTTTTAATAGACTGGTTGAGATCAGAGCATCAGATACTTGTCGATTCAGGTATTGCTGAAAGTATTAAGCATGCAATTGGATCTGCATATCAATACGACAGGGAACCACAAGTTACAGTAACCGGTCGAGATATCGTAAAGGGCATACCAAAACAAGTACTTTTAGAAGCCAGTGATGTTCGAAATGCACTATCGCCTGTAGTCAACAATATAGTTGAGGCAATACGACTTTCATTATCTCAAACCCCTCCAGCATTAGTTTCAGATATTGATAAAGATGGCGCATGGATAACTGGTGGAGGGTCTTTACTTAAACAAATGGATAAAAAGATTGCTGAAGATTTAGGTATTCCAATAAATACTTCCGAAGACCCATTGAGTTCAGTAGTTATTGGTTCTGGCATATGTTTAGAAAGATTTCAAGACTACAAATCAATATTAAAACTTTCTCCAAAACCAAATTAATTCAATGTTAGAGGCCCAATCAAAATCAAAAAGAAGTTATGTGCTTTATGTTCTTTTTATATTTTTAAGCAGTCTTTTAATACTCGTTGATTATTTTTCGAATAAAGAAATATCAAGTTACATTCCAAAGTCTTTAACTTTTGAATTTAATTTAAATGTTTTTGAATCAACTTATATTGATTCTTTTAATTCTTTATTAACTTCAAGAGCAGAATTAGTATCTGAAAATATAAGATTAGAGCAGGAAGTAAAATCTCTCAGAGCTTTAGAAATTGAAAATAACTCTTTAAAAGAAAAAATAGAATCTTTCGAAAATATTTCTCTTATCAAAAATTTTAATAATTCAAATTTTATTGAAACTTCATTGATTATTAAAAACTCATCAAATGAATTTTTAATTTCAGGAGGAACAAATCAAAATTTTCAAAATGGAGATTTAGTCTTAGATGATACAGGCTATGTTGTTGGTTATTTAAGGGAAGTTTTCTATTCTTATTCTATATTAGAGACCTTTTTATCACAGAATTTTAAGATTCAACTACTTGATAAGTATAATAATGAGTACTTACTCTCATCTGATGGTAATCAGCTCTCTCTTTCATCAATTAATATTTTGACATTTAATACTGATATAGACTTTTTATATACAGATATTTCATATAACCATTCTGGTAAATTCCCAGTTGTAGATACTAGATCAATTAATTTTCAATTAGTAAATAATCAAATAAACTCATCTTTCAACTTTTCAAATATTTTTACTTTTAACACTCAATTGTTCATTCCAAAGTCAAAATGAACCTACTATATTTACTTACAAACTTTATATTTTTTTCAATTATTTTGATTGTCGAAAATTTTTTAAATTTAATAGTTTTCAATAAGTACTTGTCAGTTGCTCCTTTTTTTGTACTTTTATTTATATTTTCAATAACAAGATTTAATAATAAAAATATTTTTCCAATTATGGGTACAGGTCTTATTTACGACATTTTTTTGAGTGAGAATTATTTAGGTGTATATGCGATAGTTTTTTTATTAGTCTCAGTATCAATAAATTATATGCAAGAAAAATTAGTTGATTTTAATTTTAAATTAGCATTTATTTTTGGTATAAATTATATAATTTACAACATTCCAAATATTTTGAGTTTTAATTTTGTCTCTACCATTACTCTTTCTATATTTGTAAATTACTTATTATTTTTATTAATAAAAAGAGTAATGAGGTTACGTGTTTAATAAATATAGATTAAATTTTGTTTTTCTATTATTTTCAATATTTTTGGTTGTAATATTTAGTGATCTATTTGCCCTTCAAGTGTTAGATAATCAAGAAAATACTCAACAGATTGAAAATCAAAATTTTGAAGTATTTTACATACCAGCTGCAAGGGGAGAGATATTTGATATTAATGGTAATAAATTAGCTACTAGTAATCTCGAACCATATTTGTTTTTAAATCTTAGAAAAATAAATGATAACAATAAAAATATATATGTTCAACTTCTCGAATTTAATTTTGAAGACATTACTTCATCAGAAATCGACGAATTTTTTAAGTCTAATGATGTATTTACTAAAATAATCAATCTCTCTGAATATAACACTGATATAAGGTTAAGGCTTTTAGACTATGAAGCTTTCGAGGTATTTAATTTACCAACAAGAACGTATCCATACAAAGAACTTTTTTCTCATGTAATTGGATATATAGGGAAACCAAATAAAGACGAACAAAATGATTTTCCTAAATCTATTAATAATGAGATAGTAGGCAAGACTGGATTAGAAAGATATTACGAAAATACTATAAGTGGTGTAGCTTCCGAAGTTATTGTTCAAAACGGAGACATTGTAGAAATAAAGCCTCCAGTATCTGGAAAAGATATTCAACTTGTGTTAAATACTGAAACTCAAAATATTGTAAAAGAATCACTACAAGCGGGGATTACTTTAGCAAATAAAAATTTTGACACTATAAATTTGATAGAGAGGGGAGCAGTTGTTGTTCAAAAAATTGATACTGGGGAAATTGTTTCAATGGTATCTCTTCCTGACTTTGATCCAAATCAATTTGTACTCGGAATATCTGAGTTTGACTTTAAACAGCTAAATAGAACTAAAGCTTTTAATAATTTTGCTATTCAGGGATTGTACCCTCCAGGCTCCGTTTTTAAAGTAGTAGCTTATTGGCTTGCTTTAAATGAAGGTATTTTTCCTGAAACAGCATTAAACGCACAAGATTATATTGATTGTGAAGGAAGCCTTTCTTTTGGTTTTGACGATGGCTCAAAGCAGGTATATCAAGATTGGAAAGCTGATGGCCATGGGAAAGTCAATTTAAGTCAAGCAATAAAACAGTCCTGCAATGTTTACTTTTGGGATATTGCATTAAAAATATGGAGAACATTTGGTAATACTGACTCAGAAGCTCTCCTACAAGAGTATTCTAAACAGTTAGGATTTAGCTCTCTCTCTAATATAGATTTACCATTTGAGAAAGAGGGAGTTGTACCGGATCGTGAATTATTCGAAGAATGGACTATCTCAAGGCCTGAATTAGTTAGACCAGAAGGTTGGCTAGGTGGAGATCTTATGAATTTGATTATCGGTCAAGGGGCAATAACCACAACTCCCGTTCAGGTATCAAACGCATATAGAACTTTATTAACGGGTGAGAAATCAGCACCTTTCATATCACTAGATAGTTCTGATAGAAATATTGAAAATATTAATATCAGCGAGGAATTTGTTGAATTTTTACTAAATGATCTGAATTTAGTTACTAATCCAGGTGGTACTGCATATCGATCTTTTCAAATTATGGGGGATCAGATATTTGATATCGGTGGAAAAACGGGGACTGCTCAAAACGCAGGAGAGCTAAATAACACTTCATGGTTTGTAGGAGTTGACTCAATTTCAAACCCTATGTATATAGTAGTTACTGTTGTCGAAGAAGGTGGATCTGGAAGTGCTGTTGCTGCTCCAATATCTAGAAGAATAATTCAGCATTTAAGAGAATCTGACTTAACACCAGTAGAGTTTGGAGAAATTACGGAATGATAAATAGAAAAATAACTTTATTAGGACCAGAAGGTACCAACATCTATGTAATTTTCCAATACCTTCTTTTTAATGTAATTTCTTGGTTTACCTTGTTCAACATAACATCTGAACTTTCATTTAATCTTGAAAACATCCTTGTACGACAAATTATCTTTACGATTTTAGGATTGTTTGTATTTTTCTTTTTTACCTATATTCCTATAAGTAACATAATTTCATTAAGTACAGTTCTAATGATTTCCTCAACTATCTTGTTAATAGGCGTATTATTCACTGAAGAAAGTTTAGGTGCCAGAAGACGTTATGACTTAGGGATTTTTGATTTTCAGCCATCTGAGTTCACTAAAGTTATATTTGTAATATTTCTCGCTAACGCACTGTCTAGGAAGAGTAATAATATTTTTACAATAGGTCTAGTAATTACTAATCTTCTATTAATTTACATACAGCCAGATTTAGGAACTACGGTAATACTGCTATTGCTTGTGTTCTTTCTTTTTTTTCTAACAGATGTAAAGCTTAAAAATTTAGTAGCATTTTCACTGCTAACATTTACTGTTTTTTTTGTACTTTTAGAATTTAATTTAGTAAATACTTTTCAAATAGAGAGAATTACTGATTTTTATTCTAATGAAGTTAAAGATTTTTCTCAGCAACAAAGTCGTTTACAAATATCTTTAGGTGGCTTTCTAGGAGAAAATTTGTCCAACACTAGCAATATTGATATATTTGTTCCGGTTCAAACAACTGATTTTATTTTTTCATCATTTTCTAAGTCATTTGGTTTTTTGGGCTGTGTAGTCCTTTTAGGTTTTTGGGCAATTTTTGGCCTAAGAGTATATTCACTTATAACTACAACTGATTCAAATTTTGAGAAGTTTTTGCTTTCAGGTTTCATAATACTTTTATATCTTCAAATTTTTATTAACATAGCTACAGTTTTGGGATTAATACCTTTGACTGGAGACCCTTTTCCATTACTTAGCCTTGGAGGGTCATCTATAATTGCAATATCTTCTATTTTTGGAATAATTAATAGAATTTTTATTGAGAATAACCTTGTGATTTAAGTTTAAAACACTACTACTCTTTGAATATGTTAAGTTTTAATAATTGTCTTCATGGAGGTTTTAATGTTTGGTCTATTCAAGAAATCAAAAATAGTCAGAAAAAGTAATAATTTAGACGATACCACTACTAAATGGTTTAATGGTCAAAAAGTAAAAATTAAATCTGGTACCACTTCTGTATCAAATCGTAAAAATCAAAATAGGAAACAAAAAAATCCTACTTGGTTTAGAGAAACACCCCTACCTGTACCATCTGTAGAAAAGAAGCAGATGTTAATAAGTACATCAAATGGAGTTTCTAAAGTTGCTATTTTAGAAGGACCAACTTTAGTTCAGTACTATTCATCAGAAAACACAGGAAAATCAAAAGTAGGAAATATCTATTTAGGAAAAGTTAAGAATGTCTTACCTGGAATGGAAGCAGCATTTGTTTCTTTTGGAGAAGAAAAAAATGGTGTTCTTTATGTTGCGGATATTGAAGGCTCAACAAAAGCCTCTAAAATTGAAAACTTATTGAAACCTGATCAGGAAATTTTAGTTCAGGTTGTTAAGGATGCTATGGGTGAGAAAGGAGCTCGTTTAACAGGTCAAATTTCCCTACCAGGAAGATATCTTGTGCTCATTCCTAATTCAAAAACTAAAGGTATTTCAAGACGTTTGTCAGATAATGAACGTGATAGATTAGATCGAATTATAAGAAAAATAAAGCCTAATAATTTTGGAGTAATTGTAAGGACGGCCGCAGAAGGAGTAAGTGAGGAGTCTTTAAAAGTAGATGTAGATAAACTTGTTGGAGAATGGGAGACTGTAAGCAATTATAAAAGTGGTGACGCACCAAAATTGATACATCAAGAACCAGATGTATTTTTAAAGGTTATTAGAGAACACTTAAATACCACTTTTAAGAAGTTATTGATTGATCAAAAATCTCAGTTTGAAGAGATTAAAGATTATGTCCAACAAACATCTCCAGAGATAGTTGGAATAGTTGATCACTATCAGGATGAATTAAATTTATTTGAAAGATACCACATAGAAGATCAGGTTAAGAAAGCTCTTGATAGAAAGGTATGGTTACCATCAGGTGGTCACCTAATTATTGACCCTACTGAAGCGTTAACTGTTATAGACGTTAATACAGGTAAATTTGTTGGTAAAAACAGCCTTGAAGAGACAGTTTATGAAAACAATATTGAGGCTGCTGAAGAAATTGCACGACAACTTAGATTAAGGGATATTGGAGGAATAATAGTTATTGATTTTATTGATATGGAGTCAACAAGAAAACAGCAAAGTTTATTAAACAAATTCAAACAGGAATTAGCAAAGGATAAGACCAGAACACAAGTATTTGATATTTCAAGACTTGGCCTAGTTGAAATGACTAGAAAAAACGTAGCTGCGGGATTAATCGAAAGCTTCTCAGATGAATGTGAAAAATGTAATGGTCGAGGATTAATTATTAATGATATATTTTCAAACAAATCGATAGAAGATGGTTTGCTTGAGTCGGAAGCTGTAGTAGAGTAATTGAGTTATGAGTAAATATGCTGTTATAAAAATTGGTTCTTCTCAAGAGAGAGTTAGTATTGGGGATAAATTACTTGTTTCTAATAGCTTTTCAGAAACATCACTAACCCCAATTTTAGTTAGCCCAAGGAAAGGGCAAATAGTTACTGAAGAAAAGGAACTTAAAAATTTTAAAGTTGAAATTGAGCTTCTAGATCAGACTAAATCAAAAAAGATTCGTATTTTTCAATATAAAAATAAAACAGGAAATAGAAGACGCATGGGCTACAGAGAAGATAATAGGATTATTGAAATAAAAAACATCGCAGGCCTTGAAGGTAGTGAGGAGGAGTAATGTCAAAAACTAAAGCGGGTGGTTCAACAAGGAACGGAAGAGATTCAGAGTCCAAACGACTTGGAACAAAAGTTTATGATGGAGAAAAAATTACTGCTGGCTCTATTGTTGTAAGACAAAGAGGCACTAAAATTCACCCAGGTGAAAATGTTTCTAAAGGTGGAGATGACACTTTATTTGCAAAGGCAGATGGTGTTATTAAGTTTTCAACTAGGAATGGGCGAAAATTAATTAATGTAATTCCGCAATGAACTCATGTTCGTTGATGAAATCAATTTAACAGTTCTTTCTGGAGCTGGTGGTTCAGGATCAGTAAGTTTTAAAAATACCTCAGCAAAGTCATCCCCAAATGGTGGATCTGGAGGCACAGGCGGCTCAGTAAAGATAAAAGTAATCACTGATTTACATGATCTTTCTCATATAATTTCAAACAGTTCACTTAAGGCAGAAAATGGGACTGATGGTAATAAAAATTATCAAAATGGAAAAAATGGTGAAGATCTAGTTATAGAAGTACCAAGTGGTACACAAGTTTTTGTTGAAAATAATCTTCATGCAGATTTACACGAGAATGGCTCAACATATACCGTCATTAATGGTTCAAGACCAGGAAGAGGTAATTTTGACCTAATTTCTAAAAGAAATCCTAATCCACAAATTTGTGAACAAGGTCAGAAAAGACAAAAATTAGATATAAAACTTGTTTACTCTATCTATTCTGACTTAGCAATAATTGGTCTACCTAATGCTGGTAAGAGTACACTTATATCCCAATTAACAAACTCTAAAGCAAAGATTGGTGATTATGAATTTACTACCATTACACCAAACCTTGGCATCTTGAATAATTCTAACTTTAAATTAACAATTTGTGATCTACCCGGACTAATCAAGGGTGCATCTGAAGGTGTGGGGATGGGTAAAAAAGTTCTTAAACATTTAAGAAATACAAAAATTATAGTTTATTTGTTAGATCCGCTAAATGATAAATATTCACTGGACGATCAAATCAGTTTGCTATTTAATGAAATCGAGGAATTTGATAAAAGTCTTTGCAAAATTCCAGTTGTGAAAGTTGTAAATAAATCTGATTCTATAGAGAAAGATGATAAAAATTATAAATATATTTCCGCACTTGAAGGTGGAGGATTAGATAATCTTATTAAAAATATTGAAGAAATATACAATGAAGGGTTTGAAAGAATTTATGAAGATTTTCAAAAAATAACAATTAATGATGACGATTTGAATATCTTTTTTGAAGAAAATAAGTTTATATGTACTGGTTCAGCTGTTGAATATATAATTGGCCTATCAGGAAGTAGTGAGGAAGTAAATAATGAAATTTTTTATAGGTATGAAAAGTCTCCACTACCTCAAATGCTTCAAGACGAAGGTATACAAAATGGTGATATCGTAGTGTTAGGAAACTTAGAGTTTGAATACAAAAAATAAAAAAACAGTTGTTATAAAAATAGGAACTACTTCCTTAATCAGAGAGGGAAAACTCATGGAAGCTATTGTTATTTCTCTAGCTCAGAAAATTAAAGAACTCCAAGAATCTCATAATTTCGTAATTGTTACTTCTGGAGCTGTAAGCTTAGGAGCATATGAGTTAGATTATAAATCTAGACCGACCTCAATGAAGAAACTACAAGTAGCATCCTCTGTTGGACAGATAAAGTTAATTAATGAATATCAAACAATATTTTCTAAATATAATTTAAAAATTGCACAAGTCTTGATTACAAAGAATCTCATTGATGATAGAGAACAATTCATCAACACCACCCAAGCTTTAAATGAGTTATTATCTCAAAATATAATTCCAGTTATCAATGAAAACGATATTGTTGCTACTGAGGAATTAAAATTTGGTGATAACGATCGTTTGTCAGCTATAGTGTCAATTATTGTAAATGCATCAAAGCTTTTGATTATTACTAATAAAGAAGGCTTGTATGATTTTAATCCTGATAAAAATTCTGAAGCAAAAGTAATTGATTTTATTCAATACGATTCATCACAACTCACTGATCTTATTCCCATATCTGAACACGGTGAAGGCCAAGGAGGTTTTTCAACAAAAATAATGGCAGCTCAAATGGCAGGATTTTCTGGTATACCAACTCAAATTATTTCTTGGTCAGAGGAAAATATTACAAAGGCTATAAATGGAGAACAAGTAGGAACATTAATTTTAGAATCAGAAAATAAAATAAGATTAAAAAAATTGTGGATTGCATATGGAATGCGACCAATTTCAAGGGTCACTATAGATGAAGGAGCGTACTCTGCCTTAAAGAACGATGCTTCACTCCTATATTCTGGAGTCATTGATGTTGATAAAAAGTTTAACATTAATGATGGTTTGGAAATAGTTTTTGACAAAAATGTAGTCGCAAAGGGCTTAGCTAAAATAGCTTCAGATGATAAAAATAAAAATGGGGTTTTAATTCATAAAGATGATTTAATTATTTTGTAAATAATTTTACTAATAAGAAATCTTAATTAACCTTTACATATGTTTAATGAAATTGGAATTAATGCTCAAAAAGCATCTAAAGTCATTGCAAGATTGAGCACTGAAGAAAAGAACACAGTTCTTTATGACATGTCCCAAGAGTTGATAAATAACAAAGACAGCATACTCACTTCTAACAAACTAGATTTAGAAAATTCAAAAGAACTAGATCTTTCTACTGCATTAATTGATCGATTAACTTTAAATGAAGAGCGAATATTAGGAATGTCTAATGGATTGAGGAAAATTATTCCTCTGCCTGATCCAGTGGGTGAGATCACGAAAGAGTGGATGTCAGATGATGGTTTATCAATTAGTAAAGTAAGAAACCCATTTGGGGTTATTGGAGTTATCTATGAGGCAAGGCCAAATGTTACTAGCGATGTTTCTGGACTTTGTTTGAAATCTGGTAACGCAGTTATTCTGCGCGGATCAAGTTATTGTTTAGATTCAAATAAAGCAATATTACAAACACTCCAAAATGCACTACAAAAAAATAATTTAGATAAGAACATTGTTCAGCTAATAGATAGTAAAGACCGTGAAGACACACTTAAGTTCATGCAGATGACAGATTATATAGATCTTATTGTTCCAAGAGGCGGAAGAAGTCTTATTAATGCCTTAGTTGAGAATGCGAAAGTCCCTTTTATCCTCGATGGAGACGGAAATGTTCACCTTTATGTACATTCTGATGCAAAAAGAAGCGATATTATAAATATAATTCTTAATTCAAAAGTACAAAGACCTGGAGTCTGTAATGCATTAGAAACCCTCATTATTCATGATGATATTTATAAAGAAATGGGTGAGGAAATTATTCAATCATTACTAGATGCAGATGTAGAGCTATTTCTTGATAAGAAGATTGTAAATAATCATGGGAAAATTGAAGAAGCGACTGATTTGCATTATGAAACTGAATTTCATGATTTAAAATTGGCAATTAAAGTCGTAGATGATTTAAATGATGCTATAAATCATATAAATCTATTTTCTTCAGGTCACACTGAATCTATACTTACTGAATCAGATGAAGCTGCTGAACTTTTTACAAGTTCAATCGATTCCTCTGTACTTTTCGTAAATGCTTCAACAAGATTTACAGATGGAGAAATGTTTGGATTTGGTGCTGAAATTGGAATTAGTACACAAAAATTACACGTAAGGGGCCCAATGGGTCTTGAAGCTCTCACATCAGAAAAATATGTTGTTAAGGGAAATGGAACTATTAGAAAATGAAATTATCAAAAATTGATATTAAAGAATTTGAAAAACACAATTATTTTGCAACGAAAGATCTTGTAGATGTAGTTAACGCTGCTATCTTTCTAAACAAACCGCTATTAATAGAAGGCCCCGCTGGAACTGGAAAAACATATTTAGCAAAAACATTATCTAAATTACTTCAAAAAGAACTAATTAGGCTTCAGTGTCATGAAGGCATAGATGAAGATAAAGCTATTTACGAATGGAATTACAAGAAACAACTTCTATCAATACAAAATGAAAAAAATGAAAAAGATTTATTTACTGAGGATTATTTAATTGAAAGACCAATACTGCAGTCAATAAAAAATGATAATTGTGTTTTCTTAGTTGATGAAATTGATAGATCAGATGAGGAATTTGAAGCTTTACTTTTAGAAGTTTTAGCTGAAAATCAAGTAACTATTCCTGAACTTGGAACTATTGTTGGCAAGAAGAATAATTTAACAATTTTAACTTCAAATGCAACAAGGGAATTATCTGAAGCTTTGAGAAGAAGGTGTATTTATTTTTATCTAGATTACCCATCTGTTGAGATAGAGACAAAGGTTATATTAAATAATGTAGATTCAATTTCTGAAGACAAAGCTAAGAAATACTCACTTTTTAGTGCATTTCTAAGAAAACTTAATTTAAACAAACCTCCATCTTTAATCGAAACAGTTGAATGGGTAAAATATAATCATGAAAATAATTACGATCAGCTAGATTCTAATATTGGAATTTTGATTAAAGACAATGATGATCAAGCTATATACATAGAAAAAATAAAACAAGACAATGAATTTACAAACTGATGAAGTAATAAATTTTTCATCAATTTGTAAACAAAACAATTTACAATTTCCGTCTGAAAGATTTAGTGATTTAATAAATTATTTAAATATGCAAGACTTTAAGGAGGTTAGTAATGAATTACAAATTATGTACCATTTATTACCAACTAATAAGATTGAAAAAGATAAGTTAAAAGATTTAATCTTCCAGTATTTTGGACATGTTGTAAAGCAGGAAGACCGTGAGTTCATAACTTTAGATGAATACAACGATAAAAATTATTTCAATAAGAATGCAGATGATTTAAAAACTAGGTTTCAAGACATATCCAAGGACATCCTCAGCAATTTTGGTGAAATTGATTTTAGTAGACCAGTTTCAAATATGTATTGGTTAAACCAGATTAAGAAATCTCAGTTTTATGAAAATGAGATTTCTTTTTTCAATATTTCATTTGATACAGAACTTGACGAGATTGTTAATAGCCAAAACAAAGATAACTATACTAGTAATTTAGATATGAAGTTACTTGAACTCATTCAGGAGATGAGAAATCAATTTAAAGAATCATATATACCAAACGACTTAAGCCAAAAAGAAAATCTCGAAGAAACAGATTTTTTATATACAGACAATGATGAGAGAAATAAACTACTAAAAGAAACAAAGATTCTTGGAATGATGTTGGCTAATAAATTTATTAAACACTCTAATTCTCTATCTAAAGGTAAGTTAAATCTCAGAAAGACTATTAGAAAGTCTTTACAAAATGGTGGTTCTTTATACAAAACAGTTTTTAAGCCAAGAGTTAAAAAGAAGCCAAGATTGATTTTATTATGTGACATAAGTGGCTCAATGGCTCTTTACTCATTGTTTGGATTGACTTTATTGTTTGGAATAGTTCAAAGATTCAGATCTGTAAAAGCTTTTGTATTTATTGATGGCCTAACTGAAATTACAAAAGATTTGCAAAAAATGAAAATTAATAATATTAAAAGTATCTTAAATAATTGGAATAGTTTTGTAAAAGCAGATGGCCACTCCGATTATCAACGTTCATTTGATGAGTTGATATTGAATAAAAAAATTGTAAATTCCTCAAACAATTCCTTACTTGTGATTGGTGATGCTAGAAATAACTATAGATCGATATCTGAAGAAACTATAACCAAACTATCAAAGTCTTTTGATAATATATATTGGATGAATCCAGAGCGACAACAGTATTGGAATACTGGGGATAGCAGGTTTATGGATTTTCAAAAGATATGTGAGTCTTATAGTGAAGTAAGAAATTTTATTCAACTTAAAAAATTTATTGAAAATATTAATTTTAAAAAGGTTATTAAGTAATGAAAGTAGGAATACTTGGTGGAACATTTGACCCTCCACATTTTGCGCATAGAGAAATAGCTTATAGATCTTTAAATCAGTTTAATCTTGATAAAGTACTTTTTATTCCTGCTGGTTTTTCCTGGCAAAAAGATAGCCCTGTCTCTTATGAAAAAAGATATGAGATGACAAGTTTATTAATAGATAATGAAAGTAAGTTTGAAATTAGTGACATTGAGAATAATCAAGAAGAACCTACTTATACTGCAAATACATTAAAAAAGCTAGGCTTAGATAAAAATTGTTCGTTTTTCATATTAGGTGCTGATGCTGCATTAGGAATTAAGTCTTGGCACAATTATGAAATTTTAGATAATTTTGTACAATTTTTGATTGCTCCAAGACGTGATATTGGCACCATCCAAATTGAAGAACATTTTCCATTTGATTACTATACAATCTCTGGGAAAGAGTTAGACATTAGTTCTACCGAAATCAGAAGCTTAATTATAAATAATAAAAGTTTATCAGAACATTTGCCTGAGAATGTTATTCAATTTATCCAAAAAGAATCAGTATATTAAGATTTCCAAGTCTTTTTATATAGAAGTATTGCTATTGGAAAGATTTCCAGCCTTCCAATAACCATCAAAATACTTAAAATAACTTTTGAGGTATTGTCAAGAAAGTAGTAGTTTTCTACTGGTCCAATTTCAGCTAGGCCAGGACCTATATTATTCATTGCTGATGCAACAGCACTTAAAACCCCCTCAAAAGAAATAGCATTACCAAATGTGTTAATAGAAATACTTAAAGCAAAGGTTCCCATGACAAAAATAGCAACATATAGAATAAAGAAAGTTTGAACAGATTCAATCATTTTTTCTGGCAAAATTGATTTCGACATTCTTATTTTAAATATGGCGTTGGGGTAAAATATTTTTCTAATCTCGTTTCTGACTGATTTTAGTAAAGCTATCACTCTTATTGTTTTTATACCTCCAGCTGTTGATCCAGCCATACCACCTAAAAACATCAGACCTAGAATATAAGTTCTATAATTAATATTCCAATCTTCATAATTTAAATTTGTAAAGCCAGTAGTTGTAATTAGAGCTAAAGATGTAAAAAAAGCACTGTTTATTGCTTCACCAATTCCAGTTGAAATAGAATATGTTTTAACAAAAAATATTGCTGAACTCGTAATCACAATAGATGTATAGAATTTAAATTCAGTACTTTTATAAAAATCCTTTAAACTACGAGATCTAAAAGTTCTCAAGAGTAATATAAATGAAATTCCAGCAAGGTACATAAATACGTTGATGATTGCTTTACTTTGTTGAGAAAAATTACTTACAGATGAATTAAATGTACTAAACCCTCCAGTAGAGAGTGTTGTTAAAGAGTGATTAAAAGAGTCAAATAATGTCAAACCAGAAACGAATAAAAGCACAGTTTCAATAATTGTTAATGAAATATAAACTATCCACAATAATTTTGCTGTATCTTTAAACTTTGGAGTTAGCCTATCTGCTGAAGGACCGGGAGATTCTGCTTTAAATAGGTTTATGCCTCCAGAGCCAATTAATGGCAGTACTGTTATTGTTAACACGATTATGCCCATACCACCAAGCCATTGAGTAGTGGACCTCCAAATAAGAAGAGATTTATCAACTGATTCTACATTAGTAATTACCGAAGAGCCAGTTGTCGTTAAACCAGAAATTGTCTCGAACAGGATATCTACATAGCTTAAATTGATATTTGAAAATATATAAGGAAATGTACCAAACAAGGATAAAAGAATCCATGATAGACCTACAGCTCCAAACCCTTGTATCGTATTAAGTTGGCGAGCAGGACTAATATATTTTCTAATTAAATATGAAATAAGTATTGATGATAAAAATAAAAAAAGTAGCGAGTTGGCATAGTCCGTTGTTTTATTTACATAAGCATGGATCATTGATGGAAGTAACGATATTCCAAGAACGGGTAAAAGACCTCCACTGATAAATAGAATTATTTTAAGCATTAGAATTTAACAAAATACGTTTTCAATTTCATCAATTGATTCAGGTAATGTAAAAACGATTAATCTATCTTTGTTTCCAAACTTCCAATCACCAGAAGGAATGTATGTTTTTTCTCTTCTTGTCACCCCAGCAATTAAACAATTTTTAGGAAGTTCTAATTCAGTCAAAGATTTGTCTAGAACATGACAGTTTTCTGAGAGAAGAATTTCTAACGCTTCCACTTCTGTATCTTCAAAAGTAAGTGCAGACTTTACCTGATCAGATCTTACATCTTGTAAAATTGAGTTAGCAGCTGTTATTCTTGTTGATATTGTTGCTTGGATAGATGTTTCTTTTAGAAGTTCAAGATAATCTATCTTATTAACTCTAGTTATTATTTCCGGAACGCCTAATGCATTTCCTACTAAAGAACACACTATATTCTTAGAATCATTTTTACTTAGTGCTACTATTGCTGTATCTGAACCTACACCGAGGTCTATGAGGTTTTTTGGATCTCGGGGATCATTATTTACAACAATTACATGTGAGTTATTCTCTGCAATTCTATTACAATCTTTTTTATTATCATCAATGACCACTACTTCGTAATCTTTATAAAGTCTTTCAGCTAACAGTTCGGAAGACCTGGAAGCGCCAATTATAATCACTTTTTTAATTTGATAATTGAAGTCAATACCTATTAAGGCTGTTGCAGTTTGGATATCCCCACTTTTTACAATAATTTTTACATGATCATCTACATCTAATACTGTTTCTCCATTAGCAATATACGAATCTCCCTCTCGGACATATGCAGTAACTAACCAGTTTTCCCTACCTCCAAATTCATGAATATCAGATAATTTTTTACTGATTAAAGGAGAGTCTTTAGTAAGAACTCCACCAACAGAAAGTATTTTTCCACCACTAAATTCATGAATATCATAAATGCCTGCTCTAGAAAGAAGCTTTTCTATTTCATCACAAGCACTTTCAGAAGGGTCAATAATTTGATCAATGTTTAATTCATCTAGCTCACTTTTGAGAGAACTATCTTGAACTCTTGCAAATGATTTTTTCGTACCCATATTTTTTGCAAGGTAGCATGAAAGCATATTTACATTTTCATCATCTGTAACCGCAATAATCAAATCGGCCGACTCTGCTCCAGCTTGCATAAGTGAAGATGGGCTACCTCCATTTCCATTAATTACAAGTGCATCTAGGGTGGAGTTTAACTCTTCAACTTTTGAATCGTTCGATTCAATAAGTGTTACATCATGTTGTTCGCTAGAAAGTTTGTTTGCAAGAAAGCTACCAACTTCACCTGCGCCTATGATGATAATTTTTTTCAAAATGTCCTCACTCTTACAATAGTGCCTTTATAAATACATGGTAATATATTTATAGGTGTCAAAAATACAAAAACAAGAATATATTGAAACATTCTTTCTGGACAGTATTGTTGATACTCTTGAGAGTCAAAAATTACAGAATTTAAATTTATATAAGGGAAATACTGACTCAAGTCATCAAAGTATCATTATTTGTACATCAACATCTAGTACCCAAATGAATGGAGTGGTTAAAAAACTTAATGAATTAATTTTTGATAAATCTAACTTAATTCTTGAAGGAAGGAATTCCTCCTGGATGCTTATTGAGGTTAAAGATATTTTGATTCATATTTTTACTAAGGAGTCTCGAGATTTCTATATGCTTGAAGATTTATATTTTGATTGTGAGTTAATTTACCAACATGGATAATCTTAAGAATTGGGGGCTGTAGCTCAGCTGGCAGAGCGCTTGCATGGCATGCAAGAGGTCAGGGGTTCAAATCCCCTCAGCTCCACATAAAATTATGAAAAAATTCTTATTTGAAACTAAAGAGCTGCTTATATCTCAGGGAACTATTGCAGTGGTTGCAATTATACAAATTAGAATTGTTGCTAAAAGCCTTGGCCCTGAATCATACGGGGTTATTGGAGTTTACTTAGGTATCATTGGTCTTTGTTTCAGGTTTCTTAGTTCTAGAAATTCTGATTTAGTTCTTTTAAATTATAAAAGTTATGATGGAAATTTTTTAAGAAGTTCTATTATTTTTGAATTATTCATGGGTTTATTTTCAGTTTTGCTTTCGTTAACTTTACTAATTATTGCTGCAAACTATGAATTGCTAGATATTAAATCAATTCCTAATTATTTATTACTTTTTATTTGTTCGAGAGTATTTTTAAACCTTCTTGAAGTTTTTAAAGGAACCTTTACATACACAGGGGATATGAAAACTTATTCATTGGTTGAGGGTAGTGTGAGTATGTTACGTTTTGGTTTAGTTGTATTTTTTATTTTAAAGAATCCTACTATAGAAAATTTTTTTATAGCTTTATCTATACACAGTTTCTTAACGGGCTTGATTATCTTCTTTGTTCTAATCTTTAGTAATAAAAATAAGTATAAAAAAGTTGGCTTTAGAGAATATATAGAAATATCAAAAAATAATTTCTTTAAAATCAGAACAGATCAGGCTGTAGGGTTAATTCCCGCACAGTTAGATGTAGTGGTAATTGGTCTTTTAACAGACTTTTACTCAGCTGGTATCTATAGAGTTGCTAGAAAGTTGGTTGAACCAGTCAATTATATTGTTGTTGCATTTTCACCTTGGATGCTAAATAAAATCAATAAAGATAACAATTATAATTTTCGTAAATTAACTCTAAATATTTTATCTCCTATTTCAGTTGGAATCATTTTAACTTATATAATTTACGGAGAGGATATCATTATTCTTATTGCTGGAAGTGATTATATAACTTCTTACACTCCATTACTAATTCTGCTTATCGGGTACATAACTTATTTATTAACTTTCTGGACAAGACATTACCTATTTTTAAGTGAATTAATCACACAACATACAATTGGAAGACTTATTTATTTGATAATTTTTGTAGCCCTTTCATTTATGTTAATTGAATCTCTAACATTCAATGGTGTTGCTATATCTATTTCTGCGGGCATGATTTTTCAAAAATTTTATGAAATTTATATTTACTTCAAAACTAAAGCATCTCAATAAATAACTTAAGTAATATTTAAATTCTCAAGTTAAAGTTAAGGTAATGTTAAAAAAAGTATCTCTTTCAAATTCCATGCCTGAATTGCTTTATATATTTCCGCTTCTGTTACTTTTTTTAGATTCATATCAAATTTTTTCAATTCCTCTCACATGGATTGGTAATGGCTTATTATTTATAATATTTGTTTTCACGAGCCTTAAAAATAAAATTAAACTTAATCAAATTACTTTAATTCTCATATTAACTTCATTGTCTCCAACTTTAATTAATACATCAAATATTGATGTTGAATTGAGTTATATCTTTTTAAGAATATTTAGTTTTACGGCATTTGTTTATATTTTGTATATCACATTTAATTTGAATAACCACATCGATATATTGACAGCTTTAAACAAAGTTTATTTAGTAATATCAATTTTCTCAATTTATACATTTGTATCACAAATTTTTAATTTTTATGAACCTTATAGAAATCGTCCAGGAACGGGAATACTTGGATTTGATGTTCAGTCAAATTTTTGGATATCAAGTAGTCATAGAATGGTTGGTACGTTTAGGGAACCAATATTTTTAGTGTCACTCCTATTTCCAGCTTTTTTAGTATTACATTATAAGTTTGGAGTTAGAACATATTTTTACTTTTTGTCAGGCGTAGTTTTTGGATTAACAAAAAGTGAATTTGCATTATTACTTGTTGTATTATTTTTTATTACTGACATATTTATAAATAAATTTGATAAAGGGGTTTTATATTTTTTTATTGTCTTCTTGATTACTTTTTTTGCACCTATTAAAGAATGTGATATTAGCCCTTCTAATTTAGAATGCCCTCAATACACCGTGGATGAATCAAAAGATTTAAATAGCGGGCTAGAAAGAAATTCTGATACAACTGAAGATTTTGAATTTAATATTAATAAATTAAATAGTCTTCAATTCGAGGACAGGGAAAGATCTGATATCGTCTCTTTCACAAGTCAATTTATAAAATATGGGACTGGTTTTGGTTTTCAAAATACAAATAGTCTTTATACTGAATATTTATCTACTGAAGTAGAAAGAGAAAACTACTTAGTTAATAGAACTTCTCCAAAGTATTTAACTATTCAATATCTTGCTAAATCTTTTGGTACAGGTAGATATTTTTTACTTTATGAGGATATTAATCTTCAAAACAATTTTCTTTTTAACTTTTTTTCAATTGGACCACTATATGGAATTTTAGTTTTCCTACTTGTTTTAGGTTTTTTAAACCATAATTTCAAGAATGGTCTTAAAATACTTCTTGTATTAATCTCAATTTCTCTAGCTTCGTTTGAAGATTTGTTACCTGTTTTTGGTTTGTACCTAGGTCTTATGTTTAAAATGGAAAGTCATGAAGATAAATAATTTTTCAGCTGGTCCATCAAAAATTCCAAATGAGATATTACAAAATATTTCTAAAGAAATTATTGACTACAAAGATCTTGGTTATTCAGTTTTGGAGCTATCACATCGTAGTGTTGCATATGAAGAATTAGTCAGTATTTCAAAGAGTAAACTTCGTAAAATACTTCATATTCCTGATGATTTCCAAATAATATTTATTCAAGGAGGTGCAACCTTCCAAAATACTTTTATACCTGTAAATAAGAAAAGTCTAATTGATAATATATCTTTTTTAATTTCAGGTACATGGGGAGAAAAAACACACTCTGATTTCGAACTCTACTTTGGAAATAAAATTTCAAATCATAATATTCAACATATTGGATATGAGAATGCTCTTACCGATATTGCGAACTCTGATGAAGAATATCTTTATTTTACTTCTAATGAAACTATTGAAGGTATACAAATAAGAGATTTCAATACTTTTACAAATAAAAAGCTTATTGTTGATATGTCTTCTGATATATGCTCGTATAAATTTGATTGGAGTAATTTATCCTATATATATGCCGGAGCACAGAAAAATTTAGGAATACCTGGAGTAACAATTTGTATATTTAGACAAGGCTTTCACGAAAAGAATACTAAAACTAGTTACCTGGATATTGAAAATCACATTAAAAAAAATTCTTCATTCAATACACCACCCACATTCTCAATTTATGTTTTGTCTAAGATGCTTGATTGGATTATAAAATCTGGTGGAATAAAAAAAATAGAGGAAAATAACTCTAAACGAGCTAATAAAATATACCAGTATTTAGACGAAAATAATGATTATTTTCAGTTACCAGCTCCAAAAAACTTAAGAAGTTATTCAAATATTGTTTTTGATTTTAAAGAAGGCTTTAAAACACAAAAATTTTTAAATCATTCTGTGGAAAATGGGTTTATTGGCTTAAATGGCCATAGGAGTGTTGGTGGAATAAGGGTGAGTAATTACAACAGCATAACCGATGAAATGATCGATGATTTTTTAGTTCTATTAGAAGACTTTGTAAAGTAATACTAATGATAATTCAAGAATTTAAACAAGCTAGCACTTCAGATCCTACAGTTTTAGCTTTTTCCACAAGTTTAAATCTACTTAATTTAAAAAATATAATTTATCCCCACGAGGAAACTTCAGATCAAAATCAAATTACAACAAGAGTTTTAAATGCCACACCAATCGTTTTAGGAGTTTTTTTTGAAAATATTGAAGAAGAATTGAGTTTAAAAGATGAGATGTATATTTTAGATGGACATCATCGTTTTCAATATGTAATTGAAAACTCAATAAATCAAGATTTAGATACTATTTTAATAAATATTGATCAAGTGAACATCGACTGTTATACATCAGAATTAATAGTGGAAAAAAATATTTTTTTAACAAAAATTATTCAAGAATTTGGATTTTCTAATAAAAAATTGCAAAGCAATATGTTTATTCAAATTGATAGTACTAAATATTACTCTGATAAATTAATGGACATTAGAGAACTTTATTCGTATAAAAAAGAATTGATGAAAGCTAACTTCATCTCCCCAATTCCAAATAACGTAACCACTTCTAAAAGTGTTGTACGTTTCTCAGCACTAAGTATAAAAGATTTTTCGAAAGCTTATATTTTTCCATATAAGTCTACATGGATTACTCCAAGGTTTGATAACTAATGAAAATTTGTCATGTTATAAATTCATTATCAGGGGGAGGCGCAGAAACCCATTTATTAGATTTAGTTAAAGCTCAAAGAAATGAAGGACATGAATTGTATGTAATTTCAATTGGGCCAGATAAAAAAAATATGGCTTCATTGGAGTCTCAATTTAAAGAGATAGTCAACAAAGTATATAGATTAAATGCACCAAGATTATTTAATCCAATTTCTTATCGAACTCTTTTTAATATTCAAAAAAAAATGGGTTTTGATATAGTACATACACACCAACCAAGAAGTGACTCAATGTTTTATGCTATAAATTCATTTTTAAATCATAAGCCAAAATGGATTGTGTCTATTCATGGAAAATATGACACATATCTTGAAGGAAAGGCTTCATTTAAGTTGTTGAAAAAATTCTTAATGCCACTTTTGGTATTTATTTGGAGGAAAAGTAATCATATAATTTGTATCTCTAGTGAAGTAGGTACTTGGCTTTCAGATTATTCAGCAGAAATTAAATTTTCAGTAGTTAATTACTGGATCGAGCCTTCTCCTTTTAAGGAGATGGAGGACAATAATAGTAAAATTAATATAGGGTTTTTGGGAAGGATCAACAAAAATAAAGGAATTGAAGACCTTTTAAAATTATTTTTAGATTTAAACAACGATAATTTACAACTTTTAATTGGAGGAATAGGAAAAAAAAGCTACTTAGATAAAATAAATTATAAATTTCAATTAGATAAAAACTCTAATATTCAATTCCTTGATTATGTAAATGATAAAAAAGAATTCTTCTCAAAAATACATTTATTTGTTTTTCCTTCTTACTCTGAAGGATTGGGCTTAGTTCTTCTAGAGGCTATGAGCCACTCAAAAATATGTATAACAAGAAATGTTTTACCAATGAATACAATTCTTAATAGTGAAATTGGCTTTCTTTTTGATAATCAGAGAGATTTTAAGGAAAAAATAGAGTCAGCAATTGATATGATAAAGAATGATAAAACCACAGCAAATAAAAAACTATTAAACCAATATAATTTGTTAAATGAAAAATATAGTATGGAAGTCTTGTTTAAAAAGATAGAAAGCATTTACATAAATGGATAGTTATGATTTTAAAGACCTAGAGTCTAAATGGCAGACCCAATGGGACACTAGTGGCTTAGCTAGTTGTGATATAAATTCTAGTAAGACAAATTTTTATAATCTTTGCATGTATCCATACCCATCTGGAGATTTACACATGGGACACATAAGAAATTACACAATTGGTGATGTAATAACAAGATATAAACAGAAAAAAGGGTTTAATGTAATGTCACCTATGGGATGGGACTCATTTGGGCTTCCAGCGGAAAATGCTGCTATTAAAACAGGCATACATCCGAAAAAATTTACTGAAGAACGTATAGCTAACATGAAAGAGCAAATAAAAAGATTAGGTTCACTTTATGACTGGGACAGAGAAGTTGCAGCTCATGATAAGGACTACTACAAGTGGACACAGTTCCTATTTATAAAGTTATTTGAAAATGATTTAGCATATAAAGAGGATGCTCCCGTTAATTGGTGTACATCATGTAAAACTGTATTAGCTAATGAGCAGGTAATTGAAGGGTGCTGTGAAAGATGTGATGCAGATGTCGAGCAAAAAAACTTAAATCAGTGGTTTTTTAAAATTTCTGAATATTCTGAAGAACTACTTAAAGGATTGGATGAGATAGGAGACTGGCCATCAAACGTTAAAGCAATGCAGGAAAATTGGATTGGTAAATCTCAAGGAGCGGAATTCAGCCTAAACATCTTAGATACAGAATTAAAATTTAGTGTATTTACGACTCGTCTGGATACTTTATATGGAATGACCTTTGCAGTTTTAGCACCAGAACACATAGTAATTGACAAAATTCTTGATATTTCTCCTAATTCTGATGAGATTAAAGAATACATCAGAAATTCAAAATTAAAATCGGAATTTGAGAGAATGTCAATTTCGAAAAAAAAGACAGGTATTGACACAGGTTTGTTTGTATCGAATCCTATTAATGGTGAAAAATTACCACTGTGGGTTGCAGATTATGTATTAGTAAATTATGGTACAGGTGCAATAATGGCTGTACCCGGTCATGATGAAAGAGACTATGAATTTGCTAAGGTTTATAATCTTAAAATCTTACAAGTTATCATAGATGAAAATCATTCTATCAATATTGATGACAAGCCGTTTACTGACAGAGGTATTCTAATTAATTCTGGAGAATATAATAATCTAAAATCGCATGAGGAGTCTTCAGTTGAAATTTTAAAACATCTTACTATGAATGGAATTGGAGAGAAAAAAACTACATTTAGATTAAGAGATTGGCTTATTAGTCGTCAAAGGTATTGGGGTTGCCCCATACCAGTAATTAACTGTAGCAAATGTGGATTAGTTGCTGAAAGCCTTGATAGGTTGCCCGTTCTTTTGCCTGAAATCGATGATTATAAAAATTCTAAAGATTCACCATTGGCAAAAAGCAAAGATTTTGTTAATACCTCCTGTCCTAATTGTGGTACTGAAAGCAAAAGAGAAACAGATACTATGGATACCTTTGTAGATTCATCTTGGTATTTTCTTAGATTCCTAGATTCAAATAATATAAATTTGCCGTTTGATAAAGAGATAATTAACGACTGGTTACCTATTAACCAGTATATTGGTGGTGTTGAACATGCTATTTTACATTTGCTCTATTCTAGATTTTTTGTGAAAGCATTAAGAGATATTGGGATGCTAGATGTTAGTGAACCTTTTCATAATTTATTTAGCCAGGGAATGATTAACTTCGGTGGCACTAAGATGTCTAAATCAAAGGGTAATGTTGTTGATCCCGAGTCATACTTTGCTACTCATGGAGCAGACGCTTTAAGATTGTATATTCTTTTTATGGCACCACCTAGTGATGGTGTTGAGTGGAATGATGGTGGAATTGAAGGTACTAAAAGGTTCTTGAATAAGGTGTGGGATAATTTTGAAAAATTGTCTTTACTTGAAATTAAGAATCAACATGAAGAAGATTTAGAAATTATTAGAAAAATTAATCAATCTATATATAGTATTACAAAACACCTTGATAAATTTGAATTTAATACTGCCGTGTCTGACTTAATGAAAATCAATATTGAACTTACTAATTTTTTAGGTAATTCAACAGCAATATCCCAAGAAACAAAAGAATATATTACTTTTAACATATGCACCCTCCTCTATCCTTTTGCGCCCCATATATCTTCAGAAATTTATTATCTAAATACAAATCAAAACATAGCTGATTTTACATGGCCAGAATTTGACGAAGCCAATTTAACCAATCCCACTTTTGAATTAGTCGTTCAAATAAACGGAAAAAAGAAGCATACAATAATAATTGATACCGGCACTACCAAAGAAGAAGCCGAAAAAATTTGTGAAATAGAATTTCAAATAGAGAAGAAAAATTATAAAAAAATTATTTTTGTTGAAGATAAAATAATAAATTTTATTGGATAATGACCTATTTAATTGTCACAGATACCCTCATAGATAATTTAGAAAGTTTAGATTTAGACTTACAATACAAAAAAGTGTCCAAAGGGAATCTTAATTTCAATAATCAAAGTTTGTTGTTCGATGATAATTTCTATAAATTTATCAATGATGCATATTTTACCTATAAAAATCTTCAAGACTATGAATATGATTTTTCATTAAAATATATTTTTCAAATTAAGAAGTCAAATCTTCAAAAATTTCAAGATATTGATAACTTAACTGTTGTACATAATACTTCTAAAGCAAAAGAAAAATTTCCATGGGACTTATCAAATATAATATTCAATAAAAGCAAAAATTTAGATTCGGACCTCTTAATTTACTTCTCTGATAGAGAAAGGAACTTTAGAAGCTTTTTTAATTTTTTTTCTAAAGAAATCTTCAGGCTTAAGTTACTAATTAACGCTAACACGGATGATATATCTGAAATATTAAATGAAAAAATGGATTATAAATATGAAAAAGCAAATAATCTTTTAAATAAACTTGATGAAAGTAAAATTGATGAAGCAATTAATTTAATTTATAAAATAGAAGAAAAGATGTTAAAGTCTAATTACAATCAAGAGAATTCAAAACGGTTCATAATTGCTATAAAACAAAAATTACAGGTTTGATATTCTTGACTTATTCCTATCTCTAAACTTTTTGTTGATAATACCTTTTGAATAAGCGATATCTAAGGATTTCAAAGCTTTATTTTTTGATTCTGGTGTAATCTGTTCATCTTCTAGAACTTTCAAAGTAGTTTTTAACTCACTTTTTAATGATTTGTTTCTAACATTTCTTTTAGAATCTTGTCGAATTCTTTTCTTTTGTGAATTAATATTTGCCATGTAAAACCTTTCAGTATATAAGATATTAACTTGATAAATATGTTACATAATAAAAATCTGAGAAATATTTCAATAATTGCTCATGTTGACCACGGGAAGTCAACACTGGCTGATCGGTTTATTGAAATGTCGGGATTAATAAAACCTGGTGAACATGTTGATCAAATTCTTGACAGTATGGATCTAGAAAGAGAGAAAGGAATTACAATTAAATCCCAGCCAATTAGACTTCAGTTTAATGATCTAACAATTAATCTAATTGATACACCGGGACATGTTGATTTTTCATATGAAGTTTCTAGAGCACTAATTGCATGTGATGGAGCTATATTACTAGTAGACGCTACACAGGGAATTCAGGCACAAACATTTGCACATTCATATGCTGCAATAGAAGCAGGATTAGAAATCATTCCAGTTTTAAATAAAATTGATTCAATAGATGCTGATATCAAAAATGCTACAAAACAGATATTTAATTTAATTGGATCTAAGGAAAATGAAATTTTTCAAATATCAGCAAAAACGGGAGAGGGTGTTGAAAACTTATTAGTTGAAATTCCTAATCTTATATCTCCCCCAGAAAAGAAAACTGAAGGTGTTAATGCATTAATATTTGACTCTTTCTTTGATTCATATAGAGGTGTTGTAGCATCCGTGAGAGTCTTTGGTGATGAAATACGTTTAGGACAAAAATTAAAGCTAGTTAATTCTAGCTATTCATTTGAACCATCTGAGATGGGTTATTTTGATTTAGACTTCTTACCTACTAAGAGTTTAAACACAGGTGAAGTAGGGTATATAATTACCGGGGCAAAAGATCTTTCACAAATTAGAGTTGGTGATACTTTAGTCGATGATGAAGATGATAAGCCAATTGCAGTTTCTGGATACAAAGAGCCACAACCCACTGTTTTTTCAAGTATTTTTCCATCAGATTCAGATGATTATTCAAAATTAAGAGATTCACTAGATAAGTATGTACTTAACGATGCAAGCTTTTTTTATGAGCCTGAAACATCTTCTGCTTTTGGCTTTGGTTTTAGATGTGGCTTTCTGGGCTTATTGCATCTAGAAATAGTTATTGAACGATTAGAAAGAGAATTTGATCTTTCATTAATTGTCACACCGCCATCTGTTGAATTCATGTTAGTAAGAAATAATGATGAGGAAATCATCATAAGAAACCCGAGTGAAATTGAAAAATATACAGATATAAAAAAAATAAAAGAGAAGTATTGCGAAATAAATTTATTATTTCCTAAAGAGTACTTAGGTCCAATTATGCAGCTATTAAATGAGAAGAGAGCAATCCAAGAAGATATAAATTATTTAAGTACAACAATGGTAAAAATTAAATATAAACTCCCTTTACTTGAATTAGTTACAGGATTTTACGACAATTTAAAATCTATTTCTCAGGGGTTTGCATCTTTAGATTATGAAATTTTAAATTTTGAAGATGGAAATCTTGCGAAATTAGATATTTTGGTAAATGGTCAGATTATTGATTCCTTTAGCTCAATTTTAGCTAAGGAAAATGCAGAATTTATAGGTAGAAATAGAGTAAAAAAGCTATCAGAGTTAATCCCAAGACAACAATTTGATATTCCAATTCAAGCAGCAGTAGGATCTAGAATTATTGCTCGTGAAACTATAAAAGCATTACGTAAAGATGTTACTGCAAAATTATATGGTGGCGATGTTACTAGAAAGAGAAAACTTTTAGAAAAGCAAAAAGAAGGTAAGAAAAAGATGAGACAAATAGGAAATGTTAATGTTCCTAAGGAAGCTTTTCGGGATTTTCTTAAACAATAATGTTTATTCCAACTGTTTACACACCTGGTGTTGATATTAAAGATAATAAAATTCAACTTTCTGAGTCAAAATTACATCATATAAAGAATGTTCTAAGAATAAGAGAAAATAATGAAATAAACGTATCAAATGGTAAAGGCCATATTATGTTTGGAAAACTGAAAGAGGATTTTGTTTTAATTGATAATGTAAAAGAGTTTCAAAAACCAAATAATATCAAGGTCTTTATTCCTTTCTTAAGGGAAAAAAATAGATTTAGATACTTAATTGAAAAATTAGTTGAATTGAACGTATCAGATTTACATATTGGAGAAACTCATAATACACAAAAAATTAATATCAAAAGTGAAAAAATTGATTCGTGGATAGTTTCTGCGATTGAGCAATCAGGATCTCCATTTTATCCAAATATAATATATTCAAAATATGTAGATTTTGATTTATTTGATACATGCTTTGATATTTCAGGTGAACAAATCACAAATAATAAAAAAATTACTAATTTTGCAATAGGTCCTGAAGGCGGCTGGTCTAAAGAAGAACTTAAAAATTTTAAGTTTAAATTTATGCTTACAGAATTTAATTTAAGAAGTGAAACAGCAGCTGTAACTGCATTATCATTAACAATGTAGGTTAAATGAGTAGTAAATCAGTATTTGAATTAATTTTATCAGGTGAAATTGAGTCTGAAATAATTTATGAGGATGATGACATTTTTGCTATTAATGATATTAATCCTGTCGCAAGAGTTCATATACTTGTTATACCTAAAACGAAAATTGCGACAATAAATGATTTGAATGACATAGATGTCAATTTGGTTGGAAAAATGATCATGGTTGCAAAGCAATTGGCTTATGAAACAGGTATTGAGAGCACTGGTTATAGATTACTTTTTAATACAAATGATGATGCAATGCAGACTGTATTCCATATTCATTTACATTTAATTGGTGGAGAGAAATTAAAAAATATTTAATGAATATTGAAAAAATAATTCCACTAGATTATGAGCTAATTGATATTTTTGGTGTAAATGATAAGAATTTAAAATTTCTTAAATCAAATTTTAAAAAAGCAAAAATTAATGTAAAGGGAAATGTTGTCTATATATCAGGTGATGAAAAAACAACATCTGAAATCTTACAAATCTTTGATCAGATGCTTTTAATTGCCAATAGAGGTGACATAATAGAAATCGAAGACTTGAAATTAATTTCATCGATTAAAAATGATCTAAAATCTGTATCTAGCAAAAGTAGCAATGTTTTAATTCACAATAATAAAAATATTAAAGTTAAAAACCTTAATCAACTTAAATACTTGGAAACAATTGAAAACTCTACTATTACATTTGGAATTGGACCTGCTGGTACAGGAAAAACTTTTTTAGCTGTCGCCAGTGCAGTAAAAATGTATTCTAGTGACCAAATAAAAAAAATTGTTTTAACAAGGCCTGCAGTTGAAGCAGGAGAAAGACTAGGTTACTTACCGGGTGATCTATCTCAAAAAATTGATCCATATTTAGTTCCACTTTTCGATTCCTTAGAATATTTTTTTGGAAATGAAACTTTACAATATCTTATTGATAAAAGAAATATTGAAATTGTTCCACTCGCTTACATGAGAGGTAGAACTTTAAATGATGCATGCATAATATTAGATGAGGCCCAAAATGCTAAAGTTAGTCAAATAAAGATGTTTTTAACTAGATTAGGTGAAAATTCAAAAATGATAATTACTGGAGATGAGTCTCAAATAGATCTTGTAAATAAAGACTTTTCTGGTCTAAAGAAAACTAGAAAGAGTATTTCAAATATCGATGAAATTTCGGTAGTAGAATTTCAAAATACTGATATTGTTAGAAATAAGATTGTTTCAAAAATTTTAGAAGTATTTCCTGATAAATAATGAATATATACATTACACATTTGAGAAAAATATTATATATAATATTATTTTCTGCCGCAGTATGGTTTATTTCTTTTTCATTATTTCCCGAAAACCAAATTATTAAAATTGAAGTTGGGGATGCCTCACCTGCTACATTTTCTGCACCTAGATTTATATCAATTATTGATGAAGGTGAAACTGAAAAACTAAGAAATTCAGCAGTTGAAAATGTACCACCTGTATATTCGATTGATACCAAAGTGAATATACAGGTAATAGATGGAATAACTGAAATGTTCTTAACAGTTATAAAAGCTAGAACAGAAGAAGTCCTCATAACCGATGATGAATCAAACCCAGAAGAATCAAGTTCAACCGTTACAATTGTAGACCTAAGCAAAGTTGATCAAATTTCAAAAATAAAATCTTCACTTCTATTTTCTACTATTTCAACTTCAGCAATTGAAGTCTTGGTTGAAATTTCAAATATTGATAAAGACAATTCGTCTAACTTTCTTACACAAATTGAATTTGAATCAAAAAATCAGGCTAATAGGTTACTTTCTAGCGGTATAAATAATGAAAACCTGAATCAAATAAGGCAGACTATTGTTCAAACCCCTCCAAACTTAAACCTTCCAAGCGAGCTTTATGTTATTGTTCCAGAAGCTCGTGTTCGGGCTATGGTTGGAGAGATAGTTGCAGAAAACTTGATTGCAAATCAAAAACTTGAGGAAGAACTATGGAATGATCAAAAAAGTAAAGCATCTGAAAGTATAGAAGCTGTTAACATCCAATTTTTTAAAGATGAAATTGTAGTAAGTGAGGGACAAATTATAAATGATGTTAAGTATAAGGCGTTGGACGAATTTGGTTATCTTTCAGGTGAATCAAGAACTGTTCAAACTGCAGCAATCCCAATCATATTTTCAGTCTTTTTAATTTTGTATGTTCTCTTATGGAGACTAAGAGATTCAATATGGAAAAATGATAATGAACTGTTGCTGATGCTTACTTTAATTCTTGTTTCCTCTCTTTTTTTAAGAGGTGTATCATACTTCTCTCAACAGTCTGATTTAGATTTTGTTCAATATGCACTTCCAATTTCTTTTGTCGGAATTATTTCTGTGACATTACTTAATTTAAGAGCCACTTTAATTCTGTCTTTATCAAGTTCTCTTTTAGCCCTAGCTGGAGGTGGAAATATTGGACTAGTTGCACTTGGAGCTCTGGGTACAATTATTCCCGCTATATTTCTATCTGAAGATACAGATAGGGCGTTATTAAGAGAGAGGATAATCTATATATCATTAACACAACCGTTGTTAGCTTTTGGAGTTTATTTTTTTCTAAGAGATGATGCAAATATTACCCAGATACTTGTATTTTCATTTTTGAGTGCTTTAATTGCGAACCTTGCAGCTTTTTCATTAACTTCTTATATTGAAAGTGTATTCAGGCTAACTTCTAATTTTAAATTATCTGAATTAGCAGATAGGAATCACCCAGCATTAAGGTATCTAGAAGAGAACGCTTTGGGAACATTTAATCACTCTCTTGTAGTTGGTACTTTAGCAGATAGAGCTGCAAATCAAATCGGTGCAAATAGCCAATTAGCCAGAGCAATGGCTTATTATCACGATTTAGGCAAGACAGAGAACCCTACAATGTTTGTAGAGAATCAAATTGGGTATTCAAACCCTCACGAAAATTTATTACCTTACGAATCTGCCAACATTATAAAAAGTCATGTTACAGAAGGAGTTAAGCTCGCAAAAAGGTTTAAAATTCCTGAAATAGTTTATAAAGGTATTATTGAACATCATGGAGATGGAGTCATTAGATATTTTTATGAAAAGGAAAAACTAGAAAATAATGACGTGTTAAAAGAAGATTTCAGGCATTTAGGACAAAAGCCATCCTCTAAAGAATCTGCAATTTTAATGCTTGCGGATTCTTTGGAAGCTGCTTGCCGAGCTATCTTTATGGTTGAAGATGCTGATGATGAAAAAATTAAAAATGTTATCGAAGAAATATTTAATGAAAAAATTGCTGACGATCAACTCAGCAAAGCACCAATAACATTTGAAGAATTAAGTATCATTAAAGACTCATTTCAAAAAAGTCTTGAAGGCTTGTACCACCAGAGAGTACTATATCCAGAAATTTCTGAAGAAGAATAATTTATTTTGAGATTCGATTACTTTGGATATTTTTATAAATTAGAAAAAGAAGCTTTCAATACTGTAAGAAATGAATTTGAAAACAATTTTAAAATACCAGATAACTTTACTTTGTACATCCATTCTGTTTCTGGAGAAACTTCAAGAAAATTAAATTTTAAAAATTTTAATAAAAATTATCCAACAGATGTACTGACGATTCCACTTTATAACAACTTAAATGAGATAAAGATGCTTGATAAAAACCATAATGAAGTACTTGGAGATCTGTTTCTTAATAGAACGTTAATAAAAGAAAATGCTATGAGGTATGATAAAAAACTAGTTGAAGAGTATCAGCTAGTTTTACTTCATGGATTGTTACACTTAATTGGGTATTCCCATAATGATCAAAGTAAATTAAGTGGAATTGAAGAAAAAATACTTAAAAAGGTTTGGAATGAATAAAAAAGAAAAATCACTTCAACATCTAGCAATAATTATGGATGGAAATGGAAGATGGGCTTTAAATAAAGAACTTCCAAGGACTTCTGGACATGCAGAAGGAGAGCACTCACTTTCTAGAACTATTGATTGGGCCATTACAAATAATATAAAATGGCTTACAGTCTATGCTTTTTCTACTGAAAATTGGCTACGCTCATCTGATGAAGTTGATTACTTAATGTTTTTTAATAGGGATATTCTTATTCGAAGAAGAGATGAATTTAATGATAAAGGTGTGAAATTTAGATTTCTTGGAGATTTGAGTGATCAAAAAATTCCTGATGAAAATAAAATATTAATGAAAGAAACAGAGGAAATTACAAAAAATAATAATAATTTGAATTTAGTTTTTGCTTTTAATTATGGTTCACACAATGAAATCCACAGTGCAATTATGAACCTGCACAATAACAATCTTGAAAAAGTTTTATCTATTGAGGAAATAAAAGATAGTTTTTATAGTTATTTTCAATACCCCGACATTCCATATCCAGATATTTTACTTCGCACTGCTGGTGAAGAACGCATAAGTAATTTCTTGTTATATCAACTTGCTTATACTGAATTAATTTTTATTGACACCTTATGGCCTGATGTAAATCAAGACATATTAGATAATGTATTACTAGAATTTAAGTCAAGGAATAGAACATATGGAAAAAACTAATAAAGAGTTATTTGAAAAAATTGTAACAATTTCTCAATCTAGGGGTTTTGTATTCAATGCTTCTTCAATTTATGGAGGGTTAAGAAGTTCTTACGATTATGGCCCCCTTGGTGTTAGTCTAAAAAACAATCTAGCAGCTAGTTGGTGGCGAGATATTAATAATGATGATGATTTGTCAATATATCCTGTAGACACAGCAATAATACAAAGTTCTGAAGTTTGGAAAGCATCCGGACATTTAGCTGAATTTTCAGATCCTATGGTTGATCATAAGCCTACAGGTGAAAGATTCAGAGCAGATCAGGTGCCAGATGATTTGAAAAAAGAAGACTTGACAGAGCCGCGTCATTTCAATCTTATGTTTGAAACTAACATTGGTCCAGTTAAAAATGAAAACTCAGCCGTTTACCTAAGACCTGAAACCGCTCAGGGTATATTTGTTAACTTTGAAAATATTTTGAGAACAATGAGAGCAAAGTTGCCATTTGGCATAGCAAATATTGGTAAATCCTTTAGGAATGAAATTACGCCTGGACAGTTTATTTTTAGAACTAGAGAGTTTGAACAAATGGAAATAGAGTTCTTTTGTAAAGAGGAAGATCAAGAACAATGGTTTAACTTTTGGATAAATAAGAGACTCGAATGGTACAAGTCATTGGGAATTTCAGAAGATAAGTTGAGAATACGAACTCATGAGGAAAATGAGCTAGCTCATTATGCTTCAAAAACATCAGATATTGAATTTTTGTATCCGTGGGGTTGGGGGGAGTTGGAAGGTATTGCAAATAGAGGAACTTTTGATTTAACATCTCACGAAAAAGCAAGTGGAAAAGACCTCACATATTTTGATCCAGAATCTAATGAAAAAATTAACCCTGTTGTAATAGAACCGGCTGCAGGTCTTACTAGAACTTTATTTGCTATTTTGTGTTCTAATTATGATGAAGATACTGTAAATGACACTACACGTACATTATTTAGGTTCAACTTTGACATTGCACCAATTCAAATTGCAATTCTTCCACTTAGTAAAAAAGACAATTTAATTAATACTTCGAAAGAAATTAAGACTAAATTACAAAAGAGTTTTAGAACTGAAATTGATATAACTCAATCAATTGGGAAAAGATACCGTCGGCAAGATGAGATTGGTACGCCATATTGTATTACTGTTGATTTTGAGACTTTAGAAGATGATTCTGTAACTATAAGAAATCGAGATACTATGAAACAGGAAAGAGTTAAAATTAACAAACTTCATGATTATTTTGAGAATATCTAATGGGTATTGCAAGAAATTCTATTGAAGATTTAAAGAAAAGAACAAAGATTAGCGACTTTATACTTTCTACAACCACAGGAAAGCTAAGGGGAGCAAAAGGAATGGCATTATGTCCATTTCATGGTGAAAAAACTGCAAGTATGAGTTTTACTGATGTGGAAAATTTGTTTCATTGCTTTGGGTGTAAAATGGGGGGCGATGTATTTAAATATATACAAGAAATAAATAATCTAGAATTTCAGGATGCTGTAGAATTTGTGGCAGATAATTATGGGTTTAAACTTTCCTATACTGATACGGGACAAAATGAGGATTTTAAAAAATATCAGGCCAAAATGAACATCATCAGTGATTATTTCAAAGAAACAATGGAGTCTAAAGTATCCATAAAGGCATTAGATTATTTGGAATCTAGGGGTTTTGACTCTACAGATATTAAAAAATATAATATATCTTTTATAGATTCTGATATAGAAAAATTTCAAAAATATTGTAAAAAAAATGAGATAAATAACCAAGATTTAAAACGTCTTGGTTTTATGAGTAGTAATGGTAATTTTCTATTTAAAAATAGGATACTATTTCCAATCCTCAATATCCGAACAGAGATAGTTGCCTTTGGGGGTAGAGCATTAGATGACTTCGGACCAAAGTATTTGAATTCATCTGAGTCCCTTTTGTATAAAAAAAATAAAAACTTATATTTTACAACAGATTTTATTTCATCAGTCAAAAAGAGAGGGTATGTTTTTTTGGTTGAGGGATATTTTGATGTCCTTGCGCTAAACAAACTTGGATATTCAAATGTTGCTTCTCCATCTGGCACCGCCTTAACTACTCAACAATTAGATGTTATATCAAGATACACAAAAAAAATTTTACTATGTTTTGATAATGACGAAGCCGGCTTAGCTGCTACAGAAAGGGTTCTTGAATTAAGAAATCAATTAGGAACTAAATTAGAAATTAATTGCTTGAACCTTCCTCAGAACTATAAAGACTTATCTGAATTATTTGAAAATAATCCAAAATCATTTAAGGAATTACTTAAAGATAATTATGAATTAGTAGAGTTTTTAATAGATAAATCTCTTTCAGTGAACAATGACAAACAGCGTATATTTGAGTATTTCCAAAAATTATCACAACACTTAAGTCCTTTAGAGGTTGATGTGTCTCTAGATTTACTTTCTAAAAAAATTAATACTTCTAAAGATATATTAAAAAGAGAGCTAAATTTTCAATCAAAAAATCAAATTGATATTGACAAAACATCTGTAGAGTCAAAATATACAAATGCACATTTGGTATTTCAAGATATTGTTACTGCTGACATTGTAAAAAGTAACTTTAGTTTTAATGAACAAGTTACAGAAATTCTTAATTTAAGCGATGAATTCAAAAAAAGTATAAATGAGTTGGAAAAAGATGGTGACAAAGATAATCAGTATAAAAATATTTCTTATACTTACGAACAATATTCTGAATCTATATCACGTCTTTACTTACATTACGCAAACTTAAAAATTGATACACTCATAGAAGAGTTTGAATCATCTAAAAATAAAGATTTTTCACTTTTACAATCTGTAGAAGATATTAAAAAGAAAATAGAAATTTATCAGAGTACCCTTTAATTCATAGTATTATTAATTTGCTATCCGAGGTAGCTCAATTGGCAGAGCAGCGGACTGTTAATCCGTTGGTTGTGGGTTCAAGTCCCACCCTCGGAGCTATACTTTCAAATTTTCACTATAATTAAGATGAATGGAGGAACAATGGATTATCTTGCAGAAGTAAAACAAAGAGCTGAGGGAAAAGACCTATCTACATTAGGTGGATCAGTTAAGTTTGTAGTAGGGGACAGTATTGTCATGATTGATGGCCCAAGTGGTGAAATATCAACTGATGATAGTGAAGCTACATGTACTGTAACGACTGATGCTGAAACAATGCAGGCCATAATGGACGGATCATCAAGTCCACAGGCAGCTTTTATGACTGGTAAATTAAAAGTTGCTGGTGATATGAGTATGGCATTAAAGATTCAATCAGTAATTTCATAAATATTAGGGCCTGTAGCTCAGTTGGTTAGAGCAACGGACTCATAATCCGTCGGTCGTAGGTTCGAGTCCTGCCAGGCCCACTTGAAAGAAAAACTAAGTATATTTTTATTAGGCTCTCTTATTTCAATATCTTTAATATCACCACCAGGATTTCTAAGGCTTAGCTTCATTGAGTTCTCGGATTTTTTAATATTAATTTTTTCCTTAATATTATTTTTCGATTTTATTAAAAAGAGAAATATTTTAGAATTATCTGACAATGTAACTAGATTTTGGGGTTCACTTACATTATTACTAATTCTTTCTATATTTCTGTATGGCGTTAATGTTTTTGTACTTAGGTTAATTTTTTACTGTTTAACAGGCTTTTTGTTTACTGATTTTGTCAAGAAAAAAACAACTAATGACTTACAATATTTTTTATTTCCTTTTATTTTTGTTTCAATATTAAATTTTGCATCTTCATTATTTCAATTATCATTTGTTGACAACACAATTGGATGGATTACTTATTATTTTGAAAACCCTACATTTTTTAACAGAGGAAGGCTTTCAGGCTTTCAGGGATCTGGGCCAAATGTTGCAGGTGGAATGTTTACTATCCTTTCTTTCCTTTGTTTACATTTTTATAATGAACTTAAAAACAAGTTTTTTCTTTTTCTTACACTTTTAAACTTATATCTTGTATTTATTACTTATTCCAGAGGTTCTTGGCTTTCCTTATTTCTTGGATTTTTTTTATATATCTATTTGAAAAAAAGAAATCTAAAACAACTAGTTTATGCTCTTATTTTCATATTTCTTGGCACATTAGGGTTTTTAAATACTTTTAATTCTGAAATTTTACTAAAAGAAAGCGATAGAGGTTTTTTAACAAAAATTGCATTTGATAATTTAAATATATTTAGAGGATTGGGACCAGGAAAATATGTTGATAGCATTTATAAAGATTATTTTTTATCAATTAATCCTGAGATTTTAGAACAAAATTTGAATGTAAATTTAAATAAAGTTGAATTAGGAATTACTCCTGTAGAACATAGAGATTCCAATGTAGAATTTTTTATAGGAACCTCAGGTGGAGGATATGAAATTCTTGTTCAGAGTAAACTTGTTTCAGAATGTTCAGAAGATAGAATTACATGCCAACATGTAAGGGTTAAAAAAGATTTATTTTCTGACTTTTTTGCTGCAATATACACAATAGATAGCTTGGAAATATCATCATCTATGGAAGAATCCGGTTGTTTTGAGGTTTCCAATCTTAATATTTTAAGAGGAGAAACTTATTGTTTTTTGGATTATATTTACGTCAATATTGTTGACAATCAAATTCCAAAAAACTTAACCTATGTACCTTGTACTCAAACTAGTGGATATCAATGTGAAAGTAGAGAACTAGCCGTCGGAGAACTAGCCGTAATGATTGAACAATTAAGTATTAGAAATGATTTTGTACCTTTTGATAATTATAAAACATTTTGTGAGGAGTGTAATTTTAGAAATGTCGAAGGTTTTATAAAGTTAAAATTTGATAAGAGGGATACGATTTTACCAAGAAGCATAATCAGCTTTTATACATCTAAAGACGGAGAAAATTGGGATATGGTGGGATATGAACGAACCAGTGGTGCAATAATAAATCTTAATAAAAATAGTGCTTATATTGAAATCGGAGGACATTCAGATGGACAATCTTTTGGAAACACTTTTCTAGATTCTACGATTAAAGAAGTTGATATTATTTCAAATAACAAAAGTACAAATGTAGTGTTCACAAAAAATAATTTAAATAAAGATTATTTTGTTTTTAAACCAAACCAAGTAAACAACTATAACGCTAATATCACATTCGAAAATAATGGAATTAAATTATTTAGGCCCAACAAATACTGGTTGGCAATTGAGAATAATTTAGATTTTTCAGAAGATTTTGAAATTATCTTGCATCTATCTTTTCCAGAGATTCCTCAACGAAGACAAACTCTGATTTCAAATACTTCAATTATTAATGGCCAGATACAATCTTGGAAATTAGAAACAGACGATGGAAGATTATTTTTCAGTTGGGCAGATAGTGAAGGGGTGTTTCTTGATACAAATAACATTGGTGACAAAAGCTTAAGAAGTGGGGTATTAGTTCAACAAAATGGTCAATTATCAAATACTAGCCCACCAATTGTTGACCCATCTTTTCTAAGCCAGTTGACCACTGCTCATAATGGATACCTTACATTTAGTGTTGAATTTGGATTAATGTTTTCAATCTTGTTCTATTTGGTTATTGCTTTTGGAATGATTAAAGCTTTAAGTTTTATTAATTCAAGCAATATATTTCCATACCTAGCAATGGTGATGTTTTTGTTACAAAATATTACAAATGATATGATCTATTCACCGGATATGTTTGTATTATTTTTAGTAAGTGCAGGAATTTTTATTCAATCAACCAAATCTTTTGAGGATAAAAAGTCATAAAAATTTTCATTTAGAATCAATACTTGAGCTCCACTTTCGGTTGTATAGTTGTATGTTGGTACAGTTAGTTTATTAACATTATCGAAGTTGATTTCTCTAAATTCCCATAGCAATCTAGAAGCTTCTATTACTGAAATATTTTCATCAATTGTAAAAGCATTTTCTAGGGCATTTACAAAATTTAGAAAATTATTAAACGAGTTAAAATCGTTTACTTTCTGCATCACAGATAGGATTAATTGTTGTTGCTTCTTTATTCTTGTTAAGTCACTTACACCTGGCATGGGTTTCCAGGATGAAACATCTTTCCCATCTTCATCAATTAATTTTTCACCATCTAAAATTTCAGTATTTCTTGAAACTATCCAATTAAGAGCAATTTCTCCATTCAAATTATTACACCCTTTTTGAATTTCAAATGAGTAACCTTCCCTCTGTGTCTCATTAACACAAATTTCAACACCACCTATTGAATCTATAATCTCTTCAAAACCTTCAAAACTAAATTTTACAAAGTGTTTTATCTTCAAACCGGTCATATTTAATATGACAGCTGATAAGTTTTCAGCATCAGATCCACAACCGTTACTTATAAACGAACTGTTAATTCTTTGTATATTTTTTGTACAAGGATCTTCTATTAGCAAGTCTCTTGGTAACGAGACTAAAGAAACATTTGAATCTCCATCAACTATCACAATTAAAATGACATCAGCTCTACTACCATCAACAGATCCTCTACTTTCTGATGAATTAGGACTTCTTTCGTCACTTCCTATAATTAAATAAGAAGTAAATAGTTCGTCTATTCTTTTTGAATTATTATTAATTAACAAACTGTCATATTTAGAAGGCTCAAATACTTCGGCATCAATAATAGTGTCCTCAGGCTTAGAATCATTTTCTTCAACTTGAATCTTAGATGTAGTTGTTGTGATATCTCCAGAAGAAATATCTTCTATGATTTCAGAATCAAATTCCTCTCTTTCAAAGTTTGGAACTAAAGAATATGCAATTAACCCTATTAATACAATACCTATAAGTAATAATGTTTGTTTATTAAATTTCATAGTCAAATTACAACTTTAATCATTATGTTCTTTTAATATAAGAAAATGATAAAAAATTATGCGGTTATAGCTGCTGGGGGACTTGGAACTAGGTTAAAAGATTATAAGAATAATGATCACACAAAAGTATTGATTGATATAGACGGAATCAGTATGATCTCATTACAAGTAAAACAATTAAAATCTTGGGGTTTTACTAATTTTATAATTATTACTAATTCTGAATTTAATGACATGATATTAACTGATGTACAATCAAATTTTGATGATATACATGTTGAATTTGTAATTCAAGAATCACCAAAGGGGATCGCAGATGCTCTGTCTTATGCTGGTAAAAAAATTCCACCTAACTCTTTAGTAACATTTGCTTTAGGAGATAATTTTTTTGGAGAAAATCCACTAAAAGGATTAGATTGGGAAAATTTTAAGGGAGCAAATCTATTTGTAAAAGAAGTTGAAAATCCAGAGGAATTTGGTGTTATAGAACTTCATGAAAATAATATAATTAATCTTCACGAAAAACCCAAGGAGTATATTTCATCATTGGCAATTGTAGGATTGTACGTCTATGA
>CABYTP010000006.1 GCA_902521955.1 uncultured Candidatus Actinomarina sp. | reverse complement strand
AAACTAAATAATAAAAGAAATATAAAAAGTTTTTTCATAAGATTATTCTAAAATTTGTGTGATTATTGTTAGTTTAATTTCAATTTACCTAGAAATGAATTTGCCTTCTTTATCAGTAAATTTACCCATAACAATCATTATCAAATCAATAAGAGTCCATATTCCAAAGAATCCGAAAGTTAATAAATGTAAAATGCCAGTGCCTGTTTTACCTACATAAAATCTATGAATACCAAGGACGCCAACAAATAAGCATAACAGCAATGTAACAAGCCATGTATTGTCAGTTGTTAGTCCTGTTAATTCATTACTATTTAAAAGTTGTTCTTTCTTTTTATCAAAATCTTCTTGTGTAATTACACGATCATCTAATAGTTTTTTATATTTTGCTAACTCTTCTGCATTACTCATATGTCTTATGGTATCAAAATAAAATTAATTATGTTTTTTATTTTATTCTTAACACTCTTATTCGATAGTTTTCAAAAACCGCGTTTGAATTAAACTTAAGGAGTCAAAATTACTGTGTCACCGCCCATACCAAAGTGGTTAATACAATATAGATAAAGACGGTTAGGAGTACTCGAGGTAATCTCAATTTCTACGTATGCTCCAGGAGTTCCAGCAATTCCATTTGCTATAACATTAGAACTATACTCACTACCGTTTTGAGTTGTTGAAAATCTCAAAGGGTGTCCAGAATTACTGCTATCACTTAAATCAAATCGATATTTATTACCTTCAGTTACATTTATTGTTGCATCCTGGTTTCCATTTAAAAAATATACGTTAGTGCTAAATCCATTATTTGCAACAGTAACCCCAATACTCGTAGTTGTCTGAGGTACCGTCGTAGTTGTAGTTGTCTGAGGTACCGTCGTAGTTGTAGTTGTAGTTGTCTGAGGTACTGTCGTAGTTGTAGTTGTAGTTGTCTGAGGTACTGTCGTAGTTGTAGTTGTCTGAGGTACCGTCGTAGTTGTAGTTGTAATAATTGGTAATAACTTTAAAATTGTTGATGAAGGAGAAGAAAAAAATATAGTAGTAGAGGTACTCTCTAAGGACGAAGTACCTATTTCGCCATTATCTACATCTATATTTGAAGTGATATCTGAACTAACTGTATTACTACAATTAATAAATATAAAAATAATGAAAAAGAATCTTATAAACATTTACTTATTATTTCACACAAATAAATTAACCTAAAATATATACTTTCTTGAAATTATTAATAATTTCATGACTATTTTTAAGTTTTGTAGTTTTTAAATATATTTAACATGTTCATTTCTAAAAAAACCTTTGTGGGCGTTACAGGATTTGAACCTGTGACTTCTTCCCTGTAAGGGAAGCTTTCAGTATTAAAACGTATTATTATTTACATAAGAGAAGGAGTTATATGAAATATGTTGTAAACACTATTTGGAAACATCCTAATGATATAAATTGGGACAATATGAGAGAAGGTTTAGAACGCCTTAGGGATGACGAAGGTTCAGCTGAAGAAGTAACGTGGTATGAAATAGATTCAAAAACGCATGGTTCTGTAGCTGTCTATAACTCAGAAGAAAACTATGAATCATACAAATCAAAACTAGAAGAGTATAGAAAAGATGCAACTGATGAAATAGGTGCAGTAATAGAGCATGAATTTAAGGGCAACGTAAAAGCAAATTTATAAACTTACTTAAAGGAGAAGTTATGGAATTACATAAAAACAGTGGAGAACTGAGAGTTATCATAGATGTAAGTTATTCATCTGCAGAGGAATTTATAGATTTTATAGAAAATGAACAGTGTCAGTTTATTAAAAGCCTAGGAGTTGACGGTCTTAAGAAATTTGAATGGTATGTTGATGAGGAATCAAATACAGCAACACTTATCGAGGAATTTGATAATGCTGACAGTTTTAAAGAAATTGCGACAAAAGCAATAGGTACTCCAGTCAATCTAAAATTTCGTGAAATAACTAATTTTGATAATATGACAATTTTAGGTGATGTATCAGATGAAATGAGAGAGAATTTATCTGCTATGGGTCCAAAAATAAAAACTTACAAAGCTGGGCTGAATTAATAAAACAAGTATCACTACAATGCTTACATGCAAGGTAAATCAAAAGCACGTTTAACCATACGTAGGTTTTTTGCATTATTCTTTCTTTCTACAGTTATATTTGGAATTTTTACTGATATTTCATCGGGAAATATAGAAGACACCCTTGGTGGATCAGTTGTTGGTTTTTTTATTGTTTATTTGTTATGGAGAAAACCTAAATCTATTAAAGAAGAAACTAATGAGGAAACTATTGCAATAGATAATGAATTTAATGAACAGTCAATTCCTTTTGAAGAGGAACTCGATATAGTTGATTTCTCTTATGAATCAGAAAACATAGATCCACAGAATGCAAAACCAAACAATAAACTTAATCCAATTAAAGATAAGGAAAGTATTTTCTCTAGAATTTTTAGAGGAAGAACTGAGAGATATTAATTTAGAAAGAGGAGCTCAGACAGAGAACTCCCCCTTCAATATACTTATTTTGCTAGATGTATAAACAAAATAAGTAAACTTATAGTAATTAGCAGTTGTTCTTAACGTTATAAGTAATATTATTTATTTACTTATTATTTTGTCTTCAATAAAACTATATATTTTATCTTCTATACCCTCTAGCTTTACAACTAATTCAGAATTGTTTTTACCTTTTTCTTTAAATATTGGCACCATTGCGTTCCATATGCCTTCACCTTTATATCTAGAATATAGTGATGCTGCTACATGCAAAGCTATTGTAACGTAACTTAAAAATGCAGAGAATTCATGCAAAGCAATAGCAGCTTCCATTCCTGGAATATCAACAGCTATCATACCTGCTATCAATAAACCTGTAGTTGGTAACATTATCAAACTAAAATAAACAAGCCTATGTGTCATTTTTGCTATGAATAAATGACCTTCACGCATTTGATCGTGTGCACCTAGAAGTGTTTTAACATCTTTCATATAAAAATATCTAATTAAAACAATAACTAGAAATACAATTGCAAAAAAAATTTCAAAATTAAGCAAGGATACATCATCTAAATCATCAAGATCTTCAACTTGCTTGAAAATTCCATATGCGTACAGAACCGTAAAAGTCCAGTGAATGAATTTAGCTAGAGGTGTATGTGAATTTTGCATTCAATAAATAATACAGTTGAAAAACAAAATATGAAATAGGAATTTATAAAGATAAGAGGGTTCCCATCCTGGAGAAACCCCTTATCCAAATTAGCTATTTAAATTCCTCAAAATAGATAGCTGTTTAAATATTAATATTTCTTACTATTTACCTTCTAATTATTTATATTAAATAAAGTAAAATTATGAACTTTTTTGATATTGCTATCATTCTTTTTGCTTTTGAACTCGTGTTCAAAAAATTTATTTCAGAAAGAGTATTTGTTATATCTTTAGTTCTCTCTTCTATAACAGCATTTATTCAAGTTATAGTAGTTGGATATAAATGGCAGTATATGCCTATATATATAATTATCTTGTCTTCTGCTATTGCTCACACTTTTGGTTTTAAATTTTCTAATAAAATTTTAAAGTTTATCTCATTTACAATCTTGATTATTTTATTTATTAGTTCAACAGTTCTTATTTATTTTCTTCCAATACCTGAATTTACAATTGAAAATAAAATTTACTCTGTTGGATATGAAGAGATACTTATATCGGTTGAAAACAGAGAACAACCAAAAGCTTTTTATGAGTTAAGTAACTTAGATCCAAGTGGAAATAGGGAACTACTTGTTGATATTTACTATCCAAGTGATTCTGAATCATCTTCTATTCAACTGTTTAAAGATTCTCCATCCAACTGGGGTGAAACGGTAGTTAAATATTTAAACCGTACTTGGGGTATCAATATTCCAACATTTTTATTAAGCCATTTAAATTTATCTTATTTTGATTTAGCTACCGATGTTAAGCCGCTTGATGGGGAATTTCCTGTTGTCATATACACTCACGGCTGGGCGGGTGAGAAAATATTCGCAACAGATCAGTTACTAACTATCGCATCGCAAGGGTATATAGTTATTGCAATCGACCACACTGGTTTGTCTATGTTTACAGAATTACCTAGTGGAACAATATTTAATACAGGATCTACAGAAGCTTCCTCAAAAGTTTTTGATGTTATGTATGAAATGTCTATTGACATTGAAAATACACTTGAGTATTTAAATAAAAACAATCTAGTAAACGATTTATCGGTAATAAATTTAATTGGACATTCAACTGGTGGAGGATCTGCCTATTTATATTGTGATAGAAACGAATGTGAAACATTGGTGTTGCAGGACCCCTTTTTCGTACCTGTCGTTTCCGAATACGGGGGTATTATTATTTCATCTCCAACTTATTTCATTTACAGCGAAGACTGGTTTAAAGGAAATGAAAATATCAATGAAATGTCAGAAATTGAAGTATATAGAAATTATTTAACAGCACCATGTATTGGAAACACTTGTGAAGACTATGTAAAAGGATTTTATCTAGCTGACTCAGCCCACTATGACTTTGTTGCATTTGGTGCTATTAGTTCTCTTACTAAATATACATTTTTGAAAGGAAGCATTGATTACGCTGATTCATTAAAAGCAAATAATAGATTTAACTTAGAAGCCTTAAGACAATCTGAAATAACAACAGAAACTTTAGTTATACAAATTGAAAAATAAATTACTAAAAAATATTAAAGGTACAAATTTTCAAATTCAAGTGTGGACAGAGATATCTAAAATCCCATTTGGTGTTACAAAATCATATAAAGAAATAGCTGTATCAATAGGTAAACCAAATAGTGCTAGGGCAGTTGCTAATGCATGTGGTAAGAATCCGTATCCCATTAATATTCCATGTCACAGGGTTGTCAGATCAGATGGAAATGTAGGTGGATATAGTGGTGCTGGAGGTCAAAAGAAGAAAATCGAGCTACTAAAAGCTGAGAACTTTAAGTTTTAACGTTTAAATCTGATTTTCTTAACCTTATAGATTCAGGAGTAACTTCGACATACTCATCATCACTTATAAATTCTAAGCATTGATCTAAAGACATTAATTGGGCTGGTCTCAAAGGAACTGTATCATCTGAACCAGATGCTCTATGGTTGGTTAATTTTTTCTCTTTTGTAATATTTACTACTAAGTCTCCTTCATTGTTTCGTTCACCAACAATCATCCCTTTATAAACCATTGTTCCCGGAGTAACGAATAAAACTCCCCTATCTACCATTGCTAGACTTGCGTAAGTAGTTACTTTACCGTCCCTATCAGCTACTAAAACTCCTGTTGTTCTTTGAGGTATGTCACCAAACCATTCCTTATATGAATCATATAAAGTGTTCATTATTCCAGAACCTCTAGTTTCCGTAAGGAATTGATTCCTGAAACCAATTAAACCTCTAGAAGGTATCTCAAATTCTAAAACTACCCTACCAAATCCATTGTTAACTAAGCTGGTCATTTTTCCTTTTCTGATGGAAAGATTCTTGGTTACCGTGCCTACAAATTCCTCTGGAATATCAATAAAAACATTTTCAACAGGTTCGTGTGTAGATCCATCTATTTCTTTTGTTATTACTTCAGGTCGTGAAGCCATAAATTCATACCCTTCACGTCTCATGGTTTCAATAAGAACAGCCATCTGAAGCTCACCCCTGCCTTTTACTTCAAAAACATCAGTTTTGTCTGTTTTTGATACGTGTAAAGATACGTTGCTTAATACTTCTTTTTCTAATCTTTCAATTAAATTTCTCGATGTAACATATTTGCCCTCTCTACCAGCAAATGGTGAATTATTTACATTAAAGAATATTGAAACTGTTGGCTGGTCAATTGAAATTCTCTCAAGTGGAATAGGGTTTTCATTATCTGATATTGTGTCACCAATATTTATATTTTCTAAACCAGCAACAGCAATAATATCGCCGGATTCAAGTGTATCAACTTTGTTCTTTTCTAATCCTTTAAAGGTGTATAAAGCTGAAAATTTTTGATTACTTAAAATCTTATCTTCTGTGCACAAACTGTACTGTTTACTAATATCCAATACCCCACTATCGAGCCTACCAATTGCAATCTGCCCTACATATGGATCGTATGCTAAATTTGTTATTAAAAATTGAGTAGTGCCATTATCTGAAGTGTTGGGTCCTTCAAAATATTGAACAATTAATTTAAATAGTGGATCTAGGTTTGTGGATTCATCACCTATGTTATGCATTGCGATTCCATCTTTTGCATTGGTGTATATAATAGGAAACTCAATCTGCTCATCGTTAGCGTCTAAATCAATAAACAAATCATAAGTTTCTTGTACAACTTCATCTACTCTTGCATCTGGTTTATCAATTTTATTAATTACCAATACAACTGGTAGTTTCTTTTCGAGAGCTTTTTTTAAAACAAATCTTGTCTGAGGTAAGGGTCCTTCGCTTGAATCTACCAACAAAAGTACACCATCAACTAAATTTAAACTTCTTTCAACTTCTCCACCAAAGTCAGCATGGCCTGGTGTGTCTACAATATTAATTTTTATATCTTCATAATTAATTGCTGTATTTTTAGAAGTTATTGTTATTCCGCGTTCTTTTTCAAGATCTCCTGAGTCCATGACCCTGTCTTCTAAAACTTGATGATCACTAAAAGTTCCACTTTGTTGAAGTAAACCATCAACCAATGTTGTTTTACCATGATCAACGTGAGCAATAATTGCTATATTTCTAATATTCTCTTTTGGCATAAGAAAGTAAGTATATCTGAAGTAGTGTTTATCGAACTAAAACTAAATATAAAATATTATTTTCTTTTTCCTGTTCGACCAGTTCTAAAATCTAAACGACCTCTACGCTTAAGCATGTGCTTTTTTTTACGAGCTTGACGTCTCTGCTCACTAATAGATATTTCTTCCATATGTTTATTTTACTGTTATTGTTATCTATAGGTAATAAGCCTGTTACCTCAAAAAAAGAGTTCGGGAAACTGGGCTCTTTTTTGCATATCTAGCTTTAAATAATTTAAAATTAACAAATGTTAAACAGAGTACTAATCAAAATTGGTTTTTATTATAAATACGATAGATTGTGGATAACTAAACGTTTAGGAAGAATAATATGGACAATTTTTATTTTTTTATCTTTTAGAAATTTTTATCTGAGTCAGTTGTAAAATTAACGTATGACTCCAAAGAGAATATTATTATTTAGCTTTCTCCTTTTAATACCTCTGTTATCTGGATTGCTTTACTTGCTATATTAAATAAATGAACAATAAAAATTATATAATCCCACGTATTGGTCTTGGTACCTACAATATGTCATCTGAAGAAGCTGAGATTATGACTTATGAATCGATTAAGTATGGGTATAGACACATTGACACTGCTGCTGTTTACAAAAATGAAGATGGTGTTGCAAAAGGATTAAATAAAATTTTTAATGAAACTGAATTAACTCGAAAAGATATTTTTGTTACAACAAAATTATGGCCAGGTGGATTAGTAAAAGTAGATAGAGTTAAAAATAATGAAGGAACAATAAAATCGTTAGACAAAAGTTTAAGGAATTTAAAATTTGATTTTGTAGATTTGTATTTAATTCACTCCCCACATGCTAAAGGTAAAAGAATTATTCAATGGGAATCTCTTTTAAGTCAACAAGAAAAAGGGAAGATAAAACATATTGGTGTATCAAATTGGGGAATAGACCATATCGAAGAGCTAGTTGATGGAGGATATCCATTACCTGCAGCAAATCAGATTGAATTGCATCCTTGGTCTCAAAAACCTGAACTTGTTTCATATTTAGAATCTAAAAATATTGAAATTATTGCCTACAGTAGTCTTGTTCCATTAACTACTTGGAGGCATAAGAAAGGTGAGGACAGTTTAAAAACTGAACAAATGTATAAAGAAGGTGAAGACAGTGATTCTCTATTTAAAATACTTGCTACTAAATATAACGTAACAGAAGCACAGATACTATTAAAGTGGGCAATTCAGTTAGATTATGCAATACTTCCAAAAAGTATCAATGTTAATCGCATGCAAAACAACTTTGATCTTTCATTTAATATAGATTCTGAAGATATGGAACTAATTAAAAATCAAGATAAAGGTGGAAGTATCACATGGGCTTATGGAGATCCACTTAAAATAAGCTAGGTATTTACAATGATCTATATTCTTCTAATAGCAATTTTTTTAATTATTAACTTTACAAACGGTATCACAAAAATTCAAAATAAAGTTATTAAAAGCAAATTCGAGATTTTTATAATTGAAAATTACAAATTAATATTTGGTCTAGTGTTTCTTTTATTCTCTATTTTCTTTTGGCAAAACAGTTGCTTTTTATTAGATATTGATTGTTGACGAATTAATATTAATTATTACGATATATCAATCTTGTTCCGCGTTTGTTAAAGAAAAAAGCAAATATCCATTCAATAACTACAACAAACTTTGATTTGTACCCAATCAGATAAACTAAATGAATCAGGCTCCAAAATAACCATGCAACAAACCCAGAAATTTCAATCTTACCAACAACACCTATTGCTTTAAATCCACCAATAGTTGCCATCATGCCTTTATCCCTATATTTAAATGGTTTTCTATCTTCTTTAGGAAGATTTTTCTTTGTATTCAAACCAACATATCTTCCTTGCTGTATTGCTACTGGTGCAATGCCTGGTAAAGGAGAACCATTAACACCTTTGAAATTAGCGGCATCACCAATAACATAAATGCTGTCATCTTCCTTAATTGAACAATCTTGATTTACTACAGCTCTACCCTCTGAATCCATGTCAGTATCAAGAAGGGTTACAAGTGAGCTAGCTTTATTGCCAGCAGCCCAAATAATATTATCTGATTCTATTTTTCCCTTATCAGTAGTAACTACCATTTCTTCAATATTTTCTACTTTTTCATTTGTTTTAATAACTACGCCTAATTTTTTTAAATATTTAGAAGCTTTATCTGATAGTTTTGAACTGTAGGAAGGGAGAATATTACTTCCAGCCTCAATTAAATAAACATTGGAATCATTACTATTAAAATTTCTATATTCTTTATTAATATTTTTAAATGCAATTTCAGCAATTGATCCAGCTACTTCAACTCCAGTTGGCCCACCACCAATAACCACAAAATTTAAAAACTTTTGTTGAATATTTTTATTAGATTCATTCTCAGCTTTTTCAAATGCTTTTAATATTTTATCTCTAATGTCTAAAGCATCATTAATATTTTTGAGTCCATTTGAAAATTTCCCCCAATTATCATTCCCAAAGTATGAATAACTTGCACCCGTACTAACAATCAACTTGTCATAATCAATGACATCATCGTTTTTTAATACTATTTGTTTTTTTTCTTTATTAATATTTACGACTTCACCGAGTTTAACTTTTACATTGCTATCATTTTTAAATAAATTTCTTATAGGTACCGTTATATCAGCAGGAGATAAAACAGCAGTTGCTACTTGGTATAAAAGAGGTTGGAATAGATGATGATTTGTTTTATCTATAAGGGTAAATTCGTTATTACTTTTACGGGCCTTTTGTAAAAAACTAAGACCTCCAAAACCACCGCCTATAACTACAATTTTTGACATTAAACAAATTATATATTAATTTCATAAAATTAAGTAATAACGAGAATTAGAAATGTTAGTTAAAGAAAACTACGCAGTCTGTTACTCGAGTAACATTCCTTCAAAATCGTCAATATTTTTTGTTTCATTAATTAGATTTTGAAGTTCTTTACTTAGTTTAGGAATTTTATGTTTAGATAGTTTAAGTTCATTATTCTTCTCAAGTTCAATCCTTATGTTGACATTCTCTTTTTCACTAATCTCTTTGAAGTCATCTCTTTGATGGGCACCCCTACTCTCTTTTCTGCTTAACGCGCTGAGTAAAGTAGCCTCTGAAGAAACTATCGATGCTTCAAGATCAAAAGCTAACATTAAGTCTTGGTAGCCTTCAGAATCGGGTCTTACATCTAAATTTTTAGATGATTCCTTAAGATCTTTAATTTTTGAAAGTCCTGTTTGGAGTTTAGATTCGTTCTTAACGACACCACCATATTCCCACATAATGTTTCTAAGATCTCTTTGAAGGGGTCTAGCTACTTCAGAACCATTTTTTATAGATGAATCAATGTTGTCATGTGCATCATTGATAACAGCTTTAGATCTAATATGTTCGGTCATGTCTTGAGATCTTTTTGATGCAAATTCTCCAGCTCTTTTACCAAATATAAGAATTTCAGCGAGTGAATTTCCACCTAATCGATTTGCCCCATGTAATCCGCCCGTTACTTCACCAGCTGCAAAAAGTCCCTCTACACCAGTCCAGTGATCTTGAGGGTTAACTAATAATCCACCCATTGAATAGTGTGCTGTTGGAGAGACTTCCATAGGAGTTTTAGATATATCAATCATTAATGTGTCTAAAAACTGTCTGTACATTCTAGGTATTTTTTCGATAATAAAATCTTTACCTTTGTGGCTAATATCTAAATACACACCACCATTAGGAGAGCCTCTTCCTTCAACTATTTCTGTATAGTTAGCCATCGCTACCCTATCTCTTGTTGAAAGTTCCATTCTTTGACTATCATAATTTTCCATAAATCTGATACCTTGATTGTTTAATAATTTACCTCCCTCACCTCTGACAGCTTCTGTGACTAAAGTTCCTGCCATTTCTTCAGGGATTACCATTCCAGTGGGATGAAATTGTACCATTTCCATATCAGTTAATTTACAACCTGCTTTTAAACCTAAATAGAATCCATCTCCAGTATTTTCGTTTCTTCTTGATGAGCTTTTTCTCCATAACCTTGTATGACCTCCTGTAGCAAGAATTACAGAGTCTGCAAAAAACACTGTTCTTTCACCACTTTGAATATCAAATGCCATAGCACCAAAACATACATTATCTTCTACAAGTAAATCTGAAACATATTGAGAATCTAAAATAGGTATATCTAGAGATTTTGCTTTATTGATTAATGCGAAAAGAATAGATCTTCCTGTATAGTCACCTGAATAACATGTTCTTCTATATGTGTGAGCTCCAAAAAATCTCTGATCCATTTTTCCATTTTTTAATTTAGCAAAATTAGCTCCCCATTCATCTATTTCTGTAACCCTATTAGGTGATTCCTTAGCCATAATTTCAACTACTTCAGGTTCCGATAGACCGTATCCTTCAATATATGTATCTGCAAAATGTTGTTCCCAGGAGTCTTCTTCATCAACATTCCCAAATGCTGCATTAATACCACCTGCAGCTAATACGGTATGCACATCTGTTTTTTGTCTTTTACCAAGGACAGTAACTTCCATACCTAACATTTTGGCTTCTATAGCTGCTCTTAAACCAGCTCCTCCACTTCCAATGACAAGAACATTTGAAATTTGTGTATTGTGTATATTTTTCATTACCTATCTAATTTTATTATTGAGATATTCATAACAGAAATTGTGAAAATGTTCTTTTAATTACTTTCTAACAGTTGAGCCCACAACTAAAGCAGCAGATATAATAATAAGATTTTTTACTATATATTGTCCTTCTAATGTCAGTCCAAATGGGAAGCTGGTAAAGCAAACTTCTGGAAGAAGTATTAAGGGTAAGAAAGTACCTGGCATTTGTAAAAATAATAAAAATATTGATACTCTTATTAGTGGTTTGATACACATAGTAATTCCTATTACTACTTCCCATATTCCTAATATTGGTACAAATGTCTTAGGATCATCAAACCAATAAATTGTATTTTCAACTAGTTCCTGTGCTGGACTTAACCCAAATGGTTTTAAAACACCAAACCATATATAAATGATTCCTAATGAGTACCTCAATAAAGTTGTACCCCATTTACTCATAAAATTTGAAATGAATAAATCTAAATCATCAAATGAATTTATGTTTTTCATACGATAATTTTATTTAATTACAGATATATCGAAAATTAAAAAAAATATAAATAAATCTTCTTAAATATTTTCAGATTTTATAGAAAATAACTCTTTAGAATCCGCAATTGAAGATGAGATATATCCTGATGCTAAAGGTAAAAGTTGGCTGATATAGAATTTTGATATTGTAACTTTGTTTAAGTAATATTCCTCATTTGTAACTTCTTGCATTTTATTAGCCAAAATTGCTGCTTTTGCCATGTAGTAACCACCAAGTACCTGTCCAAACATTTTTATATATGGTGTTGCTGAAGCACTTACGTTCTGTACATCACCATTTAACAAATCAAGATTTACTTTCTTTGTAACTTTGTTCAATTTATCTGTATGGATATTTAAAATATCTCCTAAATATTCCAAATCTTTGATTTCAGATAACTTTTCTGCTGTGGTTCTAAAATCAACAAATAGTTTTTCGACGACTTTGCCTTTATCAAATGGCATTTTTCTAAAGACTAAATCTAATGCTTGTATTCCATTAGTTCCAGCATATATTGGCGCTATTCGTGCGTCTCTAAAATACTGAGCAATTCCAGTCTCTTCGACATACCCCATGCCACCATATACCTGTATAGCAATTGAAGTAAGCTCAACACTAAGATCAGAAATCCATGATTTTGTTATTGGTGTAAGTAGTCCACAGCGTCCTGTACCAAAATCTTTTAAGTCACCATCGGCATAATATGATAAATCTAACATCATTTGATTATCGTATAACATATAACGCATTGCATCTGTGTAAGCTTTAATCGTCATAAGCATTCTTCTTACATCGGCATGATCTATAATTGTTGAATTTTTAGCATCTTCTTTACTCATTCCAACTGGTCTACCTTGAACCCTATCAAGCGAGTATTGAACTGCTCCTTGTAAAGCTCCTGTTGCGCAAGATAAGCCATGCCCGCCAGCTCTTATCCTTGCTTCATTAATTGTTGTAAACATATAGTTAAGGCCTCTATTTTCTTCACCAATTAAATATCCAGTAGAGTTTGTATATTCCATGACACAAGTTGGGCTACCATGAATACCCATTTTTTCCTCAATTGACAAACACCTCACATTATTTTGATTTCCTAAACTGTCATCGTCGTTTACTAAATATTTTGGAATAATAAACATAGAAATACCTTTAGTGCCTTCCGGTGCACCTTCTATTCTTGCTAACACCAAGTGAATAATATTATCTGTTAAGTCGTGTTCCCCTGAACCTATCCAAATCTTTGTACCAGTTATCTTGTAAGTACCATCCTCTTGTAGCACAGCTTTTGTTGTTAAATTATTTAGATCTGATCCTGATTGGGGTTCACTTAAATTCATTGTCCCAGACCAATCACCAGATACTAATTTTGGTAAATATTTATCTTTTTGTTCTTGGCTTCCGTGAAAATTTAATGCAGATATTGCTCCAATACTGAGTCCTGGGCCAAGTACAAAAGCCATGTTAGCTGAACAGAGCATCTCTAAAGTAGCACCTGATAATGTATTAGGCATTCCTCCACCACCAATTTCATTAGGCAATGATATTGAAGCCCATCCTGCATATTTAAATTTTTCGTATGCTTCTTTGAAACCAGGCGGCATTTTAACAATTCCATCTTCAATGGTTGCACCATGGGTGTCTCCTATAGAATTTATTGGTGCTAAAACTTCTTCTGCAAACTTTCCACATTCTTCAATAGCAGGTATTGAAACTTCCTTACTAAAATCTTTAAATCTATCTACTCTATTTAAAACGTTGTAAGAATCAATAACATCAAGACCAAATATAATGTCTTTGATTGGGGCTTTATATTTAACAGCCATAACCTAATACTAAGAAGTAGTTAATTTAACCATAATTATGAGAAAAGCTTTTTATATAATTTTAAAATATTTTAATGTCCTAATGGCAAAGTAAACAATCATGAAAAAACTACCAACAGAAAGTAAGACTTGTGAAAAACTTAAATCTCGTGGAGCATAAGTAATAAAACTTACTACAGCAACAACGCTCCATATCATTATTTGAATTAATTGTTTATTTCTTTCTGATGGGTTTTTTGAATCACTAAGATTTTTAAAATTTCGCGTAATAATTTTAGCTATAATTTCAAACATTAAATTATTGAATAGATAACTATAAAATGCAGAATTGCAGCTACTGCAACAAAAGAATGCCAAACTTCATGGTACCCAAAAATTTTTGGTGCTAGTTTTGGGAACTTTAAACCAAAACCAACTGCGCCAATAATGTAAAGAAAGATACCTAAAATCATCAAAATACTGTTAGCTACGGTAAACATACTGAACATCTTTAATAGATAAGGTAAAATGACAATGCTCATACCTACATATATAGCTACATTAAAAAAATTATTGATATTAGGGAGATAAATAATTTGCAAAGCGCCCAACAAAGCAACACACCAAATTAAAACTAACAAAATTAAGCCATCTGGCCAAGGAGTTATTAAAAGTGCAAAAGGAGTCGCTGTTCCAGCAATCATTATGAAAATTCCGATATGGTCCAATTTTCTCATTATTTTTTTTGTTAATTTTTTCCAGTCGAATTTGTGATAAAGAGCACTAAACCCAAACATCATCATCACAGCAGATGAATAAATTGCTGTAGCAACATACTCAGATGCATTATTACTTTTAATAATTAGCAATGGACATGCTCCGACAGCTATAAAAAACATTGCTTGGTGGAAGGTGCCTCTTAGTAATGGTTTTTGTTTCTCCATAACAATAATGATAATAAATATATATTTAATTTTGCAAATGACAGAATCGAACTGCTGCCCTCTTGTTTTTCGTACAACTTCACCTTTATAATACTTACATGAAAAGAATTTATACCTTTGGACATGAACAGGTAGAGAGAAACATCACAGTTGGTGATATGATCTCTAATAAAAATAATAATGTCAAAATGACGCAGGTTACAGCAGCAAATCAAGAAGAAGCTCAAATTATTTCAGATCAAAACATAGATATGATCATTACTGGAAGTGATTGGTACGGAGATGTCAGAAAGGGTGCACCAAATACTTTTATTACGGCTGCACTGTTTGCTGGTAGATTTATTACCAATGAAGAAATACTTCGAGGGGCTTTTGATGTAATGATGGCTGGAGCTGATTCAGTACTTACACCAAGAAGTTTTGATGTTGTAGAGATGCTAGCTAAAGAGGGCATGCAGGTTCAAGGGCATGTTGGTATGGTTCCATCAATGGCTACCAAATATGGTGGAATAAGGACAGTAGGTAAAACAGCCGATGAAGCAATGTCTATTTTAAAAGATATGAAGAGATTGGAAGATGCTGGAGCTTTTGGTGCAGAAGTGGAATGTGTTGCCGAAGATGCGCTGATTGAAATTAAAAAGCACACTTCTTTAGTTATCAACTCTCTTGGATCGGGTTCAGGTGGAGATGTTATGTTTTTATTTTTTGAAGATATATGTGGTGAAACAACGGGAATTAAAATGCCAAGACATGCTAAATCCTGGGGAAATGGAAATGAAATTAAAGAAAAGCTAAATGCTGAAAGAGCTAAGGCGGTAAGAGGTTTTAAAGATGATGTTGATACGGGTAGCTATCCAAGTAGTGATAACACTGTAAAAATGCAACCGGGTGAGAAGGAAAAATTACTAGAGACACTTGATAGTTTGTAAATGAAAAACTGGCAGAAGTTAGCAGTTGGTTTAGGAATTATTGGTATTGGGTACAACTTTATTCTTAGATATGATTCACTTCCCTATTACCAATTAATAGCTATTGGAATAGGACTATATTTTATCTTTAGAAAGTTTAGGAAATAGAACAGGGGTGTTTCTTTTATATCGTTGATACTCTTCTAATTCTCCGTATCTTTCATCTGCAATGCGTTCTAATAAATTAATACCACTCATACGTGTCAGTAAAATATAAACAAATACTGGTGAGATCAGGGTAATGTATTCAACTCCGGTTAAAGTATTTAAAGCGATAACAGCAATTCCTGTCCAAAGTGTTATTTCGCCAAAATAATTTGGATGTCTTGACCTTGCCCATAGTCCTGTATGTATGAATGATTGACTTGGGTTATTCTCTTTTCTAAATACACGTTTTTGATAATCAGATATTGATTCAATAGTGAATCCAGTAAGCCAAAGTGCCATTCCCACCATTGCTAATACTGGTAATGTATCGTCTTCAGGAGAGAGAATTGCAATTAAGGCCGCACATGCGGTTAACGCGACCCACAAGGCTTGACCAATCCAATATTGAAGAAACCAGAAAAAATGTTTTTTAGCTTTTTCAAATCTTACATCTTTGCCATCTTTTTGTACTCTTCTAAATAGATAGATACCTAGTCTTGAGGCCCAAATCATCACATAAATATAAATAATCGAATCAATTGTAGTTTTGTTATCAACAGAAAAATACGCCAAGGATATAGTTGTTACATAGGTAAGACTTCCAACTAAGTCATAATATTTCTCTGTTTTAAGTAAAAATGAAGGAATGAAGAAAATAACTTGAATCACAACTGCAACAATCAATACAAAAGTGAAAGCATTCATTCCCCTAATCTCTAGTTCAATATTTTGTCCCGCTATATTCACTAAAGCTATACAAATAAGAAACACTGTAATAGTAATAATGTTCTTTAACTGTCTACTCATACGCAAAGTATATACTAATTTAGATTTACTACTTTAACCTGTTGTATCCATACAATATTAATCTATGATTTATGGAGAAAAATTACTACTCATCAAATGATGAGCGTAAATATTATATAAATTACTTTGATGCACTCTATTTATTAAACATTGTGTTTAAAGAAAATAAACAGTATGAGTTTATTGACAAATCCCATGTTGAATCTATATGGAATACTGTTGATTTTAAATATCATAAGTTCTGTGTTATTAAAGCTTTTGAATATAAACTAGGTGGCTATGAGCTACAAATAGGAGATGAATATAAAGGAGTATGTGAGGCATTAATACCATTTAAAAAAACTAATATAACTTATAATCCACTTAGTTATGATGGAAACCCGGATTTTAAAAAATCATACTGGATGAGAAGAGACAACGCACTCAACTCATTCACTGAAGGCGATGAGAACTTAAACGAGCATTATTATATTGCGGGTTTTGTTGAAAAATTTGACTACGAACAACAAAAAATTCTTGGCTTAAATACACCATACGTAAATTTTGTTATAAATAAAAAGTAAAATAGAAACATGGATGACTTTATATTAAAGCAATTTGATTACCCAGATGAAATAAGAGAATTTGAAAAAGGTAAGTTTGAAATTGTTCATATGCCAAATATGACTATTGGAAGAGCAACTTATAAAAAAGGGTGGAAATGGTCAGAGGATGTTACACACCTTTCAGGAACAAAATTTTGTGAAGTTGAACATCTTGGAATGGTTATTCAAGGACAAGCTACTGCTCAGTTTGAAAATGAAAAACCTAAAATGATGAATCCAGGTGATATATTCTATGTCTCAAATAAACCTCATGATAGTTGGGTTGTTGGAGATGATGACTATGTCTCAATTCATTTCTTGGGTGCCGACAAATATGCGGACTAATTAAATGTCTTACTACACAGATCATGGTGAGATTTTGTACCAAATCAGATTGAATGTTAATAAGCAATTTACAGTTAATGAAGATCTTAACTCTCTGCTTGAAGTTCATGATGCTTCTTTGATATGCCAATATGATGCCTTCGTTAATTTTATCAATGAGTGTGAGAGTAAAGATGAAACCGACAACCCACTATATAAATGGACAAAAGAAACAATCGAAGATAAAAATAAAAAAATAAAGTATAAAAATATTTATTCAGTACTTATTAACAAACAACAAGTTTACAAGGAAGAAATTGCTGATTCAATAATTAATAAAATCGAAGAACTTAACATAATCTCAGTTGAATCAATTGATAAATTTGATACTCAACCAAAAAATAATCCTCAACCACCAAAAAAGTTTAGAAATAAAACTTAAAAAATTATAAATATTTTACTTATCGTATAGTTGTGGGAGATACAAGATTTGAACTTGTGACCCCTTGCTTGTCGAGCAAGTGCTCTGCCAGACTGAGCTAATCTCCCGTATTTAGAAATATAGCATTAATTTATATTTTTATAAATTAATTATTTCTCTACAGTTACAATTCGTTTGCCAAATCTAAGAAAAAGTCTCTCTATTATTTCTATTAATAGATTTAATATCCACAATCCAATATATATTGCTAAAAATATCTGTAAAAATTGCCACAATACGAAAACAATTATTCCGTATACAAATATCCAAGTAATAGTAAATTTTAAAGAATAAATAGGTGACTGACTATTCATTAAAAAGGTACCTCTTCATACTTTTTAATAAGTGATTCATTGTTATTTTTAGGATTACTTACTGCCCTATCTACTTTATAGAATTCTATATCACTATATGAATAGTCTAAAATTTCACTGTATATTTCTTCACTTGATGTATCAGATAACCATAAATCTCTATTCTTTTCATTTAATAAAAGTGGTGACCTGTTGTGAATTACATGTAAATGCTCAACGGCTTCTCTTGTTATAATAGAGGATTCAATATCGCCACTACTCCTATTCCAATAAAGTCCAGCAGCGAATATGATTGCAGATGAATTACTGGAAAAATAATAAGGTTGCTTAATGCCTTCCTCTTCTTTCCACTCGTACCATCCTGTGATGGGAATTAAACACCTAGAGTTTTTGAATGCAGACGTGAATGTTTTCTTTTCCAATAACGATTCATGACGTGTATTAAATAAAGGTCTCGAATTAGATTGTTTCTTTAACCAATCTGGGAAGTAACCCCAGTTAGCAGACATTAAATTATTATCGACAATACAAGGTGCAGCAGTTTGTGGGGCTACATTAAAGTTTTCTTTATACTCAAATTCTTTAAAGTTATTTACGAAAGAAAGTTCATCCTTTGCAACATTAATATAATATCTTCCACACATACCCTTATGATAATAATGAGAGGTCTATTTTGTCACCATCAGAAAAGGTACGGTGGTCTTTCTTATAAATAATATGTACTTGCTGTTTTCCTAACACTGTAAGTTCACTCTTATCTTTAATAAAATATGTGTCTTTTTCTAAACAAAGCAATTTATATTTTCCTCTATTTAATACTTTTACAGTATTTGATATCCAGGAGTAAAAACTTTCACCATAATGAGGTATAACAATTGTATTTTGTAAGTAATTTAAACCTGTTCCCTTTATCATTTTTTCACCCATTATCATTGCTCCAGCACTACATCCAGCAATGATTCCACGGTGTTGTATATTTTCAAGTTCTTTAGAGAATTCAGAATTTTGTATTGAATCATATAAATGTATTGGTGAACCACCAGAAAAGTACACAAAATTTGAACTCCTCATTTCATCTAAGACAGAACTATTATTTAAATCTTCCTTGTTTCTTGCATCTATATGCTTATGTTGTATTCCAAGTTTTCCGAAATGGTCTTGTGCTAAATTTTTCCAATAAAGAAGTCTATTATCAGATTCTTTACCAGCAGCAGTTGAGAAAGTTAGTGCTTTTGGTGTGTCATTTAAATAACCAATTAACTTTTTATCGACATCTAGAATCGATGGTAAAAATTCTCCTGAGCCTGTAATTGCAATCATAATTATTGGAGGCGACGACCGGAATCGAACCGGTGTACAAGGTTTTGCAGACCTCTGCGTAGCCACTCCGCCACGTCGCCATTTTGAGCGGAAGACGGGATTTGAACCCGCGGCCTCCACCTTGGCAAGGTGGCGCTCTGCCAGCTGAGCTACTTCCGCGTAACTTATATATTAATAACTCTATTTATTAATTAAATCAATTTTTTCCAGTAGACCCAAAGCCACCATCAGACCTTTCTGAGTCGTCTAGATTATCAACTTCATGAAACTCTAAATTATCTGTGGTAATGGCTACAAGTTGTGCAATTCGTTCATGCTTGGTTACTGTATATGTTTCTTTTGAATAGTTCATAAGCGGCACCATTAATTCACCTCTATATCCTGGGTCAATAAGTCCTGGTGAATTGATTGGTGCAATTAAATACTTACTTGCTAATCCAGATCTTGGAAGTACAAAACCTCCAACATTGATAGGTAACTGTATAGCAATCCCTAATTTTACTCTTACGACTTCACCAGGATTAATTACATAATCACTATCAGAATAAAGATCATAACCAATATCATCAGAATGACTTTTACTTGGTATTTTTGCATTCTCACTAAGAAGTTTTATTTTTATATTAAAATTATTATTCAGTGGTACCCTTTCAATGATGAATATTAGAGATTATTTGCTTATAAATAAAACTAAAAACCCTAATAAAATCAAGATTCTTGATTTACTTGGGTTTGAAGCTGATATTTCAATTGATACTTCAGAATATCAAATTGAGAATATTGAAGAATCTGATAACTTAAATCAACAAAGTTTTGATGAACTTATATCAAACACAGAAGAAATTTTATCAACTCCAGTTCAATCCAGTATTGATACTTACTTAAATACTGAAGAAAACATGGCTGATTCTTCAGTCGAACCTTCTACAGATACATTTAATCCTTTAAAAATTACCTCACAAATACAAAAAGTATGGTCAGATCTTGAAAGTAGACGAAAATGGGTATTCCCTACCTTAATTGGTGTCTTAGTACTAGGTATTATCTCAATATCTGTCAGTTCTTTTGTGAATTATCGTAATGTTCAGTCTGAAATTGCTGAAGATGCAATAATTGTTACGTCAAATTCTAATGAACTAATTGATTTGCTACCTACTCTTATTGAAATTTCGACTAATACCTTTTATTCAAAATACGATGTCTCCAATGCAAGTGCAAACTTACAACAAATAGAGTCTTCATTGATTGAATATAGGACAAATTTAGATTCCAGAACTGATATTTTAGATAAAAATGAAGTAATAAATAATTTAAATGACATATTTTTACTTGTAAACGAACTAGATCTTGTAATTACGTATAGGATTTTAATTTCTGAAATTTTAATTTATTCAGAATTACCAGTAGATGAGGAAAATGTAAATATTGATAATCTCACTACTGAATTATCTTCAATTATTGCTCAAAGTAAGGTAAATTATTCAAAACTACCTGAAATAATGGAATTCAACAATCATAAAAATTTAGTTGAAGTAGCTTTAATAACTGCAGAAGATCTTCATGGTAGATATCTAGCGGCACTTCGAAATAATGAATACGAAGTAGCTACTTCAATATCTTCTGCAATTTTATTAAATAAATCTACAGAAATTAGAGCATTTGAAAATTCCCTTGCAGATTTTAATCAAAAAAGTATAAATATTTATAATAATTTGGCAGATTTACCGTAATTTAAAGTTCAGCAACTTCTTTTTCAAAATCTGAGGCATCAGAAAATTCTTTATAAACAGATGCATAACGCAAATATGCTACTTTATTGGTTTCTTTTAAGTGATTAAGGACTGTTTCACCTATAAAATCACTCTTAACTTTGCTTCCTTTAGATTTAATTTCATTATGAATATTATCAACTAGGGTTTTAAGTTGTTTTTCATTAAGATCTAAACCGCCGAAAGCGTTTTCAATCCCCTTATATAATTTTTCATAATCAAACTCTTGAAAAGAACCACTTCGTTTTTCGACTAAAATGCCTATTTCTGCTTTTTCATAAGTAGTAAATCTTAAATTGCATGTAGGACACTCTCTTCTTCTACGAATTGAATTGCCTTCGTTATTTTTTCTAGAGTCAACAACATTAGTTTCAACTTTATTGCAAAATGGACATACCATATATAGTATTATTATACTAATTTCTAAATGTTGTATCAAATATTTGATGGAATAAGTAATATTTCATCCACAGTTAGTATAAAATTATCCAAATTATTTATTTTTTTTATATTATATATGAACATTTCTATGTCTTTAGACTCAAAGTAGCTCGCAATACTCCAAAGAGAATCACCTTCTTTTATTTCATATTTAATTAACTCAATATTCTTTATATTTTCCTCGCTAGAAAGAGGTGATTTTGCAAAAATAGCAGACAAAGAGCTTATCAAATAAAGGATTGCAAATATTTTTACTTTAAGTTTCATATATATAAATATATATACAGAGTATGACAATTTTATTCGAACATTTGTTCTAATTTATGTTATAATTAAGTATGAAAAATGATAAACAAAACGAAATTTTAAATTATATTCAAAACAAAATAAATACTGAAGGTCATTCTCCATCAATTAGAGAAATTGCAGAAGCTGTAAACTTAAAATCGACTAGTTCCGTACAACACCATCTCAATAATTTAGTAAAAAAAGGACTTATAGAGAAAAAAGCTAATTTATCAAGATCATTAACAAGCAATAAGAATAAAAGTATTTTTAAATCGGTTCCAATAGTTGGTGTAATATCTGCAGGTACTCCATTACTAGCTGAAGAAAATAAAATAGGTGAAATACCGGTTCCTTCTGATAAGTTTAATAATGATTTATTTGCACTAAAAATTAATGGTGATTCGATGATAGAAGCAGGAATACATGATGGCGATATTGTCGTTATTAATAAAAATATTGAACCAAAAAATGGAGATATCGGTGCTTTTATGATTCACGATACAGAAGCAACAGTAAAATATCTTGATACCATTTCAGGTAAAAAATATCTCATTCCAGCTAATAAAGAATTTGAAAACTTAGAAGTAAAAGAAAGTACTCAACCTATTGGAAAAGTAGTAAGTTTATTTAGAGATATATAACATCTCCAGATAAATATAAATTATCCTTTTGAAATTTTAAATTTAAATCTCCACCAGGATACAAAACATAACTGTTATTTCCAATTTTTTTAGTTTTGTATAAATAATTAAATAAACACAGAGCACCAGAACCACAGGCATCTGTTTCTCCTACTCCCCTTTCAAGGACCCTAGCTTTTATATATTTATTATCTATAATTTCATAAATTTCTAAATTGTATCCACCCTTAAACAATTTAAGTTTCTGTATTGAATTGTTTAAACTAAGTAAATTAGTATTTTCAACATCATCTACCTCAACCATAAAATGTGGATTTCCAACCTCTGCTTTAATACCCTCGTAGTTATCAAATAAAATAGATTCTTCTTCAAATGTTGGAATTGGAGCTTGTATTTCAACATTGTTATCTTGAACTAATACTCTTATGTCTGATACGGGTGCCTTAACGATAAAATCATTACTTTTTACAAAACCATTATCGATTGAATATTTAGCTACACACCTAACACCATTAACACAAAGCTCTGCATTAGAACCATCATTATTAAAATAATGCATTTTCACTTTTGAATTATCAATAGGCTCAACAAAAATTACACCATCAACTTCAATTTCTGCATCACTAACTAAAGCAATTATTTGAATAGCAGATACAGGACCATCATGTTTACCAATTAAAAAATCATTTCCTGTACCTGACATATATGCAAAATTAGACATTAATAATCTCCATTATACTTTTGTAAACATCATCTTCATTTGAAGAATTAACCATTCTTAATCTATCTTCTTTTTTAAACCAAGTAATTTGTTTTTTCGCCAATCTTCTTGTTTTTATATTAATATTATCCTCTATATCTTCTGAAAGATTTAAACCGATTGCTTGAAGTATTGTTTTAGAAGGGTTGCGTATACTATTAATTTCATCTAATAATCCATTTGCAATCATCTGTTGAGTCCTTTTTTGAATATTTATTTTAAAATCTGGATGATTCCAAAATACTCCAACATCACCGTCTGGCATGTTTATATCGGGTAATACAAACTTAGACTCTTCAAGCATAAAAGATTCTATATTTCTCATCAGTCTTCTTTTATTTAATTCTGTATCAGGTATTGGAATATCATTTAAATTATGAAATTTAATTAACTGATCATAATTTAACTGCTCAAGCTCAGATCTTATTGCGGGATCAGCAGGTTTAAATTCATATTTATCGATAATGGATTTAATATATAAACCAGATCCGCCAACTGCTAAAATGTCTTCACTAAAACTCTTTGCGGGAATATCTTTATCAATTAAATAATTTAAATAATCTATTACAGAGAAGATTTGATCGGGATCAGCAATATCCAGTCCATAATATTTTACTTGTGCCTGCATAACATCAGATGGCTTAGCAGTTAAAATATCTAATCCTTTATATACGGCCATCGAATCAATTGACAATATAGACATATTATTTTCAATAGCAATTCTGTGTGCTAAATTAGATTTTCCTGAAGCTGTGATTCCTGAAAGAAAATAAAGCAAATTAAACCTTTTCAGCTTTAAGAAAAAATGGAGTTGAATCAGTAATTTTAACTTTTATTAAGTCACCTAAATTAAGATTATCCTTAGCAATGTGAGTTATTTGTCCACTATTAATTTTACCTGAATAAATTAAATCATTTTTTTTAGAAATTTTTTCAATTAAAAGCAGCTGTTCAGTTCCAATAAATCTTTTAAGCCTTCTTTCGCTTATATCTGTTTGTGTAATTTTTAAAGAATCAAATCTATTATCAATTATTTCTTTTGGGATAAATTGATCATGCATATTATATGCAGCAGTTCCAGGTCTTGGAGAAAATTTAAACATATAAACCGAATCAAATTCTGCATAACGGATTACATCCATTGTGTCTTCGAAATCACTATCGGTTTCTCCTGGAAATCCAACAATTATGTCAGTTGTCAGTGATACATCGGGTAATATCGATCTGATCATATCAACTTTATCTAAAAATCTTTCTTTGTTATAGCCTCTATGCATTTTTGATAAAATACTGCTGCTTCCACTTTGTAAAGGAACATGAATTTGATTGCATACTTTTTCTAGTTCCTTAACTGCATGAATTGTTTCTTCTTTAAAATCTTTGGGATGTGGAGATGTAAAACGTATTCTTTCGAGATCTTTAATGTCATTTAATTTTTCAAGTAATTGTGTAAAATATGGTCTACTCTTATTATCTATTTTTAAATCTCTACCATAAGAATTAACATTTTGACCTAATAAAGTTATTTCTTTTACACCTTCGTTAACTAATTGTTTGGCTTCATTAATAATATCAACTGGTCTCCTACTGATTTCTGGCCCTCTTACTGATGGAACAATACAAAAAGTACAAGAATTATTACAACCAATTTGAATAGTTAACCAAGCTGAAAATTCTGATTCCCTGATAGAAGGTGCATCAGTAGGAAGATTTTCTATTTCATCTATTATTTCAGTTACGGGTCCCCAGTCTTCAGATTGATTTAGTAAATTGATAATATTAGTTAAATTATGAGTACCAATTACTACATCTACCCAGGGAGCTTTATCTCTTACAAGGTTTTTATCTTTTTGAGCTGCACAACCTCCAACTAATAATTTTCTATTTTCTGATTGTGATTTCCATTTTTTTAACTGACCTAGAGTTCCGTAAAGTTTATCATCGGCATTTTCTCTAATTGTGCATGTATTAACAAATAATATATCAGCATTATCTTCAGATTCTGCTTTTTGCATACCATCCAATTCGAACATACCAGAAACTCTTTCGGAGTCGTGTTCATTCATTTGACAACCAAAAGTTTTAACAAAGTATTTTTTACCAAAACGAGATGGTTTTAGTGTTATTTTTGATTTAATTTCAACTGTTTGTTCCACAGTTAAATTATAAAATATTTATATAAATATAAATTAACTTATTTTTCAGTATTAGATTCTTCTGATTCTTCAGTTTCAGCTTCTTCACTTATTTCATCATTTTCAGATTCAATCATGCCAACAGCTTTGTATACATCAGTTTCAAGTTGTAAGGCAATATCTGCATTTTCTCTAAGAAAACGTTTAGAATTTTCTTTTCCTTGACCAAGTTGAACTTCATCATATGTAAACCAGGCACCAGCTTTTCTTACAATGCCATGATCAACACCGACATCAAGTAAACTACCTTCTCTGGAAATACCTTGACCAAACATAATATCAAATTGTGCTTCTTTGAATGGTGGTGCTACTTTATTTTTAACTATTTTTGCCCTTACTCTATTTCCAATCATCTCTGCACCTACTTTTAAGGTTTCTATTCTTCTTATATCTATACGAACAGAAGCGTAAAATTTTAATGCTCTACCACCACTTGTTGTTTCTGGAGAACCCCACATAACGCCAATTTTTTCTCTGATTTGGTTTATGAAAATAACTGTAGTTTGTGTTTTGTTTATTGATGATGTAAGTTTGCGAAGAGCTTGCGACATAAGTCTTGCTTGCAAACCAACATGAGATTGACCCATCTCACCATCTATTTCCGCTTGTGGAACTAGTGCAGCGACAGAATCTATTACAACTACATCTACTCCTTCTGAGTCGATTAACATATTAGCAATTTCTAAAGCTTGTTCTCCAGTATCAGGTTGTGATACAAGAAGTTCGTCTACATCTACCCCAAGGGCACTTGCATATATTGGATCTAAGGCATGTTCTGCGTCGATAAATGCAGCAACACCTCCAGCTTTTTGAGCTTCAGCTGCAATATGAAGAGATAATGTGGTTTTACCTGAACTCTCTGGTCCGTAAATCTCTATCACTCTTCCTTTTGGAACACCTCCTATTCCTAAAGCTAAATCAATAGCGAGAGCTCCAGTTGAAATCGAAGGAATTTTTTTGATTTGGTCAGATCCTAATTTCATTAACGAACCCTCACCAAATTGTTTTTCAATCTGTGAAAATACTGTATCTAATTTTTTGGCCCTGTCTTTATCCATTTTTTTCTCCTATTTATTAACAATAATTAATATTTATTTAAACATGTCTATATGACAATTTTAATCGAACATTTGTTCGATTACAACTTTTTAATAAATTTTATTAAATCCCATATTGCATTATTTACTGCTCGACTGATAATATCGTCCCTATTTCCTCTTAAGTTGTGTTCAAATGTTACAGATTTTGAATCAGTTGCAATAGATACGAATATTTTTCCAATTTTGTTACTACTTGATGTAAGTGGTCCAGCTTCTCCCAAAATTGCTAGGGCAATATTTGAATTATATTTAAGTATTGAAGCTTTAGCTAAATCCTCAGTCAATATATTCCAGTCCTCGATTATTTCAGAGTTTAAAAATTCCTTTTTTGACTCTGTGGTATAAAGAATATTCGATGCAATTAAAGCTTTACTTGCACCCGGGTGATTTATCAACGCAGAAGATAAATTACCTCCTGTTACGCTTTCTACTAAGGATATTGTTAATTTATTTTCGTGTAGCAAATCTAACAATACTTTAGAAGCTGGTATGTTTTTTGTACTTAGGATGTATTCCGTTAATGTTTTTCTAATATTATTTTCAAAATTAATTAAGTCTTCAGAGGAAACTGAATTTTTATCATATCTCAATTTAATAATTCCCTTACTGGCAAGATAGGCAATATCAAGATTTCTAGGTTTAAATTTATCAATCTCTTGAGCAAGTGCAGATTCAGCTTGATTGTAAAATAAAATGAAATCATAATCTTTATTTGTTCTTTTAAAATTTTTACTTAAGAATGGAATCACTTCATCTTTTACTAATGGTGTGAATTCTCTTGGTGGTCCTGGCAAGATAAAAATATGCTTACCTTTAGTTTTAATATAAATACCTGGTGATGTTCCATTTGTATTAGTTAGCTTCTTTGAGCCTTCTGGTAATTCTGCCTGTTTAACATTATTTGTTGGCATAACTAATCCCCGACTCTCCCATCGAGATTGCATCCATGCTAAATGTTCATTATCTAAAACTAAATCTAACCCTAGATATTCTGATATAACTTCTTTTGTAAAATCATCTTCAGTGGGTCCGATGCCACCACATGTAATAATTACATCATTGTTAGACAAAAGATATTCTAATTTATCTTTTATTATTACTTTTTGATCTGGAACTGATATTTCAGAAGTGAGAGCGAATCCATTATTATATAAAATTTGTCCTAGAGATGAAAGGTTTGTATTAATTGTATCTCCAAGAAGTATCTCAGTCCCGATGCTTAATAGTACAATATTCACACTATTTAGAATAGCAAGATTATTCCTGAATAAGATTATGATTATTTCATGCAAAAATATTTTTTGATTTTATTAATTTTTATTTCGTGCACTCAGGGTGTAACACAAGAAGAAGAATCAAATAATGTCTTAATAACTGAGACATCATTTCAATATATAAATACAGATTTAAATCAAGAATACGAAAATTTTAAAAATAAAAAAACCATTATTGTTTTTTGGGCAGACTACTGAAGTGCTTGCAGACGGGAGTTGCCTGTCCTAGAAAAAGAATTAGAAAATCTTACCGATACATATGATGTACTTGCTTTAGCGCATAGTGATTATGGGCCAACTCTTGAATGGGCAGAAGATAATTTAAATGGAGATTTAAAAATTGGATTTTCAACATCTCAGCTACGTGATTACTTTAAAGTAGTAGGTCAACCAATTACTATAATTTTAGATACAAATGGAGAAGTAATTTTAAGAGAATTTGGTGAAATAAATTTTACTAATTTTTAACTTAAATTAAAGAACCTTAATTTCTATTTATGTATGATAAGAATATAAGCTAGCGGAGAAAATAATGAAAAAATCATTACTACTTCTACTCTGTCTTGCTTTAGTAGCTACTGCTTGCGGTGGGTCTGCTGAAGAGACTGTAGAAGAACCCGTTGCTGTGGAAGAAGTCGAAACTTTAGAGGCTCCAGCTACAACTGCTGCACCTACTTTAGATAAAATTATTTTTGGCTTTGTACCTAGCGCGGAACAAGCTGAACTATTAGACAACATTCAACCTATGATGGTAAAGTTAATGATGTAAGTGATCAGGATTTTGAAAATATTTACGGTAGAGCAATAAAATCTTCGGATTTACTTGGAGAAGACGATTAAAGTACCTAAGAAGCCTTTACCTTCTTTATTAACTATTACTGGCTATCCATTTGCGATTATATTTAGCATTTACTCATTTTTTCAAGTTGGTTTCAATTTAGAAGATTTTAAAAGAAACTGGTCTAATAGAAGGCTTGTGACTGATACTTTGTTTAATCCTAAATGGGAATGGGCATTTGAAAATGCATCTCAAGCTTTATTAGAAACAATACAAATTGCAATATTGGCAAGTATCCTAGGTTGTTTTATAGCTCTTCCACTTTCTTTTTACGCTTCAAAAGCAACAAATCAAACAACTACCACTTATTTAATTTATAAGTCTTTTCTTAATTTTATTAGAACTATACCTGATCTATTTTGGGCAATGTTGTTCACTGTAGCAGTAGGCTTAGGTCCTTTTGCTGGAGTTTTAGCTTTAGTTATGTTTTCAATGGCTATTATGGGGAAATTACTTTCTGAAACTATTGACAGTATTGACTTAGGACCTTTAGAAGCAGCTAAAGCTAGTGGTGCGAAACATAATCAGGCAGTTTTTACATCAGCATTACCTCAGATACTTCCAAATTTTACTGCTTACTTTTTATATATATTTGAACTTTGTATTAGAGCTTCAGTTATTTTAGGACTAGTCGGTGCTGGTGGAGTAGGAAGAATAATTGAAACTCAAAGAATATTCTTAAGATTTGATAGGATTTCCCCAATTATTGTACTAATACTTTTAGCAGTGATTGCTATTGAACAATTTAGTGTGTGGCTAAGAAGAAAAATATTATGAACATACCAAATCAACCACTTAATCAAAAAATATTAAAATATCTTATAACGGTTTTAATTGTTGTAGGTTCAATTTGGTCTGCATCTGGTCTTGAAATTACACCAGACAGAATATTTTCAGCCCCAGGTAAAATCTGGATTTTAATTTCTGCAATGTTCCCCTTGGATTTATCACAAGAAGCTATTGATAGAATTGTACCAAAAGTTGCAGAATCACTTTTTATAGCATGGGCGGGAACTGTTATTGGAGCAATTTTTAGTTTTCCTGTATCGTTTTTAGCTGCAAATAATGTTTCATTAAATTCTCTTAGTAGGATAACTAAGCAAGTATTAAATATCATTAGAGCTTTTCCAGAGCTGATACTTGCTTTTGTTTTACTTCCAATTACTGGTTTGGGTCCCCTTACAGGTACTTTGGCTGTAGGAATCCACTCTATTGGTACACTCGGTAAGCTATCTTCAGAAGTTATCGAAGGTATTGATGAAGGTCCTCTAGAATCAATAAAATCTTCAGGTGGTTCTAAACTCAATGAACTTTTCTTTGGTGTTGTTCCTCAAGTTATGCCAACGATAACTTCTTATTGGCTATATAGGTTTGAAATTAATTTAAGAGCTTCGGCTGTTTTAGGAGTTGTTGGAGCTGGAGGTGTCGGCGCAGAGTTAATTAATCAATTAAGGTTTAGAGATTTTCCAAGAGCAGGAACTGTACTAGTAGTTACAATTTTAATGGTTCTAATAGTCGATACTATCTCAGCATCAATTAGAAGGAGAATTATTAAGGGAAGAGAAATTAAAGTCTAGTTTATTCAAACCAAGAATCATCTTCTGATGGTTCTTCTTGGGATTCACTATCTTCAGTTGTAACTTCTTCTACACTTTCAGAAATACTAGGTAGATTATTTGTCTCAAATTCTTCAACTGTAATTAGTACTTCTCTTGCTTTTGAACCTTCAGAGGGGCCAACGATTCCTTGCGCTTCTAGAATATCCATTAATCTTCCAGCTCTAGCAAATCCTACTCTTAATTTTCTTTGAAGCATTGAAGTAGATCCTAATTGGGAACGTATTACTAATTCTTTAGCAGTGTTTAACAGTTCTTCATCCTCACCGAAATCTTCCGTAGAAGAAGATTGTGTTTTCTTTTGTTCTTCTGTAACAGCAGGGTTGTAAATGGCTTCTTTTTGGTCTTTTACCCAAGAGACAACATCTTTTATTTCTGATTCAGTAACCCATGCTCCTTGTATTCTTTCAAGTCGTGGATTTGAGGCGGTAACAACTAACATATCTCCTAGTCCAATGAGTTTCTCAGCACCAGATTGATCTAATATAACTCTAGAGTCAGTAGTTGATGCTACAGAAAATGCAAGTCTAGAAGGAATATTTGCTTTCATTACACCTGTAATAACATCTACAGAAGGTCTTTGAGTAGCAACAACTAGGTGAATTCCTATTGCTCTAGCCATTTGTGCTAATCGCACAATTGCAGATTCTACTTCTCTTCCTGCAACCATCATCAAGTCATTTAACTCGTCAATGAAGACTACGATATAAGGAAATCGATCAAATTTATCTTCATCAAGTAAACCTGCATCGTATTTTTCGTGATAACCATTTATATCTCTAACTTGACTATCTGCTAAAAGATCATAGCGCCTATCCATTTCAGATACTGCCCAGCCTAATGCATCTACTGCTTTCTTTGGATTTGTAATAACTTTTGTTAGAAGATGGGGAACATTATTGTATTGACCTAACTCTACTCTCTTTGGATCTACCATGACCATTTTTACTTCATCAGGATTAGTTCTTACGAGTAGTGAAGTAACAATTGAGTTAATAGAAGATGATTTACCTGCACCTGTTTGACCTGCAATTAATACATGTGGAAGTTCTGCTAAATTAAGCAATCTAGCTTTACCAGCTATATCTAAACCTAAACCTACATTTAATGGATGTTTTGCTTCAGCAGCTTCTTTTGATGACAGCACATCACCTAAAGAGACCAGTTTCCTTTGGCGATTTGGAATTTCAATTCCAATTGCACTTCTTCCAGGAATTGGAGCGAGTAACCTGACATCGGGAGTTGCTAATGCGTAGGCAATATCATGAGATAATGAAGTTACTTTTGAAACCTTTACGCCGGGTGCTAATTCAATTTCATATCTTGTAACTGTAGGACCAGGAACAACATTTGTAAGTTCTGCTTCAACTCCATGTTCTTTTAATAGTTGAGTTAAGTCTTTGGCAGTTTCCTGAAGTAATTTTTTCGATGTTGAAACTGCGGACCCTTTTTTGAGCAAACTAAATGGAGGTAATTTGTACTCTTTAGAATTTGATAGTTGTTTAGTTTTCTTTTTGGTGCTTTGTGGCTTAATTTTTTTTTGTTTAAAATCTTTGAAATCTGAAACGTTGTCTTCTTTTTTTACAGTTTTTGAAATTGTTGATTTAATTACTTCGGTTTTACTGGTTGAAGTTTCTTCATATAATTCATCAAACTGAAAACTATTAGCTTCTTTCCTTGCTTGTATGAAGGCAAATATAAATTTGTAAATATATTTAAGAATTGCCTGAACTCCTCCTACTAAATCTTTTAATTCAATATCAGTCATATATAAAACTGCTATTACTAATCCAACTAACAAGATTGTATGAGTCATTTGTATGCCCAAACTATTGGTCAATGGGTGAACAAGAAAGGCTGAAATATGACCTCCAGATTTTGAAAGTAGATCTGATCCTGCACTGATTGATAAAGGTTCTGTATGGATTAATGAATGAAATGCTGCAGAAGAGATAATCTGTACATAAAAGGTCCCGGCCAAAACCTTTTGTGACTTAACAGTATCTTTGTCACGAATGAGAATTGCAGTTCCATAAAAGAAAAAGACTGGCATTGCATATACTCCATATCCAAAACACCACTCAAGAGCTTTATAAATTACATCACCAACGGGTCCACCTTTTTGGAAAATTGAAAGTGCAATTAGAGTTCCGAATGTAAACATGAAAACTGAGACAGCTTGATAGGACGTAATAAAACTATTTACAGTTTTAGAAGTTGTAGATTTTAAAGTGTTTACTGCCCTGTCTACATTTATTAAATTGTTTTGTTTAGACACCCGCTTACGCCCATTCACCCTTTTGCGAGTGGATGTCTTTACAGCCACGATGTATTATATCATAAATTATTTGAATATTTATTAATGTTTATTTAAATTTTTTTAAAAATTGACGATAATTCAATACTAAATTCAGTACTTATAGGTGTTATTGGAAGCAGTGGTATACCGACATCTTCCCAGGTTTCTGTTAAGAGATACTTTACAGGTCCTGGACTAGGTTCTTGAAAAAGAGCAGAAAATAACTCTAATAAATTTGAATGAATATCTTCAGCATTAGAAATGTTGTTATCTAATACACAAGAAATAAGTTTACTTATTTGCTTACCAACAATATGTGATGCAACAGAAACTACCCCTTTTGCTCCCATCTTCATAAACTCAATTGTCTCATTATCATTTCCGCAGTAAATATGACATTTATCTTTAAGTAAACTTATCTCTTCTCTACTAAATTGTAAATCCCCTACTGCATCTTTAATTGAGTGTATGCCAATGTCATCTACTAATTTTTCAAGAGTGGTTAACTCAATTAATTTAGATGTTCTTCCTGGTATGTTGTATGCCATTATCGGTAAATCGGTAACTTTTGAAACTTCTTCGAAATGTTTCATAATGCCATACTGTGATGGTTTTGAATAATAAGGAGTTACAATCATTATTCCGTCTACTCCTAAGCTAGAAGCCATTCTTGTTATCTCTATAGTTTCTTTAGTTGAATATGTACCAGTTCCAGCAATTATTGTTGCGTCATTACCAACTGAATCTAATGCAGTGCTGTAAAGTATCTCCCTATCATCCATTGAGAGATTAGGTGATTCTCCTGTGGTACCGCTTAAAACTAGTCCATCAGATTTTTCATGTACAAGTTTTTTACAAAGTCTCCAGAAAGTATCTGTACTTATTATCCCATTTTGATCAAAAGGTGTAACTACTGCAGTGAGTAACTGTCCAAAATCCTTCATGACAAAATACTAATCTTTTTAGCAAGAATTGTTTCCAAACCCAGAGTGAAATTAGATAAGTTTTCAATTTCATCAAATACTAAAGATATTCCATAAAGATAAGCCGATCTATCATTTACAACATGCTCTAATGAAAAAGTTTCATATTCTGATTTGAAATTAACGATCTGTTCAGCAAGAAACTCCTCTCCCCTTTCAGAATAGATATTTATACCGTTGATAATATTATTTTCTCCATCATGATTATCTAACTTGCTTGAAGCAACATCAGAAAGACTTAATGCAAGATCTGATGATGTACCTGATGGTGCATCCTGTTTATTTTTGTGATGCTTTTCAATAATATGTACATTTTCAAAATCTTTAGAGAGTGCAATTGATAATAATTTTTGATAAGCTGCCCCAATAGAAAAATTGGGAACTACAACAACTTTTCTATTGTGATCCAGTGTTTTTAATAAATTAATTGATTCATTTGAAATGCCGGAAGAGCCAATTATAAGATTTGATGTTACTGTACTCCATTTTTGTATATTTTCATTTATTGCTGAAGCAGGAGAAAATTCTAAAATGTAATCAGGATTTATGTCCTCTAAAGTTGTTATAGATGGGTAATCATCTGATTTATATCCTGGATCGTAGATGCCGATAATTTCATAATTATCTTGTGAACTAAAGTAATCAATAATAAGTTTTCCCATTTTCCCAGCACCGCCTGAGATTAAAACAGTCTTCTTACTTATTTCATTCATAAATTTTATATCCTTATACTTATAGTATTACTTTTAATGATAATGATTAATAAATGAATTCTAAGAAAAAAAATATTGAATCACAAATAGTTGAAGACTTTGAAAAAATACGTCCTGCAATTACTAGATTACTTCAGTCTCAAATGGGAAATGAAAATATTACAATTAGATACGGTAGATCAAAGTCTAATAATGTAGACGATATTGTAATCAATCCATCTGTACTTATTGGTACGGTTTCGAAATCTACACTTAATAAAGATGAAGTTTTAATCGGAACAGTTGTCCATGAAGCTATCCACTCAATGTCTAACTACAAAGTAGATATGTCACTAATTAATCAATATTTTGATGAGGATTTTAATGATGTTGACAACATTTTGGATGTATTAGAAATTTTGACTGGTCCTTTTGGTAAGTATATTTTTGATATCTTAATTCACTCAATAGAAGAAAAAGTGTTTGTAAACGAATACGGTGGTCTTAATTCTATACTCAAAGATATTTACAAAGAATCCTTTTATAAAACTAAAACTTTAACCCCATTTAGCCAATTTTTATCACTTTTATTTCATTCTATAACCCTTTACATAAATCCTGAATATAAAGATTTTAAGAAAAATGTAACGGAGTCTTTAAATGAATCACTCCACTTACTGAAACCTCTAAATTATAAAGATGTGAATATATCAGAAGTTTTAGAAGCTACAGTGCAAATGGTTGATATATGTAGAAGATACAATATACTTCCTGATTTAGATAAATACAACTTAGGAGAACAAAAGGAAATATCTCAGTCTTTAGATGAAAGTGTTATTAATGATTTAAGCAAGGTATTAATTCCGTCGTCAAATAACTTAACAACTGGTAATACTCTACAGAAATTTATAGGTAAAGAAGTAGACACAAAAAAAGACGAGAAATTAAATTTAATGGACGATCACATATCTAAAGTTGGTGCTTCAAATAATATATACTTCCCTTCTGGCTATACCTCAAAAATAGTTTCTTCAAAACTTCCAGAAAACTTCAAACATTTGTATAGCAATGGTTTTATAACTTATGAGAATCTACTTCAACAATGGAATTTACCCATATTTAAAGTTACTAATAAAATTAAGCCTTATTTTATACATAACCAAAAACGCCAAAGAATTAGTGGATTTGATCAAGGTGATCTATCTCCACATGTTCCAATCATGCTTGCATCAGGAAGATATGAAAGAATGTTTGAACAAAAGCAACGTTTATCAAACAAATCTTACGCGTTGTCTCTTCTGATTGATGGAAGTGGATCTATGATTGAGAAAACAAAAACAGAACCCAAGCCATGGTCTTTGTCTGCAGCATTAATCGGTGCAAGTTATTTAGCTCAAATATGTTTTGAATTAAATATTGATTTTGAAGTATCTATATTTAATCGTGGTTTTGCCGCTGATTTTAAAGAAACAGATTCTGAATACACAAAACGTAAATTTGCTATTTCATCAATGTTGAATACAACATATGGTTCATCAGCTCAAGAAATATTTAATACTACTAATCATTACTTTGTAAAAGAATTTAATGATTCATGGAGAGACAATTATGAAAAATTTATTGGGCTAATAGAATTTTCAAGAAATCTAAGATCGTCAATAGATTCAAAATTAGATGAAAATTTAATTCCACCACTTAGTATGTTTGAAAAAGGAACTAACGTTGATGAAGTTAACATTATGCACGCTTCAAAGAGATTGCTTAACCACCCATCAAATACAAAATTACTTGTTGTGTTGTCGGATGGCATGACTCGTGGTTCTTTACCTGAATTAAAGAACAGTATAAATTTTGCAAAGAAAAATAAAATTGAAGTATTAGGTGTTGGCATAGGAAACCGTGGATCTTGGAAAGAATATGAAAACAATGTGCAAGTTCAACATCCAGAGCAATTAATTTATTCCATAGTAAACATAACAAAGGATATACTTATTAAAAATATTAAAACAACTATCGGAGCAGCATAATGGCATTGCAAAAATTTAAAAATCCTGACAATAAAACAGGGGTTGTAGAACTAAATGAATGTAAGTTGCCAAAGTCAGTTTCTGATTATGAGTCAAGAAAAAATAGAATTCCATTAATTGACAAATTTTATGTTGATTTAGGTATTCAGTATCGACTTGCTCAACTAATTGATTCTAAAATAAATGCATTTAAAAATGATATACCTATTCATGTGGCTCTAAAAGGCCATATGGGAACAGGTAAGGATCACGATATTGAGCAGTTTGCTGCAAAATTAAAATTTCCATATTACAGAATACCTCTCTCTGGAGAAGTTAGGGATGTGACTTTACTTGGTTCTGTTCAGTTATATGGAGATGGTAAAGGTGGAACTGAAAGCAGATGGCAAGATGGAGAGCTAACAAGAGCACTACGTGGACCTGCAATTGTTAATTTATCAGAATTAAATGCTGCAGGACCAGAGGTCTTATTTGCATTACATTCATTATTAGACAGACATAAAAAATTAGAACTACCTAATGGTGAGGTCATTGAACTTAGAGACGATACATTCATATTTGGAACCATGAACCCAACTAGTTTAAGAGATTATGCTGGTACACAATCACTAAATAAAGCTTTTGCTGATAGGTGGGTCATCTGGGACAAGCCATTTCCAAAGAAAGAACAACTTGAATCTATTTTTTCATTACGCTACCCAGAGCTTCAGAAAGAATACGTAGAGTTAATAATAAAACTTGCAATAGAAATTAATAACTCATTTGTCTCTGATGATATAAGCGTTAATGTCGAGACCCCCATGAGCCTTCGAACAATCGTTGAGAGGATTCCTGTTGGCTTGAATATATATAAAAATTCTGATGATCCATTGAAGTCTGCTTGGGAACATTTTGTATTGCCTCATGTGAATAAAGAAGACTTTGACCACTACAACACACTCTGGAATACCATTGTAAGAAAAGGGCCCTCTATCTCCCCTAAACTTTAATAAATTTTATGAGTGGTATGTCTCTATCTGCTCTCTCTCTATAAATTTTAAAAGTTGGATACACCTGATCCAATAAGGACCAGTAAAATTCTTTATTATCTAGTTCAATTTCTTCAACAATGACTTGAAACCTAGAATTTTTAACAGTTATATATGGAGCTGAAGTGAATAAATTAAAATACCAATCAGGGGTATTCTTATTGCCACTAAAAGATGCGGCAACGATATATGAATCATTATGTTCTGCATAAGTTAAGGGAGTTTTTCTTAATTGTTGTGATTTATTTCCTATGGTTTCAAGAAGAAGAATGTGATCTCCGAGAATAAACTCACCAGCTTTTGTGTGATTAAATTTTATTATTTTTGAGTGAATTTTTGAAATTATGCGATATAAATTTTTTGGCCACAGGTGTGCAACCTTACCAAGAATTCTCCACATAACAAAAAATTAAAGAATTATAACTCTTCTTGCTCTTCTTGATTGTTGGAATTTGGATCATATTTTTTAAAAAATGCTTTTAGCTTGCTTTCTAAATCTTCAGTTTCAAGAGTTGCAAGTTCATCTCTTAACTTCTCAATTTGTACTTTTATATCCACATTTTCAGACAATATTTTAACAAGAAATCTTAATCCTGCTATTAATGTCACAAATTTCAATATTTTTTTCATAAAATTATATTAAGGCTGATATATATATAAAAAAACCTTTTTTTAATAAGATTTGCCATTGGAGTTAATAGTTATCACAAGTAAACTTAATAATATGCAAGAAATATTGAGTAACCTCGTTGCTGAACAGCAATTGCTAGATCAATATTTGCAAAGTATCCCTGTAAGAAATTGGAATTCAAAAACATCGTTTAAAAATTGGGACATTACAGCTCATGTAAGCTACCTTGCTGCATTAGAGGATTTAGCACATAACGCATTGAAGAAAAAAGGTACAGATTTTAATAAATATCGAGGACCTAAAGGTTTAGAAAAATTTGAAAAACAAGCAATCCTTAAAGGTAAAGATATGAGACCACAAGACGTAATAGAATGGTGGAGAATGTCTAGAGCAGCTGTAATTGAAACTCTTGCAAAAGCTTCACCAGGGAAAAAAATAGTGTGGTGGAAAAATGAAATTGATTGTAAAACTTTTGCTGTTACTAAATTGGCTGAAACTTGGGCGCATAGCTTAGATGTATATGAATGTATGAATAAAGAGTATGAAGATACAACTAGAGTCGAGCATGTAGCATTATATGGGTGGCTAAATGCAGAACATGCTACAAAGTTAAATAAAGGTAAATTTGAAAATATTAGAGTAGAACTAATTGGACCTGAATATAAAGCTTGGCAATTTGGGGATGAGAATAGTGAAAACAGTATAAAAGGAAGTGCGGCTGATTGGTGTAGGGTTGTAACTGGAAGAACTTCTAAAAACTTCTCTCCTACTCTTACAGTTGAAGGTGCGTTTGCTTCAAAGTTCATGAAATACAAACACGTGAAAATATAATGTTAGTTTACGGAGTAGTCCATCTTCAAAGCCTTCCGGGGTCGCCGTCAAATCGTTTAACTTTAGATGAAATTATAGACTCAGCTCAAGAAGACGTGAATAGTTTAATTTTTGGTGGTGTTGATGGAATTATTATTGAAAATTTTGGAGATACACCCTTTGTTAAAGATAATATATCAAAAAGAACCTTGGCTAATTTTACAACAGTTGTCGAAAATTTAACTGTAGACAGAGAGATTAAAGTTGGTATAAATGTTTTAAGAAATGATGGAATTGCTGCGCTTTCCATTGCTGAAGCTACAAAATCTCATTTTGTTAGAATTAATGTTTTAAATAATACAATGTTTACGGACCAAGGAATTATTGAAGGTAAATCTCATGAAGTTAACCAATTTAAATCATCATTAAGTAACTACATTGAAATTTATGCTGATGTATTTGTCAAGCACGCTGTACCTCCTCAAGGTTCAAAAATTGAGAATCATGCTGCAGAACTAATAGAGAGAGCTGGTGCTGATGTAGTTATAGTAACTGGAGATGGTACTGGGCATGAAATTAACTTAGAAGATCTTCAAAAAGTAAGAACAATTGTACCTGAAGGTAAATTAGCAATAGGTTCAGGTGTCAATTCAACTAATATTTCTGCATACGAAAATTTAGCAGATATTTTAATTGTTGGAACCAGCTTTAAACATGACAATGATGTCTCTAAAAAAGTAGACATCAATCGTGTCGAAGAATTAATAAGAAAAATTAAATAATTTATATTTGATTAAACGCTTAAAAAATTGAAATAAAGCACTATTATTTTTAGTTATACATGAATGCCATACTAAATCCAGCACTTCTTCTCTTTTTGGGAGGTATTTTATTTGGATTATTAACAAAAAAATTATTTCCTGACGTACTTTCGAAATACCTTGGGTATTATCTACTACTCTCTTTGGGTTTAAAAGGTGGAATTAGTCTTGAAATAACTGGCTTTATTGATGATGTAGTAAATGTATTATCAGTAGGAATATTTTTAGCAGTTATAATTCCATTGATTGCATATACCTACCTCAGAAACATACTAAATACTGAAGATGCCTCTGCTCTTGCTGGAACCTATGGTTCTGTAAGTGCTGTAACCTTCGTTACTGCAATTAATTTTCTATCAAACAGTTCACAGCAATTTGATGACTATATGTCTGCGGTTTTGGTTGTTATGGAATTTCCGGCAATTTTTATGGCATTGTTTTTGTTTACAAGAAAAAGTAACCATGGAGTGAGTAATTTACAAACTATTAAAACCGCCTTTTTGGAGATACCCAATATTGTCTTAATTAGCTCATTGGTGATTAGTTATAATTTCAAATTTTCTAAATATTCTCAAATTAATTTAATAACTGAAAGTTTATTTGATTATATTCTTTTGTTATTCCTTTTTGTAATGGGCACAAGAGTTGCTAAAAGAGTTGGTGAATTAAAAGGTAGAAGTCAAAACTTAATACTCTTTGCTTTAGTTACTCCAATCATAAGCTCTGCTTTAGCGCTAATTGCTTCAATGTATTTCTCGTTAAATCCAGGGAATGCAACTTTATTAATGGTGCTCGCAGCAAGTGCAAGTTATATAGCAGTGCCCGCTGTTGTTAAAGATGCAATCCCAAACGCTAATCCTGCAATATATTTAGGATTGAGCTTAGGTATTACGTTTCCCTTCAATATAATTTTTGGAATACCAATATACAACGAATTGGCTAAATACTTTATAGGCTAAAGAAGAAAGCCTCCATCAATTGTTACAACTTCCCCTGTGATCCATGATGCGTCTTCACCAGACAAAAAATAAATAAGGCTAGCTATATCTTCAGGTTCGCCTAGTTTTTTCAATGCATGTAAATCAGCACTTCCCTTTTCATCATTAATCCAAAGCATCTCTGATAATTTAGTTTTGACTATTGCAGGAGCAATGCCGTTAACACGGATATCAGGTGCAAGTTCCATTGCTAACTGTCTTGTCATGTAAATTAAACCTGCTTTTGAAATATTATAAGCTCCCATATATTGAGATGGTCTTATTCCTCCAACAGAGCAAACATTTAAAACTGATTCAGAAAGACCGGCTTTGATCGCTTCCCTGGTCCACATTAAAGGACCCATCAAATTTACATCCCATGTTTTTTGAACAGCCGAAAGTTCAACGTCCATTAAACTTCCACCGGAGGGATTAGTTCCAGCATTATTTATTAGAACATCTAAAGAACCAGTTTCATCTTTAATCTTCATACATGTTTCTGATGCCGCTGCAAGATCATCTGCTCTGGCAACAAAACCTTTTAACTCAGGATTTTCTTTTAACACTGAATCTAAATTTTCCTGTTTTCTAGAAGTTATATATACTGCCCAGTTATTTTGTTTAAATTTTATTGCAGTTGAAAGCCCAATGCCTCTAGTGCCACCTGTTATAAGTACTGTTTTCATTATTGTCAAAGTATAGTAGTTATTTCTCAATTCAGTTACAGTTGTATGACTAATGGAAAATTTTCAAAAATATATTACTTTAATTACTAAAAACAAAGATTTCCAAAAACTATTTACTGCAAGATTAATAACTTTAGGTGGCGATTGGCTCCTTACAGTGCCTTTACTTGGAATAATTTATGATTTAACAGATAACCCCTTTATTACATCTTTAGTTTTAGTTGTTCAAAGTGCACCACTATTTCTTTTAGGAAGTTTTGGAGGGTACTTAGCTGATAGGTTTGATAGAAAGAAAGTTTTAGCAATTTCAGAGTTCCTTTCTGGTCTGGTGGTGTTGTTGATCCTTTATGCGGTGACAACAGAAAGTGTTGCATTTATATTATTTTCATTTGGAATGCTATCAATTGTTGGATTTTCTTATATGCCAACTTCAGATGCTGCACTACCAAATGTTGTAAAAAAGGAAAACTTAGCTGAAGCAAATGTAATCTTTTTTTCAAGCTGGGGAATAATGGCAGGATTAGGTGCTGGATTGGGTGGCTTCTTAACAACTATCATAAGTAGAAATTTGTTATTCACTATAGACTTCTTTAGTTTTTTATTATCAGCTTTAATAGTTTTTTCAATCAAAAATAACTTGAGCGAAACATCTGTCGAAGAAACTCGTAAAGTAGAAATTAGCTATAAAGATGGCTTAAAGTACGCATCATCAAGAAAAGAAATTTTTTCTTTAATTATTACAAAGGGGACATTCGCCATTTCAGCAAGTGGTCTGTTATCTATGTTTACTATTCTCTCTTATGATATTTTTAAAGCTGGTGATTATGGAACTGGTCTCATGTTTGGAGCAAGAGGTGTTGGTGCATTGGTAGGTCCAATTGTGATAAGATATTTTTTTGGAAGTTCTGATGGAAGACTATTAAATACTATTGGATTAACAATTATGGCTTGGGGTCTATTCTATTTTTTCATACCATTTACTCTCTCTCTATATCTCACGGTTTTACTCTTATTTCTTGGACACGCAGGAGGTGGCTCACAGTGGGCTTTTTCAACCTATGGATTGCAAGTACTCACCCCAGATAGATTGAGAGGTAGAATTGCAGGAATTGACTATTCTCTCTATTTCTTAATGAATACTATTTCAACACTTATGATTGGGTATTTGACATCAATATATGGTGTGTTGTTTGTATTTAAATTATTTCCTATTTTGGGTTTTGTCTTTGGTTTTATATGGTATTTATCAACAAGAAAACTCTGGAAGAATTTAGATAAATCCTAAATAGGTTTATTCATATAGAAAAAAGATTTTTTCCTTCAAATTTTTTTGTTCCATTCACGTAGCTAAAGTATTTTCTGCATTCACATGATTGATATTCTATATCAATAGGATAAAACTTTCTTTTAGCTTCAGGCCAATACACTTTTTGAAGCTCAATCATTTTTACACCCACATCCTGATGATTATTTAAGTTAAGAAACTTTTGAAGCCTATCCAGATATGGTTCTGCACCAATTCCAGTTGGAACATCAGTGGTCATTGGAATAACATCTTCTCTAAACCAAGCAATATCTATTAAAGCCATAAATATTGGAAAGTCATTAATCATTTCAAATTGTTCGTTTACATTGTTTGTAGCAGTAATGACATTCCTATTAGAATTTAGAACAATTTCAGTTAACGCATCTTTATTTTCATATAATTTGTAAGTGGCAGCATCTATTCGGCTGTAAAGCTTTTTTTTCCAATAAGAATCTTCTACTGGGTATGCTGTGTAATTCTCCCACTGTTTTAAACCAAGGAGTTTTTCTTTTAAAGCCTCTGGATTAGTTAAATCATCGAGTGTTAACTGGTCTATAGTTAAGTCTCTATTACACCACCTACTAAAAAATAAAGCTTGAATTAATAAAGGTAAGTTATCTTTTGCTGGTTCAGCAAATTTAATAATAGATTTACTTACTTTGTCATCCTCTCGAAAAACATTTAAAAATCGACCTTTTTGTAAAATTAAATCATCACTCCAAGGATATTCTTCTCCTGACTTTCTTTTTATACGTACTGCTTCACGTTTTTTGCAGTAATCAAAAAAGCTTTGTACTGGGTCTTTTATCTCTAGACCATCTAGTGAGTTTGCGTATGGATTCTCTAAAGCCATATCTTTAATTTAAACAGATTATTTTCTATTTTTCTTATTTCACAACTGGTATTTGAAGCATATTTGTTGTGTAGGCGGCAGACTTTTGCTCTGACTTCATTTTCCAATCTTTTTTTATACCCTGCGCTCCAAGAGTCAACGTACTTGATCCATACTTGCTATTAACACCATCCAGTACCTCCATAACGCGGTCTGATTGGCCATAGTTCTCATATTCATAAAAGCTATATTGCTCGTTCTTCGCACCAGTAATATCTAACAACATTACACCAATTTTCTGATACTCATATCCATATACAAAGAGCTTTCGTGTTAAATACTTTGCTTCTTTTATAATCTTTGAAGTGTTACTTGTTGGTATTGTGAAAAAGGTACTCATACCATTGCTATATCTTTTCTCTGGGTCAACAAATGGACTTGTTCTTAAAAACACATACAAGCCCTGTGCTCTAGAACCCTGTGCTCTTAACTTCTCACATGCTCTAGCAACATAGTTGGAAACAGCTTCCTCTAACTCTTCTACCATCATTACTTTTCTACCAAATGACTTGGAAGATATGATATTTTTCTTATTCTTCACCTCTTCTATACCAATACAGGAAGTTCCGTTCAGCTCATGATGAATCCTCTCCCCTACAATGCTGACGGTTTTTCTAACGTGACGAGCGTTTGCCTGTGTTAAGTCATAAGCAGTGTCTATCCCGATTCTGCGAAGTCTTCTACCCCATCTTGTTGAAATACCCCAGATCTCTTCAAGTGGTAAATCTCTCAAAATCTCTTCTCTTATACTCTGATCTCGTATATCGAAGACATTAGACACTGTGTGCTTTTTAGCTTGCCTGTTTGCTACTTTTGCTAATGTCTTTGTTGGACCTATGCCTATAGAGACTGGGATACCTGTCCATTGCTTGATTAATCTTCGTATCTCTTGAGCAGTCTCTTCTAAATCACAGTAATAAAAGCTACTAATGTCAAGAAATGCTTCGTCAATAGAGTAAATCTCTATATCGCTCACAAGAGATTTTAGTGAGGTCATGACTCTGGCTGACATATCGCCATAAAAAGTATAATTCGATGAAAATACGTGAACTTTATTTCTGTTGATAAGTTGTTTGTATTTAAAGTATGGAGCTCCCATTGGTATGCCTAAAGCTTTGGCCTCATTTGATCTAGCCACTACACATCCGTCATTATTGGACAACACAACAATAGGCTTTCCTTCTAGCTTTGGGTTGAATACTCTCTCACAGGATGCATAGAAATTATTACAGTCCACTAGGGCAAAAATTTTATTATTCACTTACTTACTCCTTTGAATACTGTACACTATTCTAAGAAAAAAGAAAGACATTTTATGCCACGAGGTGGAGCAAGAGAGGGAGCCGGAAGACCAAGAGGTCAGGGCAAATACGGGGAGCAAACAAAAGCTGTACGTATTCCCGTAAGTAAGCTTAAATATATTTCTGAAGTCATTAATAAAGGCCTGTACGAAGTACCAATGTATAGCAATAAGGTTGCTGCTGGTTTCCCATCCCCCGCGGATGATTACCTGGAGGACAAGATAGATTTAAACCAATACTTAGTAAAACATCCTGCCTCTACATTTTTAGTAAGAGCTTCGGGAGAGTCCATGATTAATGCTGGAATATTTCCAGATGATATCTTGGTGGTAGATAGGAGTTTAAAAGCAGAGGATAGAAAAGTTGTAATAGCTGTTGTAGATAATGAACTTACAGTAAAGAGATACAGGAAAAAAGGTAAAAAAATCCTCCTAGAGCCAGAGAATGATGCTTTCGACCCAATCGTAATTGCAGATGAAAGTGAAGCATTTGTTTGGGGTGTAGTGACAAACGTAATTCATAACCTGTAAAATACAAATATGGTAAAAATATTAAAAAACAACCCATCAGACTTTGAAGGTTTAAAAGAATGGGACTATGAAGAAAACTTCTATACATTAAATACTGAATACGGAAATCTAAGAATTCATTACGTAGATGAAGGATCAAGTAATGATAAAACCGTTCTTTTACTGCATGGAGAGCCAGACTGGGGATACATCTATAGAAAGTTCATTAACCCACTAGTTGACAGCGGTTTGCGAGTTATTGTTCCTGACTTACCTGGATTTGGTAAATCAGACAAACTATCTGAAAGAAATGCCTATACATACGAAAAGTATGTTGCTTGGATGAATGCATGGTTACGAGATTTAGATCTAGATAATATAACTTTATTTGGACAAGACTGGGGAGGATTAATTGGTCTTAGACTTGTTGTTGATAATAAAGACAAATTTAGCAGTGTTGTTTTAAGTAACACCGGCCTACCAACTGGTGACTACTCACCAGGCGAAGCATTTGAAAGTTGGAAACAATACTCTCAAACAGTTGAGAATTTTCATGCTGGTGGAATTGTAAAAGGTGGAACAATAAACGGTTTAGAACAACATGTAATTGATGCATACAATGCACCATTTCCTGATGACTCATACAAAGAAGCAGCAAGACAGTTTCCCATGCTTGTACCTGTTACACCGGATGACCCAAGCTCAGAATATAATAGAAAAGCTTGGGAAGAATTAAAAAATTGGACGAAACCTTTTTTATGTGTTTTTAGTGAGCAAGATCATGTTTTTAGAGGTGTGGATAAAGCTTTCACTAAAGTTGTACCTGGATGTCAGGATCAGCCTCATAAAACACTTCAAGGTGGACATTTTATTCAAGAAGATAGTCCAGAGGAATGTGTTAAGGCAATATTAACAGTTACTTAGAATCTACTTTCGCCTTTCCCCAGTAGTTATACCCTAAAAATTTCTGAGTACCTGGTAAATAAATATTGTCTAATTCAATAAATTCAAAGCCATTATCTAATATTAATTTTTCAATATTTCTATTGGTATGACAACCACCAGCTATTTTAGGATAAAAAGAATCTGTAGTATTTTGAACAAAAGAAACAGTTTTATCTGGTGATAAACCATGTTCACTAAAAATAAAAATTCCATCACTTTTTAATACTCTTTTTATTTCCTGTAAAGTTTTTTCAGGCTCAGGTATAGAACAAAGTGCATAAGTACTTACTACTGTGTCAATTGAATGATTATCAACAGATAAATCACTTGCCGATTCAATTAAAAATTCAATATTTAAGTTATATTTTTCTGCTCTATTTTTAGCTATTTGATTCAATTCTTTTGAAGGATCTATACCTAAAATACTTGTTACTTTTGAATTATCATAATGTTTTAAATTTGAACCAGGTCCAATGCCAATTTCAAGTACTTTGCCTGTGGCATTAGGAATAATTTTTTTTCGTTGATAATTAATAGGTCCTGAATTACATGTAAAGTTGATTAACTTTGGAAGTATATTTTTTTCGTAAAATGACTTACTTGTTAAACGGATTAAAGGAAAAATAATAAAAAGCGATATATTTGAAAGGAGTAGGTAAAAATATTTCTTCAAAACAATTATGTTTTAGAAAAAGAGATTACTTCAGACATGGGAATATGGTCAATAGTTGTTTTTCCATATTTAACATCAATAACTCTACCATTTTCATCTATAAGAACATCAACAGGTAAGCCAGTAAATGCTCCACTCAAGCTATTAAAAGGATTAAAACCTTTTATGAATATAGCTTTCATGAATCTAAAAAAACCAAATATTGAACCTAGTAATACTCCAAAACTACTTTTATCAACACTGTATTTGTCAAAATAAAATCTATTCTCATCAGCAAGAATAAAAATTGACGAATCATGTTTTGAAGAAGCTTTTTTTAGACTGTCTAAACTGCAATTAAATATAGCAACTGTTTGAAAATTATCACCAAAATTTTCTTTGTTATTAATAGTTTCATTTATACGTAAGTGACAAAATGGACATGATGAATATCTATAAAACGAAATCATTAATTTCTGTCCTTGTACAAATTGTAAATCAAAAACAGAACCATCAATTGCAGGCAAAGATATTTCATTAATTACATCGCCCTTTTTAATTTTCATAACTTTCCTTTACTGACAAATTATAGAGAATAATTTTAAAAACAACTATTTTGAATTATTAAATAATTATAAACTAATGTCCACCTCTTGGAACTCCCCCATATTTCATTCGTGTATCACCCATATAAGCAACTCTTTCGTCGGGAGTTAAGGTTTTACAATTTATTATTTCACCTACAAAAAAAGTATGAGTTCCAAAATCTATTTTATTAATTGTTTTTAACTCAAACCAAACTTTTGCATTATCAAATATTGGTACTGAATTTTCAGTTAAGGTAACGGCTTCTTTATTTAAAAAGCCCTCAGAGTATTCAGCGGGCTTTGAAAATTTAACAAATACTTTTGTGTATTCAGGAGAAAACATGTTGATAGTAAAGTGTTCACTCTTCGTCATTAAATCATAAGTAACGCTTTTATTATCTATACCTACACCAATAAGAGCCGGTTCCATACTCACTTGAGTAATCCAGCTTGCAGTCATACCATTAAATTCTCCATTAGCATGGCTTCCAATAATTCCAAGAGGGCTTGGTATTTTCCAAGTAGATACGTTTATATTCTCTGATGTAAGTTCATCCATTTATATACAACTCTTAATAAACTTAATTGTTTCAATGTCTAAAGGGACAGCAATAGATAATTCAGTAACATTACAAGACTTCCAGTCTTCTAATTTTTCCTTAATTCTTTCTTTAGAACCAACTAATGTTAAATCATCTAGCAATTCAGTTGGAAATATAGACTCTGCATCAGCTTTTTTGCCTTTTAAATATAATTCTTGAATTTGTTCTGCAAGATCTTCATAACCGTATTCACACATTAAATTAAAATAAAAGTTTTTATCTTTAGCACCCATTCCTCCAACATAAAGTGTGTAGTTGTTTCTTGCGGGTGCAAGATAAGCATCCCTTTCGGATTCTTCGCAAATTTTTGCAAATACAGGAGCTGAGATATTAAATGATTCTTTTTTATTTGGATTACCAGATTTTTCAAATCCCTTATCTAAAAACTGATTAAAAAACTTATCTCCAAGTGTGGGTGAATACATAAATGGAAGCCAACCATCAGCAATTTCAGCAGTAAGTTCAATATTCTTTGGTCCTATTGCTGCGAGGTATATTGGAATATCATTTCTTAATGGTTCCTCAATTAACTTTAATGGTTTACCTAAACCAGAAGCATCATCACCTTTATAAGGTAAATTATAATACTCCCCTTCAAAAGAAGTTTTACCATCCCGGTTCAGAATATCTCTGAGTATTTGTACGTACTCCCTAGTCTTTTTTAAAGGTTTTCCATAAGCTACTCCATGCCAACCTTCAACTACTTGTGGTCCTGATACTCCAACCCCAAGTCTAAATCTCCCCCCAGAAAGTTTATCAATTGTTGCTGCAGTCATGGCTGTCATAGCTGGAGTTCTTCCAGGAATCTGCATTATTCCAGAACCCAATTTTATATTATTTGTAAGAGCTGCAAAATATGACAGTGGAGTTACAGCATCATAACCATAAGCTTCTGCTGTCCAAATACATGATATGCCCAATTCATCTAATTCTTTTATGAGGCCTTTTTCAGATGAAATATGTGGTCCAAAATAACCTACATTTACACTAATTTCCATAATGTAAGAATACTATATATTTATTTCAATGAATTCATCATGAGTTATCAAACCATCCATACTTATATCATGTAATTCGTGAGGAATGTATTCAACTAAATGATTCCTGTCAGTAACTCCTATAAATATTGAATCTGGAAACTTAGAAAGAAACTGATCGTATATACCACCACCTCTACCAAGTCTTCTGCCGTTAATATCAAACCCTATTCCAGGTACTAAAAATATATCTGCGCTATCTATAATTTCTAAATTTTTTGGTTGATAAACGTTATATTTATTTTTTTCTAAGGGCTTGTCATATTTACATATTT
>CABYTP010000005.1 GCA_902521955.1 uncultured Candidatus Actinomarina sp. | reverse complement strand
TAAGAAAAGGACAAGCAGTATTTGGTATATCACTAGGGCCTGTTCACACTGAAACGGAAGCGGAAATTTTATCTTTATATCCTGATAAGATTTCTTCAGTTAATAAATGAAATTTGCCCATTATTCAGAAAAATTGTTTTCAGAACATTTAGATCTTTTTGACATTAATTGGATTTATGAACCAAGAAGTTTTCCATTAAGGTGGGGTAGTGGTGCTATAAAAATGATGTTTACGCCTGATTTCTACTTACCTGAATATGATACTTATATTGAGATAACAACCATGGATCAAAAATTAATTACTAAGAAACAAAAAAAGATTAAATTAGCTCGTAAATTATATCCTCAAACTTCATTTAAGCTAATTAACGAAAAAGAATTTTATAATTTTCTAACTAAAGATAAAGAACAATCAGTCAAGGAAGCTATAGCTAGTTGAATTAACAAGCAACTGTTCTACATTTGCTATCCCTAAACTTTCTGCAATTTGAATTTCTTTATTAACGTTTGTGTTACTCATTAATCTGTTGTCTGTATTTAAAGAGATATTAAATCCAGAATCAATTAAATTCTTTATAGGATGATCTTCCACACTCTTATACATATTTGTATGAATATTTGATGTAATACATACTTCTAACGGTATTTGTTTATCTATTAATTCCTTGCTTGTATCTCCCAATTCTCCTGTTTCTAAATTTATGTCTTCAATTATTCTTACACCATGTCCAATTCTTTGTGCACCATTAGAAAGCGCGTCCTTAATTGAATGAACACCATCACCTTCTCCAGCATGAATAGTAATATTTATTCCAGCTTCTTTTATTTTCATGAAAGATGTTTCAAACAATGAAGGCATAAAGTTCAACTCAGGCCCTGCGATATCAAATCCTATAATTTTATCTTTAGTTTCAATTGCTAATTCAGCTACTTGGCCTACATTATCAAAATCATGACGCATACCACAAAGAATGAGTCCCGATTTAATTCCAAAATCATTTTCGGCTTTTTTAAAACCTGAATTAATAGAATCTATAACTTTTGCAGGGGATAGAGTCTCATTTACTGAATAAAAAGGAGCGTATCGAGATTCATACATGTTTATACCATTGTTATGCATGTCTTCAGCTGCTTCGTATGCTATTCTTTCAAGATTAGCTCCAGTTTGCATTAAAGCTATTGTGTGAGTAAAAGCTTCAAGATAATGATCTAGTGAAGATGAATCAGATCTATCAAAAAATGTTGATACATCATCTGTCTCAAGTAATGGGGTGTAGTGTATCTGTTTTGCTAGTTCTAATGCAGTAGAGGGCCTTAAACCACCATCTAAATGATCATGTAATATTGTTTTATTCATAACGCAACATAATATATATTATAGGACAAACATGAAGATTAGATAATTTCACTAATTACACTCTCCTTGTGTGTTAATGGTAGCCAATGATCTGCATTATTAACCTCTTTAACAGCTACATTTGTTCCTGATAATTTTAATCTTTTAATCATCTTTTCGTTTAACTTTACTGCAGCATCATTTTTACCAAACAGAAATGTAACTTCAATGTCTAAGTCTCTTCTCCATTGATTTGAGAGCTCTAAGTTAAAATCTATGTTCGAATACCATGATATAGATTGTTTTAACCCGCTATAAAAATGGTTAACCAAAGATTTAATATCAATATTATGAATTTTGTTATCATCGTTATGCGTAGTAAATAAATTTTTTAACGATAAATCTAACAAATCATAGTTAATCTTTGGTGTAACTCTATATGCAGATCTAAAGAATAAATCTAGATTTTGTGAAAGTAATTCATTTGCTTGCTCAGGATTTTGAAAGGAACTTATATAATGCTCACCTTTATCAAAAACTAAATTATCATAAACACTTGTTGATGGAAACTCTGTACCACCGCAAATTAATACTAGTTTTTTAATTTTTACATTTCCCCTACTAGCTACTGCCCATGCAACAATAGATCCCCAGTCATGTCCAACAATTATAAGATCATTAGTTAGCTGTAGCTTGTTTATTAACTTCTCAATATCTAATGATAAGTTTTCAATATTAAAGTCACTTACTATAGAATCTTCAATTGACGACAGAGGGTAACCTCTTTGTTCAACAACTGTAACCCTTAATTTATCTTTTAGTTGGTTTTTTATATCATTCCAGAAATACATATTAGAAGGGAAACCATGGAGAAATAATACATCCCTCCCCTCTCCCTCGGTTGAGTATGACAATTCAAAATCATCTAATTGTAATTTATTTATCATATGAGCTTATTTTTTCTTAATATAACAATAGTTAAACATATTGCAAAAAATAACCATTGAAAAGCGTAACTTAAATGTGGGGCATCATATGGTTCCGTAAGGTTGATGCACTCAATGTTGATTCCACATTCTTCTGTCAGTGTTAAGTAATATTTCTGTAAAGCTATATTCTTATCATTTTCTATAAATGACTTATCAATTCTAAATAAATAATCAGATTGGGGAACATCATCCTGTCCAATAGTCTGGGTGTTATAACTCATTAATTTTCCAATATATTTAGATTTTTCATATTTATCAATTGAATCTAAATCAAAATCAAGTGGAACCCATCCCCTGTTAACAACCATATAATTGCTATAACTATCAGAGATAAGGTCTATTCTGTTATATCCATTTTGTCCATTATGCACCCTAGATCTTAAAAGCCATGTATGTAATAAGGAAATATCTTCATGAAATTTAATATACTGATATTCAGACAGGCTATTAACATCTGTTATAGATACTTCTAATATATTTTCATATTTAGTAAGTTTTTCTAAATTATTTGTATCATCATAATGACTCGTCAGCTGCCAGTAGGATAATCCTAGAAAAATTAAGACAATAAGAAATCCAAGATAAAACAGTACTTTAAAAGGTAATTTTCTTAGCTTATCCAACTTGTATCACCTCTTCGTTTGTCACCAAATGAAAAAACATCTTTATTCAATCCTGAAACACAAACTCCACCAAAATACATATCGTATTTATCAGTTATAGTTATGTCTTTATATGCTTCTATTGAACCAGGTTCTGCTCTAACCGAACCATCACCATTCACATGAAATCTTGGCTCATCTATTGCTTGACGCCAGTTATTGTTTTTTGAATAATTTAACAATACTTGAGCAATAGCTGAACTTATCCTATCTGCACCTGGAGATCCTATAGTTGTAATACCATTTTTAGATTGAATAATTAACGGACTCATATTTGATATTAGTCTATCTCCTTTTGTGTCACCCAAAAAGCCTTGAGGATTAAGTTCAATTTCACCAAGTGAATTATTAAAATACATACCAGTATTTTGACACAGAACACCTGATCCATATCCACTAGAAAATGTTATAGAAAAATGATTGTTCATATCATCTGAAGTATTAACTTGAATAGTAGATGATGATTTAGTTAAATTTATAATTTCTTGGTTTATTAAAGATTGTCTATCACCAAAAAATTCATACTTATCTTTTCTGTTTTTATATACATCAATCAATGCTTCGATATTATTACCCGTACTTAATTCATCAATATATTTTAAAACCATCAATCCTCCAATGGAGGGGCCGGAATGTCCTGTAAGCATTAAATTTTTGTATTTAAAATTAAATTTATTGTCCTCAATTAATTTATAATTACCAAAATCTTCTGAAGTTGCATGTCCACCTTCATTTACAATTGTTTTAAGAATTTCTTTTGAAATATCTCCAATATAAAAATCATTAAAACCCTCATTCGATAAGTGCTCTAGAGAGTCACTTAATTTATTTAACTTAACAACCCCATTTTCTAAATCCTGTGATATATTTTCTAAAATCATTTTTGAATAATCGTGCCACATAAACATTGGTTTCAATGCATGCTGAAAGTAGTCTTTTGTTGGTTGAGTTAATTTAAATCCTCTCTTTGCAATGTTGATTGGAAATTCCAATAGTTTGCTTAAAGGAAGTGATGCATAATTCTTATATAAAAAATCTAATATTTTATAAATACCTGGGATTGCGAATGTGTTAGCTCCTTTACAAGTTTCTACATACCCACCATACGTCAACACTACCCTATGCTCTTCGTGGTCATTACCTTTGAAATTTTTAGGAGATACAAAATATCCATCCACTGTATGTGATTGATTAGTCTTCCCATCATAAAAGGTTAAAAGACCTGAAGATGTTGGTGCAACAACACCTAAATCTGTAACCATAGAGGTTACAATACTTGTTATCAATATATCGGCAGCATTTGGTTTTAAATCTTTAATTGATTCTGCTGCTTTAGAACTATATTCTGCAGTACTTGATAAAGAAACTTTCATTTAAACAGTGTAGTTTATAACTTTTATATGCAAAAATATATATATGAAACAGGACATTTTTAAGTATGATGAAAATATTTATCAAATTGATGTGTTTATGGAAAATAAACCTGGACGTATGTCTTGTTATTATATCGACTCAACAAACCCAATATTAATAGAAGTAGGACCTTCAAACTCATTTCCCTACCTTATATCGAGCCTTGAATCATTGGGAATTAATGAAGTAAAAAGATCTGCAATGACTCATTTACATTTAGATCATATTGGAGGAATAGGACACTTAGTTGAAAAATATAAAGAACATTTTGTTTATATTCATGAGCTAGGCTTAAAACATCTTCCAAATCCTGAAAAATTATGGAAAGCCGTATCTGAAGTTTATACAGAGGAATGGCTATCAACTAATTGGGGTGAAATTAAACCAACCCCAATAAATAATCTACGTTCCCTTAAAGATAAAGAATTAATTGATCTTGGAAATGGAAGAAAATTAGAAGCTATATACGGACCAGGTCACGCAAAGCATCATTATACATTTTATGATGAATATTCTAAAACCCTATTTATGGGAGATACTTTAGGATTGATTTATCCACATGGTAATTTTGTTCAACCAAACCTTCCACCACCAGATTTTAATAAGGAGGTTCTATTCAACACTTTAGATGAGTTATACACCCTAGATCTTAAATATGTAGCACTTGCACATTTTGGAATTCATAAAAATCCGTATCAATTAATAATGAATGCTAAAGAAAATATAGAGCTTTGGATAGACTTTGTAACTAAATTACCAAACTTATCAATAAATGAAGCTACTGAATCATTGAAAATTTGGCTAAGTGAGAATTATCGCATTCTTGGTGTTGATGAAGAAACTATTAATAATTATATAAATAACGGTAATTTTAAAATGCAAATTCAAGGAATAAAAAAATATTTACATATTGATTAAGAGATTTTACCTTTTATGAAAAGAAGAAAAGGTGCAATTATAAACTCCGGTAATATTCCTACAAAAAAATAAATATCAACATCTACGCCACCTCTTAAAAATATTGAGACAATTCTTGAAAATAGAACAACTGACCAGATTAAGATTAGAAAATCAAGATAGACTATTTGACGTGTTCTTAAATACTGGAAACAAGTAGCAGCACAGATTAAATACAGAGAAAGAGGATAAGTTAATAAGTTTAATTTACCATTACCACCTGTATCTGTAAGTGAAAGGAACTGAAGATAAGACTCTTCGAATATTAAAAAATTAATATTAGGAAAAAATGCAGCATAAATACTAGTTAAACCCATCACGACTAATAAGCTTGAAATAAAAAAAGTAAGAATTGTTCTATAGTTTTGCATGTATTTAAATAATTATAAACAGAAAAACCCCTAGTTTCCTAGGGGCTCTTCATTAAAAGTCGGCAGTGTCCTACTCTCCCAGGGGGTTGCCCCCCAAGTACCATCGGCGCTAATGGGCTTAACTTCCGTGTTCGGAATGGGAACGGGTGTATCCCCATTGCTATCACCACCGCAAATCTACTTCTTAAAAATTCTATAGCAAGCGCGAAAAGCTTAGTATTCAGCTCAAGCCCTCGACTTATTAGTATCAGTCAGCTACATACATTACTGTAATTACACTTCTGACCTATCAACCTCATGTTCTATAAGGAGTCTTAATCGGTTAACCCGATGAGAAATCTTATCTTAGAAGGGGCTTCGCACTTAGATGCTTTCAGTGCTTATCCTGTCCGATCGTAGCTAACCAGCCGTGCTCTTGGCAGAACAACTGGCACACCAGCGGATCGTTCATCCCGGTCCTCTCGTACTAGGGACAACTTTCTTCAAATTTCTTACGTGCGCGACGGATAGGGACCGAACTGTCTCACGACGTTCTGAACCCAGCTCGCGTTCCTCTTTAATAGGCGAACAGCCTAACCCTTGGGACCTGCTCCAGCCCCAGGATGAGAAGAGCCGACATCGAGGTGCCAAACACCCCCGTCGATATGGACTCTTGGGGGGTATAAGCCTGTTATCCCCGGAGTACCTTTTAGCCGATGAGCCATGGCGCACCCACATGCAACCATGGGATCACTAGTTCCTACTTTCGTACCTGCTTCACTTGTTTGTGTCACAGTCAAGCCACCTTTTGCACTTACACTCAATGCGTGATTGCCGTCCACGCTGAGGTGACCTTAGAGCGCCTCCGTTACTTTTTAGGAGGCCACCGCCCCAGTGAAACTGCCTACCAGACAATGTCCCTGATCCGGATAACGGATCTAGGTTAGAAGGTCAATATGAAGAAAGTGGTATCTCAAGGATGACTCCACAACGACTAGCGCCGCTGTTTCAAAGTCTCCCACTTATCCTGCATACTGCACACCAACATTCAATATCAAGTTGCAGTAAAGGTTCCGGGGTCTTTCCGTCCTGTCGCGCATAGTGAGCATCTTTACTCACATTGCAATTTCGCCGAGTCTCTGGTTGAGACAGTACTCAAATCGTTACACCATTCGTGCAGGTCGGAACTTACCCGACAAGGAATTTCGCTACCTTAGGACCGTTATAGTTACGGCCGCCGTTTACTGGGGCTTAATTTCAAAGCTTCGCCGAAGCTAACCTCTCCACTTAACCTTCCAGCACCGGGCAGGTGTCAGAGGATATACGTTGTATTAGAACTTTGCATCCTCCTGTGTTTTTGATAAACAGTCGCTTGAGTCTGATCACTGCGGCCCTTTCAAGCTCATAAAGTTAATTAATCACTTTACTAGGGCGTTCCTTCTCCCGAAGTTACGGAACTATTTTGCCGAGTTCCTTAACCAGAGTTCTCTCGCTCGCCTTAGTATTCTCTACTTGTCCACCTGTGTCGGTTTGGGGTACGGGCACTAATAAAACTAACTAGAAGTTTTTCTTGGAAGTATGGAATCAATGACTTCGCCTAAAAAGCGGCTCGGCATCGTGTCTCAGGTTTATTGTTAACGGATTTGCCTATTAACAACCCTACTCACTTACCCCAGGACAACCATCGCCTGGGTTCATCTATCCTTCTCCGTTGCTCCATCGCTAATCTACTAATATGTGGGTCGGTAGGCCCCGAAGGGCTTTCCTTAGCAACATATATTCGATTTGGGCGTGTTATTAGTGGTACAGAAATATCAATCTGTTATCCATCGACTACGTCTCTCGACCTCGCCTTAGGTCCCGACTAACCCTGGGCGGACGAACCTTCCCCAGGAACCCTTGGACATTCGGCGGAAGAGATTCTCACTCTTCCTTCGCTACTCATGCCTACATTCTCACTTGTATGGTCTCCACGATTAACTTACGTTACCGCTTCGCTGTCCATACAACGCTCTCCTACCGATCTTACCTCCTGGATATAAATATCAAGATTAGTAAGATCCCATAGCTTCGGCAGTATGTTTAGCCCCGTTACATCTTCCGCGCGAGAACATTCGACCAGTGAGCTGTTACGCACTCTTTAAAGGAATGGCTGCTTCTAAGCCAACCTCCTGGCTGTCTGAACACTCTCACATCGTTTCACACTTAACATACATTTAGGGGCCTTAGCTGATGATCTGGGTTGTTTCCCTCTCGTCTATGGAGCTTATCCCCCATAGGCTCACTGCTATATTTATACACTTTGGCATTCGGAGTTTGACTGAGTTCAGTAAGCTTGTTGGCCCCCTAGCTCAATCAGTGCTCTACCTCCAAAGCGCAACATATAACGCTGTCCCTAAAGACATTTCGGAGAGAACCAGCTATCACCAAGTTTGATTGGCCTTTCACCCCTATCCACAGGTCATCCCCTGATTTTGCAACATCAGTGGGTTCGGGCCTTCACGAAATCTTACTTCCGCTTCACCCTGCCCATGGATAGATCACTTGGCTTCGGGTCTATCGCATACGACTAGACGCTCTATTAAAACTCGCTTTCGCTGCGGCTACGGATTTACTCCTTAACCTTGCCATATACGGATAACTCGTAGGCTCATTCTTCAAAAGGCAGGCAGTCAGGATATAAATATCCCTCCTACTGCTTGTAAGCTATTGGTTTCAGGTACTATTTCACTCCCCTCGCCGGGGTTCTTTTCACCTTTCCCTCACGGTACTTGTTCACTATCGGTCGCTGGTTGTACTTAGCCTTACGAGGTGGTCCTCGCAGATTCACAAGGAGTATCTTCCTTGTTACTCGGGGTGGCCTTTATAAGCAAATAGATTTTCGAATACGTGACTGTTACACTCTATGGTTTAACTTTCCAGATAATTTTCCTAATCTATTTATTTGTAACTTATTGAAAGATCTGATGCTCTTTCCAAAGGACCCCACAACACCAAAAAAACAACGACATCAGTCTTTAACATTAATTTGGTTTAGGCTCTTCCCGTTTCGCTCGCCACTACTCAGGGAGTCGCTTTTGCTTTCCTTTCCTCTAGGTACTGAGATGTTTCACTTCCCCTAGTTCCCTCTACCTACCCTATATATTCAGGTAGGAGTAATTTATTAAAATAAATTGGGTTTCCCCATTCGGACATCTACGGATCAAAGCTTGTTTGACAACTTCCCGTAGCTTTTCGCAGTCTTCCACGTCCTTCATCGGCTTCCAGCGCCAAGGCATCCACCAATAGCCCTTAGTAGCTTGAACTATATGAATACTTTGCAATTGCGCTTGCTATACAATTTTCAAAAAGCCAATTTGACTTTTTCACAGCTGAGTAAAGTATCAGTCTTGTAGACAACCGACGATTGACCTTAGAACCGAAGTTCTATGCTCCTTAGAAAGGAGGTGATCCAGCCGCACGTTCCCGTACGGCTACCTTGTTACGACTTAGTCCCAGTTACCGACCCTACCTTCGACAGCTTCCTCCCTAAAAGGGTTGGACCACTGGCTTCGGGTATTGCCGACTTCCGTGACTTGACGGGCGGTGTGTACAAACCCCGAGAACGTATTCACCGCAACTTTGCTGATTTGCGATTACTAGCGACTCCAACTTCAAGGAGTCGAGTTGCAGACTCCTATCCGAACTGGGACAAGCTTTAAGAGATTTGCTCCACCTCGCGGTATTGCGACTCGTTGTACTTGCCATTGTAGCATGCGTGCAGCCCTGGACATAAGGGGCATGATGACTTGACGTCGTCCCCACCTTCCTCCGGTTTATCACCGGCAGTCTCCTATGAGTCCCCAACTAAATGCTGGCAACATAGGACAGGGGTTGCGCTCGTTGCGGGACTTAACCCAACATCTCACGACACGAGCTGACGACAGCCATGCACCACCTGTATAGGACGCTAATGCACACTATATCTCTATAGCTGGATCCTATATGTCAAGTCCAGGTAAGGTTCTACGGGTATCATCGAATTAAGCCGCATGCTCCGCCGCTTGTGCGGGGTCCCGTCAATTCCTTTGAGTTTTAGTCTTGCGACCGTACTCCCCAGGCGGGATACTTAACGCGTTAGCTACGACACAGAAACCGTCAATCCAGTTCCTACGTCTAGTATCCATCGTTTACAGCTAGGACTACCAGGGTATCTAATCCTGTTTGCTCCCCTAGCTTTCGCTCCTCAGCGTCGATAGCGGCCCAGTGAGCTGCCTTCGCAATTGGTGTTCCTCCGAATATCTACGCATTTCACCGCTACACTCGGAATTCCACTCACCTCTGCCGTATCCTAGTCACAACAGTATCGATAGACATTTCAGGGTTGAGCCCTGAACTTTTACTACCGACTTGTTGAACCGCCTACGAGCTCTTTACGCCCAATAAATCCGGACAACGCTCGCCCCCTACGTATTACCGCGGCTGCTGGCACGTAGTTGGCCGGGGCTTCTTGTGGAGGTACCGTCATTTTCTTCCCTCCTGAAAGTGGTTTACAAACCTAGATCCGTCATCCCACACGCGGTGTCGCTGTGTCAAACTTTCGTTCATTGCACAATATTCCCTGCTGCAGCCTCCCGTAGGAGTCTGGGCCGTGTCTCAGTCCCAGTGTGGCTGATCGTCCTCTCAGACCAGCTATCCGTCGTAGCCTTGGTAAGCTTTTACCTCACCAACTAGCTGATAGAACGCGAGCTCATCTTAGTTCGGCTGACCTTTCCTTTTATTCTCATGCGAGAAATAAAGAATATCAGGTATTAATCCGAGTTTCCTCGGGCTATCCCTGTAACTAAGGTAGATTGCTCACGCGTTACTCACCCGTTCGCCGCTCAGTCATTTTCTGTAGTAAACTACTGAAAAGCTTCGCTCGACTTGCATGCATAAGGCGCACCGCCAGCGTTCGTCCTGAGCCAGGATCAAACTCTCCAACATAATCTTTGAATAATTTAAATCTGACCAAAGAATCAACATGGGTTTTACCCATTTCAACTTAAAAAAGTTGAATCAACTTAATAAAAAGTTGACAAAAAAAGAGTGCTAGATATTTCTATCTGCACTACCGGCGTTCATACTTTACTCAGTTGTCAAAAAGCCAATTTTTTTCGTAATACTAACACTAACACACTCTTGATTAAGGTGGTTATTTATTTTTATTTATTGAAAAATATTTTCTTTTACCAAGTTGAAGATTTTTATCATTAATATCATTGAACTCAGCATCTAAAGTTAAATATTTTTCGCCTTCTATTTTAAAACTGCCTGATGTAATAAGTCTTCTAGCATCTGAATTTGATTTAGTAATTCCTAATTCAGTTAATAGTTTAGGTAAATGTACTAAACCAGCATGAGATACAGTGTAGTTAGGAATATCATCCGGGATATCTTTATCAATGGTTATAGTTTTAAAAGACAGCGATGCTTGATTAGCTATTTTTTCGTTATAAAGTTCAGTTACTATCAACTCACCTAGCAATTTTTTTATTTGAAATGGATTTTCAGAACCATCTTCAATATTAGATTTAAATTCCTGTATTTGATTTGGTTCATAATCTGTAAGCATCAAAAAATAATCCCACATTAAATCATCAGGAATACTCATAATTTTTCCATAAATATTTTCTGGAGTATCAGTAACTGAAATATAATTGTTTAAAGATTGAGACATTTTTTTCTTACCATCAGTACCAACCAACAAAGGAAAAGTCATTGCAATCTGAGGTTGCATACCATAAAATTTCTGAACTTCCCTGCCTAGCATAAGGTTCCACAATTGATCGTGTCCTCCAATTTCAATATCTGCTTTTACCGCAACAGAATCATATCCTTGGAATAACGGATAAAAGAATTCCGTTAATGATATTGGATTTCCATCTTTGTAACGTTTTGAAAAATCATCACGTTCAAGCATCTGAGCAAGAGTTGTTGATGAAGATAAATTAACTAATTCAGAAGTTGATAATTTTGCTAACCAGTCTTTATTAGAAACAATTTCAATATTTGAATCTAAAAGAATATTTTTAATAATAGGTAAAACACCTTCAGAGTTTTTATCAACATCGTCTTCATTCAATTTAGTTCTAGTTTCTGACTTACCTGAAGGATCACCAACTTGTGCTGTAAACTCGCCAAGAATTAAAACAGCAGTATGTCCTAATTCTTGAAATTTTCTGAGTGATCGCAGTATTGCATACCATCCTAATGTTACATCGGGTGCCGTTGGGTCAATCCCAAGTTTTATACGTAACTTTTTTTTTGATTTAATTAAATCATCTAAATCATCTTTTGGAGATATTGCACTAGCTCGGTTAATTAAATATTTCATTTTAGAATTAAAGTAAATCTCCACAAATTCTTATCATTTCTTTTTGCATTTTTTCGTTGCTTTGCAATAGCTTGATCAACAGGATGAATGCGAGGCGATATGTCGACAGGGCCAGAAATTATATTAATTCCATCGTTAACATCTGATATAGCAAGACCTTTAGTTATGTTCCCCGGGCCACTTAATTTATCATTTTTCATTTTAACTTTCCGTCTTGATTCAACATGTTTTTTACCTATAAGTATTATTCCGGAACGAATCAAAACAGCCTCACCGTATCCTTTTTTACCAGATAGAAGAAACATACTTCTATTTGATCCGTATGATTTTAAAACCGAAATAAATGGTGGACCAAGGGTTAATGAAGTAGGGATGTTTTTGTAAGTATTAAATAACGACATTTTGTCTGTTGTTTTTCTGCCGTAAGCCTCAGTTTCAGTAATCATAATTTCAACAAATTTATCCTTGATGTTTGTAGAAATACGCATACCTAAGAGATCTACTGCAGCTTTATTAGAACTTTGAGAGAGTATTTTAAGTACTCTATTATTTAATCCACTACCTTCCATTTAATTCCCTTTTTCGTTTAAAGTTATCAAAAATTTCTTAGTTAATTTACTAACCACGTTATTTAAAATCTCAGTTGTTTCTTGTTCGTTATATGTTTTTTCATAACTCCTAGTTATTATTCTAATTCCTAAATTTCGAGATATCTCATTTGTATAATCATCAAATATTGAAATTTGATTTTCATTATCATTTAGTAGAAGTTCTATTTCATCAATTAACTTCTGAGAAATTAAATCATCAGGAACTTTAAACGATAGATCAAATTTTATATAAGGATACTGAGAAAGCGGGTTGTAATTGTAAGAAACTAAAGAACTAAACTTTAAAGGTTCTAAATTAATTTCAGCAAGAAAAATTTCGTTATTTAAATTCAATTCATGCTGAGTTGAATAAGATAATTGACCCATATGTCCGATAGGGCTTCCATTAAGTGTAATTAAATATGAATTATTTTTATGAAATCCTGGTTTTTGTAATTTTTCAAATCCAACGCTAGGTATTATCTTTCTTAAAGTTGAAGCTAAGTCCTGTACTGTGTATTCAGTATTGTTGGTGCTTGTTAGTTTTTTAGGAATTAAAATACCTAATTTATAATTTTGATTTGGTATAGATTTATATTTTTTATGAGCAGCCATGTCATAAGTATTATTTATTTCAAAATACTGACCACTATATGAGTGTTTATCTAAATTAAAAATATAAGTATTAATTAGTGTTGAATATAAATTTGTTCTCATACTTTCTTGAGATTTATCAATTGGATTAATTACATTCACACTTTTAAGTTCAGGAGTAAATATCTGATTGAGAGAATCATCAAGAAATGAAAGTGTTTGTATTTCGTGGAAATTTAAATTTGAAAGTTTATTGATGAAGTATTTTCTTACTTTCCAATAGTTCCCCACATTATTTAGTTTATTTCCCACTGGTAAAGTTGATGGGAAATTGTTAAAACCATAATGCTTTGCCAGTTCTTCAATAATATCAATTGGCCTTTCAAGGTCATATCGCCAAGAAGGTGAAGAAAATTCTATATAGTCTTTAGTTAATGTATGTAAAATTTGCAACGATGAAAGTGTTTTTGAAATAAATTTATCATCAATCTCTATACCTAAAATATCAGTTATCTTTTTCTTATCAAATTTAACACTTGAATTAGTTTCAAAATTTTTTGTATCATTTTGAATATCAGAGTAAATTATGTCAGAACTATCCCCAAATAAATATATAAATCTTTCTAAACCAAACGACTGAATATTTCTATCAATACCTCTTTCGAACCTAATTGAAGCATCAGAAATTAGATTTAATTTTCTTGAAGTTTTCATTATTGAAACTTTATCAAAATAAGCACTTTCAATAAGTAGGTTTTTCGTATCAGACGTAACCTCACTATCGAATCCACCCATAACACCAGCAAGTGCAATGGCTTTGTCGTTGTCAGTTATTACCAAATCAGATGTATCAAGTATTCTATTTTGACTGTCAAGAGTAACCAGTTCTTCATTACTTTTAGCATTCCTTACTGATATAGTTCCAAAAAGTTTATCTCTGTCAAAAGCATGTAATGGCTGTCCAATGTCATGTAAAACATAATTAGTGTAATCAACAACGTTGTTAATAATTCTTACTCCTATAGAAGATAGCCTGTGTTTAATTTTGAGACTGGAATCTTCAATTGTTATATTTTCAATTTCTATTGATTGATAAGATAAACACCCGTTCCCTTTTCCGCTATTAATTTTTAATATAGGTTTTATTGTTGGCTTTAATTTTATTGAATTAGAAGCTAATTTTAAATCAAAATAATTTGATAACTCTCTAGCAACTCCAAGATGAGACATACAGTCTCCCCTATTTGGAGTTACACCAATTTCCCATACTGAATCGTTAGAATCATATATTGAAGAAAAATCAGATCCAATTTTTTCATTATCATCCAATAATAAAATACCATCATGATCTTCCCACAGATCTAATTCAGACGCTGAACAAATCATTCCATTTGATTTGATACCTCTGATATCGCGTTCATCAATTAAAAAATTATCTTTAATTGTACTTTTAGGAAGTGCAACTGGAACAACAGCTCCTATATCAAAATTCCAAGCACCACAAACAATTTCATAAATTTTACTTCCTACATCAACTTTTGTTACTCTAACTTTATCTGCATTAGGATGGTGATATAGTTCTACAACTTTTCCTACAACAATATTTTCATAGTTGGGATTAATTTCAGTGTAATTTTCAATTTCAAAACCTAAAGATTCAAGAGCATTAGAGAGGTCAATATCTGATATGTTATCTAAATTAATCCATTCATTTAACCAGGATTTTAATATTTTCATCAGAACTGTTCCAAAAAACGTATATCGTTGTCATAAAAGTTTTTAATATGATCAATTTTGTACCTAAGCATAGCTAATCTCTCAATACCCACACCCCAGGCAAATCCTTTATAATTATCTGGATAATTAACATTTGATAAAACATTGGGATCAACCATTCCGCATCCTAATATTTCTAACCATTCTCCGTTTTGCCATTTAACCAAGACTTCTGCTGACGGTTCTGTAAAAGGAAAAAAATGAGGAATAAATTTGGTTTCTATATCGTTACCAAAAAATTCTTTTACAAAATATTCAAGGGTGCCTTTTAAATCAGTAAAAGTTAAATTTTTATCAACTGCTAAACCTTCTAACTGATGGAAGACTGGCGAATGAGTCGCGTCTAGTTGATCTGAACGAAAAACTCTACCTGGGGCAACTATGTAAACAGGTGGATCATTTTCTTCCATATGGCGGATTTGTACAGTACTTGTTTGGGTGCGAAGCAGTGTATCTAAATTTTTATCTAGGTACAAGGTATCAGACTCATATCTAGCTGGATGCCAATCAGGAGTATTTAGAGCGTCAAAATTGTGCCATGAAGTTTCTGCTTCTGGACCGTGTGCAACTTCATAACCAATTGAAGAAAAAATAGAAACAACTTCATCCATAACTGTTGACAATACATGTTTGTAAGAACCTCTAGAAGGTGTCCAGTCAATAGAGATATCAGTATTTTCAACTTCTTCTCTTGATGTAAATTGTGAGTTTAGAAATAACTGACGTTGTGCTTTGATCTCAGAAGTAATAAATTCTGTTGCTTCTGTTAGTTTCCTACCATAATTTTTTTTGTCATCGCTTGATAGTGAAGATAATTTTTTACGTTCTTCAGCTATTAAAGAATTTTTACCTAGAAACTCTTTTGTTAATTCATCAAATTCATCAATATTAGTAATATCTTTAATACGTAAATTTAATGAAGCATAAACTTTATCAAAATTTAATTCAGGCATCTATATTCTTTTTAGCAACATCAACAAGTTTTTTAAATCCTTTCGGATCGTTTACTGCTAAATCAGCAAGAATTTTTCTATCAACTTTAATACCAGCTTTTGTAAGACCGTTAATAAATTTAGAATAAGCTAGCCCATTTTGCCTTGAGGCAGCATTTATTCTTGAGATCCAAAGTTTTCTAAAGTCAGCTTTTTTATCTTTTCTATGCGTAAAAGCATCTGCACCAGCATGCATTACTTGTTCTTTTGCTGCTCTTAACCTTTTACTTCTTGCACCTGTATAACCTTTCGCACTTTTAAGTACTTTCTTTCTTGATTTTCTACTGCTTACAGATCTTTTTATTCGAACCATAATTAACCTAACAACTTTCTAATTTTTTTACTATCACCTTTAGATGTTTCAACATCTCTTTTAAGTCTTGACCAAGTACCAGAACCTTTTGCCAACTTATAATGTGATCTATGAGCTCTACTTCTCATATATTTACCAGTACCTGTTACTCGTACTCTTTTAGATACACTCTTATGAGTCTTGTGCTTCATTTTCTACCTCCTGTAGGTGCTAACACCATTGTTAAAGATCTTCCATCAGGTTTAGATGTTGATTCAACTTCAGAAATATCAGAAAGTTGATCCTTATATTTATCCAAAACTCTTTGACCAAATTCGGGATGTTCTGCTTCCCTACCTCTAAACCTCATTGTAAATTTAACTTTGTCACCATCGCTTAAAAATTTTCTCGATTTGTTCAACTTAATTTTAAAATCATTTGTATCAATTTTAGGTTTGAGTTGAATTTCTTTAACTGAAATTTTGACTTGATTTTTTCTAGATTCTTTTGCTTTTTGAGCAAGTTCATACTTGTATTTTCCATAATCCATCAATCTTGCGACTGGAGGTTTACTGTCTGGTGAGACTTCTACTAGATCTAGATTTAATTCTTCAGCAATAATAAGTGCTTTCTTTAATTCTAGAACACCAACTTGAACACCATCTGGTGCAATGACTCTTAACTCTTTAGATCTAATCCCGTCATTTATTTTTAATTCCGGTATGTTAACTCCTCTCATAAAAAAAACGGCACGAAGCCGTTTAACTCAACCATACTATTTTTCACAGCAGGTGGAACATTGTTCGCTTGATTAAATTATAGCTTACTTAATACTTATTATTAAGAAAAAAGATTATTTATAGCTTTTGCTGATTCTAAGCCTTTATTTTTGTCGTTATTTTCAGCTCTATTTCTAGCATCTTGAATATTGTGAACGTTTAAAACACAATTTGAGATATATATATTTCTGTGAATAGTTAAATCAATAAGGCCATTTGCTACACCACTGGAGATGAATTCATAATGATCTGTTTCACCTTTAACTATTGCACCGATTGCAACAAACTTATCATATTGATCTGTTAATGAATTAATTTTATAAATAATTTCCCAAGCACCTGTTACATAGAATGTATCTACATGAAAATCTTTATGTATTACTGAATTAAAACCAGCAACTAAGCCATCAGTTATATCTTTGTAATAGTCAGAAATTACTAATGCTAAATTATTCTTCATCAAAATTATGTCCCATTTTATCTTTCTTCGTTTCTAGGTATTTTTCATTTTCAGGTGTTGTTTGACCAATCAAAGGGGTTCTTTTTATTATATTTAAACCATAGCCTTCAAGACCGGCTCTCTTGCTTGGATTATTTGTTAAAAGATTCATATTTGAAATTCCTAAATTTCTCAAAATCAATGCACCAGTACCGTAATCTCTTTGATCATTTTTAAACCCAAGTTTTAGATTTGCATCAACAGTATCATCGCCTGCATCTTGCAATGAGTAAGCCTTTATTTTATTTCCTAATCCAATACCTCTACCTTCATGTCCTCTCATGTATAGCAAAACACCACTCTTATTATCGGAAATTATTTTTAAAGCACTTGATAATTGAGAACCACAATCACACTTATTTGAAAACAATGTATCTCCCGTAAGACACTCGGAGTGAACACGTACCATTGTGTCATTTCCAGATAGATAATCCCCCATTGTAAGTGCTATATGTTCTGTATTGTCAACAACATCTTTATAAACATGAGCATCAAAAGTGCCATATTCAGTTGGAATTTTCGATTTTGATACAAACTGTACAGGATTGGAAGAATCTAATCTGTATTGAATTAAATCTTTAATTGTTCCTATAGGTATATCATGTTTTGTAGAAAACTTAAACAAGTCTTCAAGCCTAGCCATTGTTCCATCGTCGTTTATTATTTCACAAATAACAGCTACTTCTTCATGATGTGATAATTTGCAAAGATCTACAGCTGCTTCTGTATGTCCCGCTCTTCGAAGAACACCACCGTCCATTGCTTGTAGTGGAAAAATATGGCCAGGTACATTAAAAGAACTTCTTGTCGACTCATTGTCGGCTAATCCTTTAATCGTTTTAAATCTATCCTCAGCAGATATACCAGTTGTAACTCCATCTCCATTCAAATCTACAGAATAGGTATAAGGTGTTTGCATTTCATTATTTACTCCTTCCATAAGTGGAAGTTGTAATTTTTTAGCAACTGTTGAAGAAATAGGCGCACACACCAAACCTTTACCATGAGTAATCATAAAATTAATGTGATCAGCTGTAAGGTACTTTGATGAAATAACTAGATCTCCTTCATTTTCCCTTTCTTCGTCATCAACTAAAATAATCATCTCTCCTTTTGAAAAGAGATTAATAATATCTTTAATATCAGTTATCATAATTAAGTTTTTCCAAATATTTAATGACTATATCATATTCAACATTGACGATATCGTTGACATTTAAGTATTTTAAATTTGTTCTATTAAATGTTTCTTCAATAATTGAAACAGTAAAATTATCTTCGACAGGATCAACAACTGTTAATGAAATACCGTTTATAGTGATAGAACCTTTATCAACCAAGTATTTATGACTTGCGTTAGTAAACGAAAAGTTCCATAACTCTGAATCTAGTTTTTCAATAGTTTTTAAATTGATTACACCATCTACATGTCCTTGTACTAAATGACCACTAAGAAGTGAATTCATTGTTAAGGGCAATTCCATATTTACGTACCCGCAGTGTGAATCATTTAATGAAGTTCTTGATAAAGTTTCATCAGAAACTTGAAAACAAAGTAATTCTTCCTCATAATTTTTTAATGTTAAGCAACATCCATCTATTGCAATGCTGGTACCCGATTTAAGATTAAAAAAATTACTATTTTCAGTTTTAATTTTGAGATTATCATTTTTCAAATACTCAACTGTACCAACTGCTTCTATAATTCCAGTAAACATGTTCTAATTATAAATGTGCAGAGAGTTATCATTAAGCCTTATTTCTCTATTTAAGATTAATTTATCATTTAAATAGCTATCAATAGTTGGATCTAATTTTAAACCATTGTCTATATTGTGATCAGAAGAAAATTTATAAAAACAATCATAAAAATTATTCTCTATAAAAAATTTATGAATAAAGTTTCCACCCTCAACAAGTAAAGAATTTATGTTTTTGGAAATTAAAAAAGTTTCAAGATTTTGAAATGTTAATTCATTTAGATTTACAATATTAGAGTTTTTACTGTTAAAACTAGTAATAAATATTTTGTCATCATGTTTATCTATAAAATCATTTATTGTTTTATTGTCAGAACCCCACAACACATATTTATGAATTTTTATATTGGGTAAATTTTCATGTCTAACATTAAGTAATGGATTGTCATTTATTAATGTATTTTTACCAATCAATAAACCATCTACTGTTGCTCTAATTAGGTGTGTTAATTCAAGTGATTTACTATTAGTGATATATTTTTTATCACTAGAGTTATTTGTAATCATATTGTTTTTACTTGTTGCGACTTTACCAATATAGGAAATCGTTCGATTATGCAAGTTTTTAATGTTGTAATTTGGATTAATAAAAGTATTTACTTCATTTATAATTGAAACATTCAATCCGGCTTGTTTAAGTTTCGCAACACTTTTTCCATTTGTACGAATATCAGTATCTATATCTCCAATAACTATATTTTTTAAATTTGTTTTTAATAGCTCTTCAGCACATGATGGTGATGTGTCAGTATGAAGACACGGTTCGAGTGTAACAAATAAAGTATCATCAAAATGAATACTAGAATTTTTAATAATCTCTATTTCTGCATGATCAGTCCCCTTGCCACGATGACGACCAATTGCTTTAATTTGGTTATCTTTATCGATTAAAACAGCGCCAACTTTAGGGTTTGGGTAGGTGTTTGATTTTAAAGCTTCAAGAACTGCTAAATACATACTATTTGGGTAATTTAAAAAGTTAAGCATTTAGGTGAAAATAGCTCCACCTTGTACAGCTATATCTACTTTGTTGTTTTTAAGATTCTCTAGATCGGAATTTTTAATTCCTCCATCCGCAATTAATTTTCCCTTGAATTCTGGATACAAATTGTTAAAGTTTTTTACTTTATCGATTAAGTTAATAGCTTGACCTTGGTTTGAAAAACCAGGGTTAACCGCTAACAACAAAACAGCTTTTGAATGAGCTAAGTAATCTTTTAAATGTTCATTATTTGTATCAGGAAGTGTTGCCACACCTAAATTTTTATATTGGTTGCTTAATTCGATGAAATCATTAAGTTTTGTAGATTCAGCATGAATACATACCAAATCAGCACCATGGGAAAATGCTAAGGGAGCTAACTTAACATTGTCTTGAACCATTAATTGAACATCAACTTTATAATTTGTTTGTTCTTTTACCTCTTTTATATGTTGAAAGGACATTGAAATATTATTAGTGAAATGACCGTCAGTAATATCAACATGTATCTGGTCAAATTTATTTTTATGTTCATTAATATCTTGAAGAATATTTAACTGATCGGCTGCCTGTATACTTGCTGAAATTATCACTTTAATCCTCTCAAATAATCATCAAAAGACATTTTACGTTTCCCTTCAGGTGTAACATTATCTGGATAAAGATAGCCGTCACTAAGTTCAATTCTACTCTTATTTTCTATGTCACTGTAGGAATGGACCTTTAAAATTTTATTGTTAAATACGATAAATGCAGGACCTAAAATATCAAATGCTTTAATTTTATTTTTAGCTTCATTAATAGAAGAATCAGAAATATTAAAATCATTTTTAAAAAATTTAACTGTAGAAGTTGTATTTCCATGTTGATCTAAACCCGTTGTATGAAAATCAATTGATGAAAAATCAGATTTAAATAATTTATAAATATCACTATAAATGTCACTTGCGTATTTATTTTTTATATTGAGAGAATTTTGAAATATTATTTTACCCGTGTCAATATTTTTATCTATTTTAAATACGGTATACCCACCTTCAATTTCTTTATTAAGTATTGCAGTTTCAACAGGTGTTGGTCCTCTATATTTAGGTAATAGACTTAAATGAATATTAAAAAGTTGGGAATTATTTTCTAAAAAATAATTAGGAAATATTTTTGAAAAACTAGCTACTATCCCATATTCCATGTCATGATAATTTTTACTGTCATCAAAATAATCACAATCTATATTGTTTTCAATGCAGAATGTTTCAACAGGATTACTGGTACTTTTCCTTCCACGGCCTTTATTTTTTGGTGGTAGTGTTATAACTTTTAAGTTAGATATTTCATCATGCAGAGTAGATAAAAAAGGTAAGCTTCTGCTATCTGATCCAAAAAAATATTTAAATTTTATCACCAGGAAATCCTTTTAAAGATATTTCACGTATGGCTTCTTTTCTAGCTTTTCGTTTTAGTGATTTAATTAATAACTTTCCTTTTAAATGATCATATTCATGCTGAAGAACTCTTCCCATTAGGTCATCTCCTTCATATATAACTTCTTCTCCGTGTTCATTTAAACATGATATTTTTGCATATTCAGCTCTTTCGATATCCCAATAATATCCTGGAAGGGATAAGCAACCTTCCATAAAAACAATTTCTCCTTCTTTTTTTACCATTTCTGGATTTATAGCAACAAAAGGTCCGTCACCTGCATCAAATACAAAAATATTTTTATTAATCCCTATTTGAGGAGCTGCTAAACCAACTCCCGGGGCCTCATACATGATATTTATCATTTTTTGTGACAAGTTTATTGTGTAATCATCAATTTCTTCAATATCTGAAGATTTGGATATTAATGCTGGATGTCCAAATGTAACAATTTCGTTCATGATATATGCCTAATTCTTTTTATTTCACAATCTTTAGTAAGTTTATAAATATTCTGCAACAACTCATAATCTAACTTATCGTCAAGTTTAATTTGTAGTTCATAAATATATTTATCATTAACAATTTTTGGACCAAGTAGGTACTTTAAATCTTTATTTTTAATTAAAGTATCTGAATAAATTGAATATATTTTAAATAAATTATTTGGACCGTACTTTTTTCTGACATTATTTTCATTGTTAATCCAGTCAGTCATATTTACACTGTTTAAAGTTTTATTAATATCTAATTCATTAGAGGAAAAGACAATAATTTGTAAATTTAGATTTTTTGCGTGATTCAAAATTTTTAACAAATATATTAGCTTAAATGAATTCAAAATCCGATTTTTAGAAATATTTGGATTTTGGATTATTAGTGTGTCTAGTTTGGAATCATCAAGATTATCAATATAATTAAAATTCTTTACGCTTGGTAATTTTTCATTTGAATAGTAATTGAAAATTTTATTGGGATATTTATGATTAATCAGTTCAATATTATCTTTAAGCTTATTTGAAATAAAGTATTCAATTTCATATTCATATTTATCTTGGGGATTCCACTTTTGATTAAAATATTCAAAATTAGGAAATTCGGATATAAATATAAAGTGCCCACCGAATAAACAATTTTTTAAATAAGCAGATTCAATTACATTTATTTCATTTAATTTAGGCAACTTGTATGCATTAGAGTTCGAATCATAGAAAATATAGTTATATCGATCTTTAATATTAATTTTTTCAAAGTTATTACTTAACAAGATGATATTAGTAAATTGTTTGGTGTTAATTACCTTCTGAAGTTCATCTTTCCCACCAAATTTTTGATAATAATCAATATCTATTACATCTTTTAGTTTGTCATATAGTAATTTTGATTGCTTAAGAGAAGGAACGAAAAATACATTCTTTTCTCTGTAGTTTATTTTATTAATTTGGCTGAAAGATAGGTTGGTAATACTTTTATTCGCGGTCTTTTTTTGTAATGTAAAGGTTTTGAGATCAAACAAATTATAAATAAGTATTCCAACATTAATACGGTTTACCAAAGCTATGAATTTAAGATACTTGAATTGAATATTGTCCAAGTTATGGACTATTTTTTCTACACTATTTAAATTTTCTATATTGGTTTTATCATCAATTTTTAAAACTACACCTAATAAATCTCTGTTACGAAATTTAATTTTTGTTACTGATCCTTCACGGACTTTACCTTGAAATTGAGGTGGTATTTTGTATGTAAAAGTAGAAAAATTGTATGTATTGTTTGAAATTATTTCTATATTTGCGTACATTAATCAATTATTTTGTCAATAACTGTTGATGCAATAACATTTTTTTCTAGTACGTCAGTTTCTAATATTAGATTAGTTTTATTGATTAATTTAATTTTATTCTTATCAGAGCCGAAACGATTTTTGATGATGTTATTAATAACTAAATAATCAGAATTTTTCGAAATTAATTTATCGTAATTCTCTACGTCATCAATTTGAGCAGAAAAAGCTATTGAAATTATATTGGGATATTTGATTTTAAATTCTTTAATCAAATCAAAATTTGGTTTAAATTCAATATTTAAATTCCCACTCTTTCTTGATATCTTTCCACTGGATTTGTTAACAGTAAAGTCTGATACGGCAGAAACCATAAATATGTATTTAGTATTCTCCGCCTCTTCACACATTAAATCAAATAAATCTTTTGAAGTTTCAAAACTGTAATTTTTAGCGCCAGGAATAGGTGAAATTATTTCTGAATGTATGTATATAACTTCATATCCCCTAGACATAAGTTCAATTGCTATAGATTTACCTTGCTTTCCTGTAGATTTATTCGTAATAACTTTTACATCATCAATTGGTTCAGAAGTTGGTCCTGATGTTACAATTATTTTTTCTTTAACCTTAGTTAAGGCATTGTACAGCTCGTGTGGTTCAATCATTCTTCCATAGCCCGTATCTCCAATATCTAAATCTCCATATCTAGGACCAAGGATAAAGTAGGACTGTGACAGATCTAATAAATTTTTTTGTGTTTTAGTATTTAAAAACATTTCTTCATGCATTGCAGGACAAATATAAAGGGCTTTGTTATACATTAAAACAGTAGAAGTTAGTAAATCATCAGCTATTCCACTATTGATTTTTGCTATAAAATTTGCTGTTGCAGGAAAAACAATAAATAAATCAGAAAATCTAGCTAATTCTATATGTGGAGATCCCTTTAAATCATCCCAGTCAGTGATAATATTATTATCTTGTATAAATTTATCTGTTAGATAGTTTAAAGAACTATAAGTTGCAATGATTTTAAAATTGAATTCATCCTTGTAGTCTTGAACAAATTGTTCTGCTTTGGAACAAGCAATACTACCTGTTAACCCAAGTAGTATATTTTTCTTCATTAACTTTCTTCTGAAACTTCGACCTTTCCTGCTGCAATTTCTTCAAATGCAACAGTTAGAGGTTTTCTACTTAAACTTTGAACTTGAGGAGGTGTATAAGCACCGATACCTTCTCCCAATTGATTAAAATATGAATTTATATCTCGTGCTCTTCTTGCTGCAGTAATAACTAATGCAAATCTTCCTGGTGTTTCTTTTAGTAAGTTTTCAATAGGTGGTTTTATCATCTGTCCTCCAGCTTATATATTATATCAATTATTTGATTAACTGAAGTATTTATATCAACATTCTGTATGTTGTAATCGTAAGTATCCTTATACTTTCTTTGTTTACTAGCAAGTTCCATTCTTTTATTTATAAAATCCGTATTATGACCTCGATTATTCAATCGATTAATTAATTCTTCATCATTTATGTCAATAAACAAACCAACAAAATCTGGATTATTATTTAGTAGTTTTGTAGCACCATTTACTTCTAAATCTAAAATAACTAAACCTTCTTGATCCAGTTCTTTTCTTGAAGTGCCATATATAAATCCACCATATTCTTCGAATTCGAGAAGTTCATTATTATTTATCATTGATTGAAACTCTTCATCAGTTATAAAGTGGTAATCTTTACCACTTACCTCAGATACTCTTTTAGGTCTAGTTGTGTGCGATACTGAAAAGTTAAATTCTAGCTTTTTTGAAAGAGCATCAATTATTGTATTCTTTCCAACACCTGATGGACCCGTTATAATTAAAATCATATTTGTTTCAGAAAAATAGCAATATCGTTAATGTTCTTGTCGCTTAATTGATTAATTGTAGTTTTTTCAGACAATTGAATACTTTCTAAAAATCTAGCTGTAATAACTTTTCCAACTAAACCTGTACTTGTTAAATACTTATGAACCCTGATGGAGTTTAAATATTTATTTTGTGATGCTTGTTTTAATATGGTTTTTAAATCAGATTGTAAATCTAAATCATTTAGAAAGTTATTTCTCTCTATTTTTATTGTTTCTATGTCAGTTATCAATGTCATTATTTTTACTTATATTATCTAATATAGCATTAACAAACTTGGCACCGTCTGAAGATGAATGTTTATCTACAATCTTCGTCCATTCTGATACTATTACTTTTCTTGGGGTCAGATTTAGTAACAATTCTGAAATTCCTAAAATTAATGCAGATCTCTCAGCTTTACCAATTCTTGAAATAGACCAATTTTTAGAAGCATCACTTAATAAGTTTAATATATTTTGAATATTTTCATTCGTATGTTGAATAAGTTGATTTGCTCTAATTAGTTGATTTTGATCTAAATCATTATCTATTAGTAAAATTTCTGCAGAATAATCATCAAGCCTAAATATAGAATTGAATGTAAAGTGTCTAAAATCAAATCTCATACTCTAGTTATATAGCTCTTAGTTTTTGTATCAATTTTTATAACGTCATCTTCATTAACAAACATTGGAACCTGTAGGGTTAAACCAGTTTCACAAGTTACTTCTTTTGTATTTGAATTAACAGAATCTCCCTTAACAGCAGGTTCTGATTTAGTAACAACTAAATTAATAGTAGTTGGTAATATAATATCGATTGCAGTCTCCTGGTACATTGATATTGTGACTTCTTGATTTGCTTTTAATAGTTGAATAGAGTCATCAATTAATTTGGCATCTATCGTGATTTGATTGAATGATTCCATATTCATAAATATATAATCATCAGAATCTTTATATAAGAACTGGAATTTTTGTTTATCAATATACGCTTGTTCCACTTCTTCATCAGCTCTAAAAGTTTTATCAACCACTCCTCCACTAGTAATATTTTTTAGCTTAGTTTTGACAAAAGCTTTTCCTTTGCCTGGTTTTACATGCTGATATTCTAAAATGTTATAAATTTGAGAATCAACAATTATTGACTGACCGGGCCTCATATCATTTGTAGATACCATTATGGAATTACTCCTTCTTCTTTTGCCTTATTTTTAAGATTAATAAATTCTTCATAGTTGTTTGTAAAAGTCATTTTGCCATTAATGTCAGTTAATAAATAGTATATATAATTATTTTCTGGTGTATTCATAATTGCAATCATTGAACGCTCACCAAAACCTGAAATTGGAGTTGGAGGTAGTGAAGTATATTTATATGTATTGTAAGGACTATCAATCTGTAGATCTATTAGTAATACTTGGGACTTTCTTTTTTGCAATGAATAAAGCACTGTTGCGTCAATTTGTAATAACATATTATCATCTAAGCGGTTTTTGATTACTGAGGAAACTAAAGGCCTGTCTTCATCAAGTTTTGACTCGGCTTCAATTAAACTTGCTACAGTAAAGAATTGAGTAGGTGTTGTAATCCAATCTGGAATAGACTGTGTTGAAATTAAATTTTCAAATCTAATTTCTAATTCATTAACTAGAGTTTGTAATATTGTTTCACCATTAGATTCAATATCAATTTGATATGTATTTGGAAATAGTAACCCTTCCCAATTTTGTAATTGTGTGTAATCATTGCCTGGTAGATATTTACTTACAACCTGTCCTGAAATTAAAGAATTTTCAAGTTGTGAAACATCATAACCTGTCTGTGCTGAAATAGTACTTAAAGTTTCTGAAAGCCATAAACCCTCAGGGATAGTTATAGTATATGTTTTTAAAGGTGGTCCTTTTAACAAAATAGAAGTTATATCTTCGAATGATAAATTATTTTGAATTTCATAAGTACCCGGTCTTAATTTGTCAGTTAAATTTTCATTTCTTAAATATAATTCAAAAGCCAAGCTGGAAGTAACTATTCCAGTTGAATCAAGAATTGAAGAAATTTGAGACGCTGAACTTCCCTGAGGTATATTTACTTCAATTACTTTAATATCGCTAATGTTTACATTGTTATTAACTTCACCTGGCTTAATAAGTTGTGCAAAATTATTTACAGAATTAAATATAAACAATATAAAAATCATGCTCGTTATGAGCTGGAATAACAATCTGTTCTTATAATAAAACTTAATCACTTTGTTTAATATAGCTTTCTAATATTTCAAGGGCTGATAAGTCATCAATTCTCTCTTTTGATCCATCATTGAATAATTTTGATGATAATCTTTCATCAATTTTATGAATTGGTATATTAAACTTACTAATTTCCTGAATAAATAGATTAACTAAATCCGTCATTCTATTTTCTGAATAATTTAAACCTATGGGATAGCCAATAACAATTTGATTAACTTCATATTCTTTTATTAGTTCTTGAATGTTCTTATTTAGTATCTCTTTTTTAGTATCTATAACTTTTAAAGGAATTGGAATTGTTGTTTTTACAGTTCTAATTGCAATACCGACAAAGCGTTCTCCGTAGTCAATTGATAATATATTGATCAAAATTAAGATTCTTTAAGGATTAAATCTTTCGCAATATTTAAAGCTTTTGAAGTGTCGAAGTTATTTGGGCCACCTCCAATGGAAAGATCTGAGTCTTTGGAAGCACCTCCACCATATAGTTTGGATATTTCAGTAACAATTGTAGATATGTCTAGAGAAATAGTATTTTTTGTTGCTCCCACTATTGAATTTTTACCATTTATTGAAGCATATAAAAGTACGATATCTACTTTTGTTTCATTAATAACCTGTAAGGCAAAATTTCTTAATTCATTCGAAGTTTCTAAAGGTACTTCATTTATATAAACATTATATTTATTAATAGTTTCAAGATTGTCTTCGATCGACTCTATTAATGTTCTAATTTCTAAACTTCGAAAATTTTTAATTTTTTCTTCGTAAGTCTCTAAAGTTTCAAGTTGTTTTTGTAGTTTATTTGATACGTTTTCCTCGCTAACTTGTAAAATATTAGCTACAGATTTATAAGATTTATAAGCACTCGTAAGAAAATCATACGCATGTTTTCCAGATAACATTTCTACACGTCTTAAATTTGAACCAATTGAAGATTCTTGTAATAAAACAATCAGGCCGACATCATTAGAATTATGTACATGGGTTCCACCACAAAGCTCTTTTGAAAAATCACCTATATTTACTACTCTTACATCATCATCATACTTATCACCAAAGAAAGCTAAAGCACCTTGGTTCTTCGCTTCATCAATATTCATAATTTTAGTTTTTACTTCAAAATCATTAAAGATTGCATTATTCGATAAAGTAAATATTTCATCTAACTCATCAGCAGTTACTTTTTCTGTATGGCTAAAATCAAATCTAAATTTGCCAGGTGACACATTTGATCCGGCTTGAGCAACATGATCGCCTAAAATATTACGTAGCGAGGTATGTACTATATGAGCAGCTGTATGGCTTTTTGACACACCCGATCTGAAGCTTTTATTTACTTCTAATTTCACTTCTTGACCAATTAAAAATAAATCATCTTTTACTATTAGTCCCGTTGCGCCATTTGGTGCTTGATATACATCTATTACTTCAACAGAGTTATTTTCGATAGAAATAGTACCCTTATCAGAGATTTGACCTCCTGCTTCAAAATAGAAAGGATTATTTTCAGTAAAAACAATAAATTTATTTTCATATTTTTCTACGTGGTAAACCTTAGTCAATGAGTTTATTTGGTCATAACCCACAAACTCATTTGGATCAACGTCAAATATAAATTTATCTGTATCTTTGTTCTTTTCAGATTTTGATTTCACCTTGTGATTATCATAAAGCTTATAAAATTCATTGTCATTTATATCAATATCATTTTCAGACGCTATTTCTTTAGTTAATTCAAATGGAAACCCAAATGTTTCAAAAAGGTAAAAAGCATCTTGAGCTGAGACAGTTTTGTTGTTGTGAACTAAAGTACTTATTTCCTGTATGCCTTTATTCAAAGTTTTTTGAAATAACTCCTCTTCTTTCTTAAAAAGTTTAATAATCTTATCTTTATTTTTGTCCAATTCTGGATAAGAATGTTTATATATCTCTACAACAATTTCTATTAGGTAATCCAAACTAGCAGCAGAATTTTTAAGTTGATTGTAAGCTCTAATCGCTCTTCTAATTAATCTTCTTAATACGTATCCTCTACCTTCATTTGTTGGAACAACTCCATCAGATATCATAAATGTAGATGATTTAATATGGTCAATAATAATTTTTTCATATTTCTCACCTGATTGGTCTGTGTTTTTTAGTAATGCTTTATAAAGTGGTTGGAATAAATCTGTATCAAATAGATTTTTCTTATTCTGCATCACCATTGCTATACGCTCTAATCCCATTCCTGTATCGATATTTTTATTAGGTAACTCATCAACTACATTAAAGGGTTCTTCTTGAATTGATTCCATAAACACTAGGTTCCAAATTTCAATAAATCTGTCTTCACCACCACCTATAGGACCTCCGTCATCTCCATATTCTTCGCCCCTATCTATAAAAATCTCTGAGCAAGGTCCGCATGGTCCAGGAATATTCATATGCCAAAAATTGTCAGTATCTCCTCTTTGAATACGTTCATCTGGTATACCAATAACATCTTTCCAAATTTTGTAGGCTTCTTCATCTGTTTTGTACACAGTAAACCATAATTTATCTTTATCAACTTTAAGTACTTCAGTTATGTATTCATAAGAATATTTAATTGCTTCTTCTTTAAAATATTTTCCAACACTAAAGTTTCCTAACATTTCAAAAAAGGATAAATGTCTGTCTGTATCTCCTATAATATCGATATCGATTGTTCGTAAACATTTTTGTGAAGAGACCATATTTGGTGTATCGGCATCTTTGTTGCCAAGAAAGTAATCTTTTAAAGGCACCATACCGGCAGCTGTAAACAATAACGAGTTGTCATGAGGTATTAATGATGCAGAAGGTATGATTTTATGGCCTTTTGATTCAAAATAATCAAGAAAACTATTTCTTATATCGTTACTATTCATCTTTATTTATGTATTTAAGGTTATATTCTTCAAGTAGTTGTTGTTCAATACTTGCAGGTGCATTTGTTAAAGGATCTAAACCTGATTGAGTTTTGGGGAATGGAATAACATCTCTTATAGACGGTTGATTTAATACCTCTGCTACTAACCTATCTATACCAACTGCAAATCCAGCATGTACCGGAGTTCCATAAGATAAAGCTTCAATAAACCATCCAAATCGGCTTTCAATTTCTATATCACTTAAACCCCATTTTTCTAACACAAGTTTTTGCATACTTGGATTATTAATTCTTTGAGATCCCGATCCTAATTCAACACCATTAAGTACTAAATCGTAATGAAGAGCTTTAGCATTTATAGGGTCATCTTTAAATATCTGATCATCTTTTGGAGATGTAAATGGATGATGTGAAGGTTGTAAATTACCATCTTCCTGTTCAAAGTAAGGAAAATCCTCAATCCAAACAAACGAATAAGCCTCGGAGGAAGGTTCGAAAATACTTCTTCTTATATGGTCTAGATATTTTGCAATGGAGTTCAATTCACCAGCTTGAAATAATACGGTACCAGTGCCAAATTTTAAGATATTTTCTGCTTCTTCATCGTTTAGTATTTTTGTTAGCGGACCAGATAAAGTATTTTTTTCAATTTTAAACCACCCTAAACCATTTGAACCGAGCTCTTTAATCTCATTATCCAAAGTATCTATTTGTTTACGAGATAATATTTCATCAGTATGTAATGCTTTTACTAAACCATCATTATCTAATATGTCTTTTAGAAAATTAACTTCAGTTGATCTAAAAACTTCACTTATATCCCTTAATGTTTGTTTTATACGCATATCAGGCTTATCGGTACCATATAAATTAATTGCCTCATCATAAGTGATTGAATTAAACGGAGTGCTTATCTTACAATCGTAAGCATCAGAAAATACAAATTTAATAATTTTTTCAATATTTGACTTTACTAATGAAGGATCTGAATCTGAAAATTCTAAATCTAATTGAGTAAATTCCGGTTGCCTGTCTTTTCTTGAATCTTCGTCTCTGTAACATTTTGCAATTTGATAGTAATTTGGAAATCCAGCCATCATAAATAATTGTTTATACATTTGTGGAGATTGAGGCAATGCATAAAAATTGCCGGGTGATTTACGGGACGGTACTAAAAAATCTTTAGCACCTTCAGGAGTAGATTTGATTAACGTAGGTGTATCAATCTCATTAATATTTAATTCATTCATTATTGTTCTTATACTCTTAAAAGTTTTGGAACGCGTCATAATGTTTATTTTCATTGGTTCTCTGCGAAGATCAAGATATCGATATTTAAGTCTAATATTTTCATCTGTTTCTAAATCGTCATCAATTTGAAAAGGAAGTGTTTTACTTTCATTAATAACATCCAATTGTAAAACTTCTATTTCTGAATCCCCAAGAAATACTTTATTATTAACTAATTCGTCATCCCTTTTTTTAAAAACACCATCAATAGCTATGTAATATTCGTTTTTTAATTTAGTATTTACATCTCCGCGTTTATCAAAAACAAGTTGAATAGATGCTGAAAAATCTCTTAGGTCTACAAATGTCAAGCCGCCATGATCACGAATACTCGATACCCAGCCGGTTAAATTTTTAACTTGATCTCCGTCTTTAAAATTTGCAATTTCATTAATGTTCAAGGATTACCTCTATATTAAAATCTACTGTTTCATTAGTTATTAAGTTCTTTATTGTATCTTCATCTGTATTTATCAAATACATAACATTCTGATTTTTAGCGTCTTTAAATTGTGAATTTTCTTTTGATAATCTTGGAGGTTTATTGTAATTAATATTGTGTTTATCCAGCTCCTTTGAATATTTAGTTAACTTATTTATGTCAGTACCTAGCAAATAATATATAGTTGAAATTACAGGAACAGATATAAGATTCATGATTCTTTCAACACCAAAAGCTACACCAACACCATTAAATTTACCAATTGAAAGTATCTCTGCTAAATTATCATATCTACCACCACCTCCGACTACAACATTATCAGTTGTTACAAATTCAAATGTTAAATCGTTGTAGTAATCAAGACCTCTAACTAAGGAATTATCAATTTCATACTTAATATCAGCATTATCTAAATGATTTAATAATTTAGTAAATTCATTTTTAGAATTACTGTTAATAAAATCATTAATCTTAGGTGCATTTTTTATAGTTTCTACATCATCTAAATTATTAGAATCCAAAATACGTAAAGTATTATTTTCAAGCTTTTCAACACTCTCTGCAGATAACTTAGATTTGTTAGAACTAAAATAATCATATAAAATCTTTATATATTTTTTACGATCGTTATTACTTCCAATGGTATTTATTTTCAACATTGTATCGGGTACTAAATCCTTAATGAAGGTGTAGGAATCATTAATAATTTGAAAATCAGAATATGTATCAATTAACCCAACTATTTCTAAACCAGCTTGATTAAACTCCCTGTATCGATTCTTTTGTGGGTTTTCATATCTAAACATTGAACCAAAATATGAATATTTATTTGTAAAATCTTTATTGTATTCTGCATGATATCTTACAATACTTGATGTACCTTCGGGCCTTAAGACTAATTCTCTACCACCTTTATCTGTTAATTCATACATTTGTTTTGTAACTATTTCAGATGACTCTCCTATAGACTTATTGAACAGTTCTTTATATTCAAGAAGTGGTGTTTGTAAGTATTTATAACCACTATGTCCAAATTTGTTATGAAATTGACTTTGAATATATAGATATTTTTTTGCATCATCACCTGATATGTTTTGAGTGCCTTTTACTTGGTCAATCATTTAAACATTCCTTAATAGTTATATTGTTAGATTTTATACTTCTAACTTTACCTGATGGACCGTGTCCTGGAAGTATTTCATAATCTTCGTTAAAATTCATAAACACATGTTGAAGAGAAGCTTTCATGTCAATTAAAGAACCTGATTGGAGATCAGTTCGGCCAATACCATCTCTAAACACAAAATCACCTGTAAATATCAAACCCAATTCAGGAAATTCAAATGAAGTACTGCCTTTGGTATGTCCGGGATTGGTATAATGGTTAATGTTTTCATAAGGGATATCTTCTAAATATTTAAGTTCTCCACTATACGAATCAATACCATCACTACTACCCATAAAGTATTTAATTTGCTCCTGAGGATTTCGTGCCAAAAATTCATCATCTAAATTTATATATGAACTGTAATTAAAATCTTTTAGTCCTAGCGCATGATCATAGTGACCATGGGTTATTAGAGCACCGCCGATAGATAAATTTTTCTTTTTTACATATTCAATAGCATCTTGCAAATCAGGTGGTAAATCAACAAATATACAAACATCATCACCAAAAGGTTGAAGGACATAGCAGTTAGATGTTGTAAAACTTGTGAAGGTATTTAAATTAATGTTCAATTTTTACCTGGAAATATTCTAGAAGCATCAAACACATTTTCTATGTTCTTTGCGTCTTTTAATATTGTTTCAAGCTGATTACTATCACTTATTTCTAATTGAAATATTAAACTTACTATTCTTTTACTATTAGTTACTGACTTAGCAACTAAAATATTTCCACCGTTATCTGATATTGCAATTGTTGCATCTCTTAATAAATAAGGTCGATCAATTGCCTCTATTTCCATCCAAACAATAGTTCCAGTATTTGGTGTGTATCCCCAACTTACATCAACGATTCTCTCACCCTTTTCAAGGTCGATTCTTACATTTAAACAATCAGACCTATGTATAGCTATACCGTTTGAGATGGTTACAAAACCAATAATGTCATCACCCGGAACAGGTACACAGCACTTTGCTATACGAACTTGGATATCGTCATAACCTTCGACGATTATCATATCAGTTTTTGAGTCCGATTTAATTTCAGGAGAGTATAAATCCTCATCTACTGAAATATCTCCAGGAAACACTAATTTACGTATTTTATTTCCTACAATATTGACCCCGGTGTTACCATTACCTAAACTTTGATACAAAGTCTCAACATTAGGTAGTTTCATTTCTGCTAATAGTTCGTTTACAATTTGGTCTTTTGATTTTGCTTCTAGTACTTCACTATGTTCATCGAGCCACGTGTTTAGAATAGTTTTGCCTTTTTGGATATCCTCATCTTTTAGTTGTTTTTGGTACCATTGTTTAATTTTAGATCTTGCTCTAGTAGTTTTAACAATGTTTAACCAATCTCTACTTGGGCCTTTTGACTTGTCTTTACTTGTTAGAATTTCAACAGTATCTCCCGATTTAAGCTCGTTACTTAGATTGACTAATTTCCCATTAACTTTTGCACCTATTAATTTTTCTCCAACTTGTGTATGTATCGCAAATGCAAAATCTACGGGTGTAGAACCTTGAGGAAGAGATAGAACATCTCCTTCTGGAGTTAAACAAAATACTTCATTCTCATATAAGTCTAATTTCATGTGTTGTAAAAATTCGTTTGGGTCTGGGTACTCAGTAGACATTTCAGACAATTCTGAAGTCCACTCTTGGAGATCATTGGATGGTTTTTCCTTGTATTTCCAATGAGCAGCAACACCGTATTCAGCTCTATAGTGCATATCATGAGTACGAATTTGTATTTCCATTTTATTACCATTTGAAGTGAGAACGGTCGTATGTAAGCTTTGGTATAGATTAAATTTTGGCATTGAGATGAAATCTTTAAATCTTCCGAGAACTGGTTGAAAATTTGCATGTATCAATCCAAGAATTGTATAACAATTTTTAACATCATCAGTAATAATCCGTATTCCAACTAGATCATTTATTTCATTAAAAGTTAAACCATTGTTTACAATTTTTTTATATATAGAGTAATTATGTTTAGGTCTACCAAAAACTTTCGCAGATATTGAGTTATCTGATAAAAGTGTTTCAATAATGCTGACAGCAGCATTTATTTGATTTGTACGGTCAGGATTAGTTTGTGAAATCTGATCCTGAATTTCTTTATTTTGCTTATCAAAAAGTATTTTAAATGATGTGTCTTCAAGAGTATGTTTAATTGATTGTAAGCCAAGCCTATGAGCTAATGGTGCATATACGTATAACGTTTCATTGGCTATTTTTTCTTGCTTCCATTCAGTGTGATATTGTATAGTTTCTATGTTGTGTAATCTATCAGCTAATTTAAGAATTAATACGCGTATGTCTTTGGACATTGCAATGACCATTTTTCTTATAGCATCAGCCTTTGCTTCCTCTTTAGAGTTGTAGTTAATTTTATCTAATTTTGTAACTCCGTCTACAATATCAGCAACTTCTTTACCAAATTTTTTCTTAATATCATTGTATGTAACATCAGTATCTTCGATTAAGTCATGTAGAAAAGCAGCTAGAATTGTTTCTATATCTAAATTTAACTTAGATAAATAATGAGCAACTTGCAGAGGGTGTGTGATGTATGATTCTCCCGATTTCCTTTTTTGATCTTTGTGTCCTTCAGAGGCGTATAAAAATGCATCATTTATTAAAGAGTGATTTGATTTATCATAATTTTCAAGAATTTCATTAAGTAAACTATCGATAACATTAGTTTCTGTTAATTTAGCCATATCTTAATGGTACTAAATTTAATTAGTTTTAATTATCTTTGATAAAAATGGTACTGTAACAAAAATAGAGCTATACGTACCTGAAACAATACCAATAAGTAGTGGGATAGCAAAATCAGATAAATTACCTTCGATTCCTAAATAATTACCAATAAATATTATTGAGATTATTGGAATTGCAGATGTTAACGATGTATTGATACTTCTCATTAGAACTTCGTTAAATGTTTTATTAAGAACATCTTTATTCAGTGTTGCAATTTTAAAAGACCTTTGAGAATCTTTTAATTTATCAAATAATATGACGGTATCATAAAGTGAATAACCCAATATAGTAAGCAAGGCAATTATTGTCGAAGGTGTAATTTCTAAACCGATAACAATATAAATAGAAAATGTTAAAAAAAGATCGTGAAGCAACGCAACCAAAGCAATAAAAGCATACTTGTATTCGTATCTAATAGAGATAAGTAATGCAATAATAGTAATGAAAATTACAAGAGCTCTTATCCCCTTTTCCGTTATATCTTGTCCAAATGTTGGCCCAACACGTTGAAAGTCTATTTCAGAAGTATCAACATTAAATTTATCTGATAGATAATTTAATAATTGAGTTTCAATTTCTTGAGTAGATTCAATAGCACGGAAGATTATTGTATCTGAATTTTCAAATGTTTGATATCTTGATACTTGTAAAATATTATTATTTAGAACATCATTTATATCATTTTCTGTATAGTTTGTTGATAATTGATATGTTGTACCACCTGTAAAATCTACAGATAGATTTAAAGATAATAATCCAAATATAGAACTTAGGATAATGGCAGCGAACAATATAAACTCAACAATAAAAACTTTGTAAAATTTACTTCCTAAATTTTTAAAATCAATATTTGTTGTACCTAGAAATAATCTTTTAAACATCCGCTATATCCTTTTTTGTAAGTGGATAGTAAAATCTAGGATTATCTGTAATGAATCCGATTGTAGGAACTGCATTACCTATAAATAATCTCGTATAGAATAAATCAAATAGAGTTGCGACACCCAAGGTTAATGCAAATCCCCTAATAGGACCTACTGCAAGAATGTATAAAATTACAGATGCAATAATTGATACAAAATCAGCTACTAAAATGGTATTCCAAGCTTCCTTTACAGCTTTTTCAGTTGCAAAATTAAATGATCTTCCAACTTTTAATTCATCTTTTAATTTTTCAAAAATAACAATATATGAATCGGCTGTTAGACCAATTGAGACTATTACACCAGCGATACCAGCGAGTGTGAGTGTGTATCCTTGAAATTCTCCAAGCAGAGCAATAACTGAATAAAATAAAGCACCAAATGAAGAAAGACCTAGAATTGCTACAGCACCATTCAACCTATAGTAAATTAGTAAGAAAAAACTAACAATAATCAACCCAACTAATCCTGCTTGAAGACCAAGGTTTAAAGTATTCTCGCCGAGTGTTGCTGAAACTTTTTGAATACTAGATCTCTCAAATGATACAGGTAAAGCACCGTATCTTAAAATAACTGCAAGGTTGTTTGCTGATTCTCCTTGATCAGCATTACCCATAGAAATAGCAGCAGTACCACCAGTAATTCCTGTATTTGGATTAACATCTAAAGCAATACCAGGAGCTGAGATAACTTGACTGTCTAAAACAATCGCTAGTTTTCTTTGTTCTCCAGTAAAAGAAGCGAGTTTTTTTGTTAAATCTGTAAATTTTTGCTCAGATTCATCTTTAAGTACTAGCTGAACTATCCATTCATTTTGAGGATAAACTGCTAATGCGTCTTGAATATCACTACCTGTAAGTTCTGCAGGTCCTAATTCATAAATAACAGGATAACCATCTCTTAATGAAAGCAGATATGAAATTTCGTCAGGATCATCTTCAATTGTAATACCTGTTATGTCATCAACACCTTCCGGTGCGTTTACAGTTGGGTTATCAGGTTCATCCGGGTTAGGAATTACTTCTAAAGCAGGAGAATATCCTAGATTTAGTGAAGAATCTAATACTGGCCTAAATGTTAAGAGTCCTGTTGTACCAACGGCTTCAAGAGCTTTTTCTTGGTCTGTAATACCAGGTAATTGAACAAGTACAGAATTTTCACCACTAATAGAGATTTCGGGTTCTTGTACATCACCGAATGCGGCAATTCTAGTTCTCATTATTTCTACAGCTTGTTCGATTAATTCTTTGTCAGTACCTTCTTCAGCTGTGAGTATTACTGAGATGCCACCTTGTAAATCTAATCCAAGCTTCGGTTGTATTTGGTTTGTATAAGTGTATAAAAAAAGAGTTATTGAGATAATCGGTAAAAAAAGTAGTTTTAATATTCTTTTCATAGTTTATTTATATGAAATATTAGATTTCAATATTTCTATCTCACCTTTTTTTATTACCAAAGAAACTGTTTCATCCTTTATGTTGACTACCCTACCATGTATTCCTGAATCAGTAATAACTTGATCTCCAATAGTTAAAGAATCAACATACTGTTTATGTTTTTTTTGCCTTCGTCGTTGAGGAATGTATAAAATCACATAAAAAATTAAAAATACGGTAATTAGAGGTAGTAGTGCTAACAATTCATCCATTTAAAATACTTTCTTTATATTTATCAAATTCTGAGTTTAATATACTTTCTCGTACTTCGTTAAGTATATTTTCAGTCTGTACAAAGTTGTGTAAAGTTAAATAAAACCAAGATGATGTGCTTTCATTTATTAATAGATGTCTTAAATATGATTTAGAGTAATTTAAGCATGTAAAACATACACAACCTTTAACTAGTGGTTCAGAATCTAATCTGAATTTATTGTTTTTTAGGTTAAAAAAGTTTCCTTTATTTATTATTTTTCCATGCCTAGCTAATCTGGCTGGCCATACACAATCAAACATATCTACTCCAAGTTCGATAAGTTCTAACATTCCATTGATGTCACCTAAACCCATTACATAACGTAGTTTTTCTTTTGGAAGCATTTCTATTGTAAAATTCACAATCTCTTTTCTTTCCTCTGGGCTTTCTCCAATTGCTAATCCTCCGATAGCATACCCGTTAAAATCTAGAGAAATCATATCAGTAGTTGACTTCTCCCTGAGTTCTTTATGCCTTCCCCCTTGAATGATTCCAAAAAGTGACTGATTTTCATTAGAATGATATTCTCGTGCCTCCGTTGCCCACCTATTGGTCGTATCAATTGACTTTAATTGAGCATCGAATTCACTATCTATGTCAATTAAGCTGTCTAAAATCATGGCAATATCGCTATTTAGTGTTTGTTGGATATCCATTGATAGTTTTGGATTCATGAAAAATTTAGATCCATCATATATATTTTTAAATTCAATACCATCGTCTTTAAATTTATTTGGAATAGACCACCCCTGGAAACCACCTGAATCAGTTAAAATTAATTTTTTCCAACCAATAAAATCATGAAGGCCATTAAATTTCTTTATTACATCAAGTCCAGGACGTAAATAAAGATGATATGTATTGCCAAGAATGAAATCTGTTTGCTGTAAATATTTAAATGGAAGAGATTTTAGAGCCCCTTTAGTTGCAACGGGCATAAACATCGGTGTTTTAAAAACTTTACCATTTAACGTAACCTCATTTAAACGTGCCTTACCATCAACAGCAATGGTATTAACTTTTATATTATTCATTTACTTCAAATAGTACTGCATCACCGAAACTTAAGAATTTCATATCAGAATCTAAAGCATGCTTATACAGTTCGATCCATGCATTTCCATATATTGCTGAAACAATTGAAAGGAGTGAACTTTTAGGTGCGTGAAAATTAGTAATTAGATAATCTGGGATATTAATTTTTGTATCAGGAAAAATGAAATAATCAGTTTTACCAGATAAATTTTTTGTTAAATAAACTGTTTCTATGGTCCTCAGTGAAGTTGTACCTACGCAGTATATGTCAATCCCTACCTCTTTTGCCTTTAATATTTTATTAAAATCACTCTCTAAGACTCGATATTTTTCTTCATGTATGTTGTGTTGGTCTAAGTATTCAGAGGTAACCGGTTTAAAAGTGTCAATATTTACATCAAGATTAATATATACAAATTTATGACCATCTTTTTTTAACCGCTCTATAAGATCATTTGTAAAATGTAAACCAGCAGTAGGTGAAGCTACAGAAAAACCACCATCTGAGAATTGATTGTTGTAATATTTATACTTGTGCTTATCATCTTCAATATATGGTGGTAACGGTGTTTTACCGTGCTTTGATAATATTTCTTCAATTTTTAATGATGTTTTTATGTGAAAAGTGTCATTATTGATATTTATAATTTCAAAATCAAAAATTTTAAGATTGTAATGCTTATTTAAATGCTTTTTGTCAGAAGATTTGATCAAACATTTTGCAATTTTATCTTCAAGAATTTCAAGAAAAAATATCTCAATTGAGCCACCAGTCAATTTATTAGTTTTTACTCTTACATTTTGAACTGTTGATTTATTCAATATAAACAATGAAGGTTTATTTATGATTGATGGTAAATTATCAAACGTAATTATTTCTCTTGTATTTGCTATTAATAATCGTGAGTTGTTGGGATCCTTATAAGGATTTTGATTTATTGATTCTGGTGGAAGATGGTAATCAAGTATTTTTGATTTGAAAGGCATTACTTGTTCATTAATTTAACAAACAAATCGTAGGACATAGTTACAACTTCTGGTATTCCGTCGGATGATCTTCTTGAATTACCATCCCTTTTTTTTAATTTCTTCCAAAACAAAATTGTATTTATACTTCCGGATTTATCTAAAGCCTTATCAAGTGATTGATGGATATTCAAATTTTGTCTTGATTTTGCTTCTATAAAGTATTCTTCATCTCCAACTAATAACTGTATATCACCTAAATCATTGGATCCACCTTCAGCAAACCTTTGTGATTTGAAAGATTTATTTTTATTTAACCTATTTACTATATTAGTTTCGTAAGTAGTACCCTGTTTTTTTGCTTTATTTACCATATATAAATATTAGTTTTTATTATTCAGAAAGTAATGACTCTAAATCTTTTTCTTCTATATCAAAATTTGCATAAACGTCTTGTACATCATCTAAATCTTCAAGTGATTCTATTAATTTTGTGATTTGAGTAAATTGAGTTGGGTCTAAATTTATAGAAGATGATGGTATATTTGCTATTTCTGCATTACTAGGTTGATAAGAATTGCTATTGAAAGATTCATATACTGTTTTAAAAATACTTGGTTCAAACTCTAGTGTAATTCCATTATTTGACTCTTGAATGTCTAAGCAGTTATTGTTTATTGCTAATTCTATTAGTTCATCATCATATTTCTCAAATTGAAATATTGCTTTTAGTTCAAACAAATACGCTACGCTACCTGGATTTCCCATAGAACCACTATTCTTTGTTAACACAGCCCTAACATCAGAAGATGTGCGATTTTTATTATCTGTTAGACAGTTGATTAATATTGCTACACCGTGGGGTCCATAACCTTCATAAGTAAGTTCAAATATTTCTCCACCATCAGAATCACCATCGACTCTTTTGAGAGCTCGTTCTATATTATCATTTGGTACTGAGTTAGATTTTGCTTTTGATATAGCTTGATATAAGGCAGCGTTAGCTGATGGATCTGTACCGCCATTTTTTGCTGCAACTTCAATTGCTTTTACTAGTTTTGCAAATAATTTGCCTCTTTTAGCATCATTTGCACCTTTTTTTCGTTTTATTGTAGACCATTTAGAATGTCCTGACATTTTTACCTTCTTTAATAAAATTATGTAGCCAATCTAAATAATATCTATCGTTATTAAGTTCAGGATGGAAGGTTAAAGCAACAATATTTTTTTGTTGGACCCCTACTATATCTGAGTCATGTTTTGCAATTACTTTTACATCATCAGAAAGTAATTGTGTTATTTTTGGTGCTCTAATAAAACAGTAAATATCTTCATTATCAAAAAAACTTACACTACCCTCAAAAGATTCTGTTTGACGTCCGTATGCATTTCTCGTTATTTGTATATCAATATTAGGAATCGTTATGTTACCTCCAACTACTTGATTAGCTAACAATATAGTTCCAGCACAAGTACTTAGAGTAGGAATACCAGATTTTATTAATATATCTAAATCATTAAATATGTTTTGGTAATTATTAATTTTATTCATTGCAGTTGATTCGCCGCCAGGAAGAATTAAAGCGTCTAAATCTTGAATATTTGTATCGTGTTTTATAAAAACTGGAGAATAGCCAATTGTTTCAATACTTTTTGAATGATCAAAAAAGCTTCCTTGGAATGAAAGTATTCCAACTTTCAATTACCAACCTCTTTTAGCTAATTTCTCTTCTTCTGATAATGTATCTATATTAATCCCGACCATAGGTTCGCCAAGATCTTTCGATACTTCACCTAAAATTTTTGGATCATTGAAGTTAGTAGTAGCAATAACAATTGCCTCTGCTCTTTCAGCTGGATCCCCACTTTTAAAAATACCAGAACCAACAAAAACACCATCGCAACCTAATTGCATCATTAAAGCTGCATCAGCAGGTGTAGCTATACCCCCAGCTGCGAAATTAACAACTGGTAATTTGTTTTGTTCTTTAATTTGCTGTAAAACATTTAATGGAGCTCCAAACTTTTTTCCTAAGGCAACTAATTGATTTTCATCACAAGTTAAAACTTCATTTAATTGATTTGTAATAGTTCTCATATGCCTAACAGCTTCTACTACATTCCCTGTTCCAGCTTCACCTTTTGTTCTTATCATTGAAGCACCCTCTGCAATTCTTCTTGTAGCCTCACCAATATCTGTTGCTCCACATACAAATGGCGCTTTAAATGTTTGTTTGTTTATATGATTTACCTCATCTGCTGGTGTCAATACTTCAGATTCGTCTATAAAATCAATTCCAAGAGAGTCTAATATCTGAGCTTCAACAAAATGCCCGATCCTTGCTTTAGCCATAACAGGTATAGAGACAGAATCCATAACTTCTTGAATTACACCAACTGAAGACATGCGTGCTACACCGCCATCAGCTCTGATGTCTGCAGGTATTCTCTCTAATGCCATAACTGCAACAGCACCAGATTTTTCAGCTATTACAGCTTGCTCTGCGTTGACAACATCCATGATAACCCCACCTTTTAACATTTCAGCAAGGCCTTTTTTAACTTTATCAGTTGATTCAATTTTCATATTTCTTATTGTACTCTAAATGCTCAAATACAATGAAATCAACTTCTCCATATTTTTACTAATTTCATACTTATTTATATATTTTTTTTGCTTTAACCACATATTATAAAGATCTTCTTTTTTGATCACTTCTATTACATCATTAAGAGAAGTTAGAGAATTATTTTTAAAATAAACACCTGAATCGCCGAGAAGATTTTTAAATGCTTTAATATTGCTTGAAATAACTATATTTCCGGAATTGATAGCTTCAATTAAAGTTATACCAAAACTTTCTCCACGGGTGTTTAAAGCTAAGTAGATATCAGAATCATTTAATATTTTATTTTTATCATCGTCATTAGGATTTAAAAATGTATCAATATGAATATTCTTAATTTCAGTATTTGTAATTGCACTATATTTAAATTGTGAGTCATAAAAGCTCTGAACATAATTTTTATATAATTTTAAGTTTTTACGTTTTTCATCTCTACCAATAAAAAGAAACCTTTTTTTTAATTCAAAATCTACATCGTTATCTAAATAGAACATATTAGGAATAAGATGCGGTTCTCGATTCAAAGCTACTGCATTTTTTTTAGATAGTCTACTTACATAAGTACTTATCCCATTACGTCTTATAAATGTGTAAAGAATACTTAATAAAAAAGTTAGAAAATTATTTAAAGAAGCGTGATGTGTAAATATATATTTTATATTTTTAGGTAATTTCCAAAATATTAATGGTACAAAGGGTTCATGAATGTGAACAACATCAGCCCAATTTATAGCTTCAGTTAATTTATGTTTTACCGGGATTAAGCAGACAGGTGAAATAGAGCCATTGAAAGGTATGTTTATAGTATTTCCAATATTAAAGTCTTCAGAATTAGGGGCAGCTATTTTAGAAGTAAATTGATCATGTTCATTTAAAAATGAATTTATAGTATTAACTTGATTTTGAACCCCACCATATGCTTCCATATTGTAGGGAGTGATTAAAAGTATATTAATACTCACTTGTCCACACTGGCTGTATAGAGTGCCATTGATTAGGATCTAACATTATAAGTTCCTCTAAGGATTTACTCAAAACTTTCAAACCATGCTGAATACTTTGTGCTTGATTTTCGAAATAAGGAACTATAAATGGTTTACCAAAGTGAAGCTCATACCCACTAACAGATTTAATAAACGCGGTTGGAACCACAGGTAATTGTGTCTCTAATGAGAGTGCAACAGGTCCTTTGGGAAATGCAGCCATTTGATTGAAAAATTCTACACCTACACCACTTTTTGCTACATGTCTTTCAGCAAGTAAACAAACGTGACTGTTGTTATTCAATAACGAAATTATTTCATCAAAGGTATTTTGTCCCTTACCGCCTAGTATAATCTTGCAACCAAGTTGTTCTCTAAGGGAAGTAAACCAATTTAAAATTTTTAAATCTTGAAGTGGTTCAGCAACTGCTACAAGATTTAAATCTAACTCCTGACCCATGGGAATTGCAAACTCCCAATTACCTACATGTGGCAAAGCTAAAATATATGATGTATGTGTTTTATTTAATTTTCTTATTACTTCTTCATTAACGATGCTTACGTTCGGATATATGTATTTAGAATAACCTTCTTTAGTAAGCCAAATAGTCTCAAGCCAATATTTAACATAATTATGTTTAACTTTAAAAATTGAATAATTATCAATGTATTTTTTTCTTTTAGAAAGTTTAAAATTTGAGTATGGAGTTAATAAATAATAAATTATTGCTATTGGGTATGATAAATATAAAAAATATTTTATAGGGATCTTTTTAACTAAGGAATGAAGAGATTTAATAATTGTAAATTTCATTTATCTAAAGCTCTGTACAAAAATATAAACCGTTGGAAAACTGTTACCCAAGTTAAAAAAGCGAAAATGTACATATAAATAAATGGTAATTGAAAATACATATAGACTACAGCAAAAATAACTCGCTCAGGTCTTGGAGTAATACCTTTTTTATTATCAACATCATAACTTTCTGATTTTGCTCTTAAGTATGGTATTAGATTAGATGACACTAAAATCGAAAATACAATAAACAATTCAATATCTGAATTTGTATATGAGATGCCAATAACACTCCAAATAACTAATTCTCCAATTCGATCAAGAAATGAATCTAAGATAGCACCTTTTTCAGTAGATAAATTACTATATCTTGCATAGGGACCATCAAGTCCATCGATAGCACTTCCTAGAAAAATTAAAATAATGCCAAATAAATTATTACCAAGATAAAAATAATAAGCACCCATAAGAACTACAAATAAGCCAACATATGATACAGTATTTGGTTTAACATTTAAAAATGCCAGAAGTTTAATAAAAGGTATTGCAAATTTTTCAGAAGTAGGTTTAAAAATTTTCTCAAGCATTAATAGATTCAGTGTATGGATCACTTAGAAGTTCTCCGGTATATGCATTAATTTCTATAATTGTTTTTAATTTTGGTGGAGATTCATGTGAATAAATTATTGTTGTCCAAACGGGTGTAAGAATATTTTTTAAATTAAATAAAAATGTTAATGCAATTGAATAATAGCCAATAGGGTGATCAATATAATTTAATATTTTTTCAATTACTTCATCTTGGTTTATTAAAAACTTATTATTAATAACAAATAACATTAAAGCTACAATTGCAAGAATTATTAATGATACAGTAAAGTCAATAAAAGGCAGGAGTAAAGAAGCAATATAAGTAATTGCTACAATCGACAAAACATAAACAGGATAGTATTTTCTTTTATTTGGATTAGGAACAATATAACTTCCGACTGCGAGTGAATTTAAGTCGTCTGGCAGAAGTGCTTTTTCGGCATCATCCTGATTTATATCAATACCATCAACCATTTATTGAAAATTCCGGTACTTTTAATTCAGCTTTAATTAACTTTGCTGCCTCAGTTAATGCAACATCTTTAAGGTTATCTTGGTTATGAATATTTATACCAACAGTAGAAGCGCTTATGTCCTTTTCACCAACAATAATTTGTATAGGAACTTTATTTTTTTGAGAATTATGCAATTTTTCACCTAGTCGTAGATTTCTATCATCAATATTTATACGATAATCAGAAAACATCTCTTTAATCTCATCTAGATAATTTGAAACTTCACCAATTGTTAATATATCAATTTGTACTGGAGATAACCAACCTGGCATATGGCCGGCATAGTGTTCAATTAATACACCAGTAAATCTCTCTACAGATCCCAATAGTGCTCTATGTATCATTACTGGACGAACTTTTTGATTATCTGAATTTACATACTCTATATTGAAATTATCTGGTTGGGCAAAATCTATTTGAATTGTACTTAGCTGCCAACGCCTTCCTATTGCATCTTTAGCATGTAAATCAATTTTGGGACCATAAAAGGCCCCCTCACCATTAGCTGTAGCAAATGGTATACCTAGCTCCGTCAGTGAATTTTTAAGACTGCTTGTTGCAACTTCCCAATCTTCATCACTTCCGATATATTTTTTAGGCTTTGTAGATAAATCAGCCTCAATATCAACTAATCCAAAACTATTTAAAAGCTTTACTGAAAAATTTAGTAAAGTTTTGACTTCATTATTTATCTGATCATTGGTGCAAAAAATATGTGCATCATCTTGAGTAAATCCACGTAATCTAAGCAGACCATGCAATACACCAGTTTTTTCATATCTGTAAACTGAACCAAATTCAAAATATCTTAAAGGTAATTCTTTATAGGAATGTAAATCACTCTTATATATAAGGATATGGAATGGACAATTCATAGGTTTGAGATAGTAAGTTTCATCGTTTTCTTCATGTATTATTGGAGGAAACATGTTCTCTTTATAGTGATTTAAATGTCCTGATGTTTCCCATAAAACTGATTTACCAATGTGAGGTGTATTAACTAAATCATAATTATTATTTATATGAGCATTTTTACTATAAGTTTCAATAAGGTCACGGAGTATCGCTCCCTTTGGTTTCCACAAAAAATTTCCAGACCCTAGCTCATTTGATGTAGTAAATAAATTGAGTTCATTACCCAATTTTCTATGATCTCTTTTTTCAGCTTCTTCTTGCTGTATTAGGTAAGCATCTAAATCTTTTTTTGTAAACCAAGATGTTCCATAGATTCTTTGTAGTTGTGGATTATCCTCATCACCTCTCCAATAAGCTCCACCTAATTTAGTTAATTTAAAATGTTTTAAGTATTTTGTATTTGGAATATGTGGACCTTTACACAAATCTGAAAACTTATCATTGGAATACATTGTGACAACTTCTTCCGAGACACCTTCATCAGTTTCTGCAGATTCAATGAGTTCAATTTTAAATGATTGGTTTTTAAATAGTTTTTTAGCATCCTTTTTTGAAATTTCAGACTTAGTAAATTCCTGACCACTCTCTGTAATTTTTATCATCTCTTTTTCAATTTCAATTAGATCACTCTCTTTAAGTGGATCTTTAAATAAAAAATCATAATAAAAACCATTTTCAATACTTGGTCCAACTCCATATTTAGCACTTGGATGTAGATTTAATACAGCTTGGGCCAGAATATGTGCTGATGAATGTCTTAATATTTGTAATGCATCCGGATCATTATTTGTAACTATTCGTACAGATATATCAGAAACGAAAATTGCTGATAAATCATAAAATATATTATCAATCTCTAAACAGATTGCATCCTTTGCTAAACGTGAACCAATACTTTTAGCTATATCAAAACCACTAACAGGATTGTCAAAAGTTTTTACGCTCCCATCAGGTAAAGTTACATCAACACTCATAATTTCATAATAATAACCAAATTATGATAAATTTCACACAACAAATAATCTAAATAATATGTAAGAACAATAAAAGTGAGTAATAAATCAATAAAATAGGAATATGAAAAAGAAAATAATATTTGATGAAGATCAAATTATTGTTCATATACCTAACGCAGTATCAAACCTTAATGTAAAGATAATTTATGTGTTTCCAAATCCATACCAATTAATTGTGAAAGATGTAACTTTCTCTTCCAGCAAATTTTATGAAATTAACACAGTTGATATACGAAAAGTAAATTATTTTTCATTGAAGAAAAGAGGGCTTAAGCAAATAAACAATCTTGTTAATGTAGATAGAGATTATTTTATTAAAAACACTAAAAATATCGAGTACATGTCTATTGATTTAAAAAAGGTTTCAAAACTTTTAAAATCTAGAAAAATAGAAAATAAAGAATTAAAACTTGCTGCTTACACTTATTATTATGTATCAAATACTCTAAATTACTCCTCTAATTATTCGTTATATTTATCGAATAAGCTTGGATATAGTGAGTCCTACATAAAAAATTTAACAAAAGATATTTTTAAACATAAGTATCTAATAAAAAATACTTCTGGTACATCTGGTGGAATATTGTCTAAAAAAACAATAAAGTTACTTAACTCTCAGAAATTTCAACAGATTCTATAACTACATCTTCTACAGGTTTGTCACCTGCACCAGTTTCAACACTAGCAATTGTGTCAATTACATCCAAGCCATCAATTACTTTTCCAAAAATTGTATAACTGTATGGAAGGGGGTAATCAACATGCATAATAAAAAATTGACTGCCGTTTGTATTGGGTCCTCTATTAGCCATAGCTAAGATACCTTTTGAATATGGTATTTGATTATTTAGTTCATCTTCAAATTCATATCCTGGATATTTACCATAATCTCCATGACCTGTACCGGAGGGATCTCCTCCCTGAATCATAAAATCTGAGATAACTCTGTGAAAAATTACACCGTCGTAATAACCGTCTTTAGCTAAGGTAATAAAATTATTTACTGTTATTGGTGCATCTTTAGTAAAAAATTCAACTTTCATATCCCCTAGTGATGTTCTAATTAGCGCAGTGTAATTTTTACTATCATCAATGGACATCTGATGTTGAGTTGAGTATGTTTTTTCCATATTTTCTCCTAACGTTGTTGTTGTTTCCAAAGTAGTTGTATCTGTAGTTTCAACAGGTGAATCAGATCCACCACATGTAATGAATATCAATAATACTAATAAATACTTTTTCATCTAATTTCCAGTTCCACCAATATTACCACCTCTGATATTTCCGGAGTTAATTCTATTTTCTTCACTACAAGTCTCTCGTGCGGATTTCCAACAATCTGGATTATTTGTTCTGTCATAATTATTTGAACAAGCTGTAAGTAAAAGTAAAATTAATAAATATTTAACTTTCATTTAATGCGGCTTAGCCTAACTTTTGAAACGGATACTAATTTATCATTATGAAAAATGTTGCATTCCCATAGTTGAAAAGATTTACCTTTTTTAATTGGATTTGCTTTACATACTATTTCTCCATCAGTGACACTGGATAGAAAATCAGTATTATTGTTAACTCCTACAAATACTCCATTACCGTTAAAATTTGCTCCATAAGAACATATTGTTTCAGCTAATGTAGAGTATATTCCACCATGAACTAACCCCATTGGTTGCTTGTGGTCTTTTGTTATTGCTAATTTAGATTCAACGTAATTTTCATTTATTTCAATCATCTCATGACCAAGATAATTATCTAGATTGTCCCCTGAAAAATTTGTAAAACTACTCTCCATAAATATCTTCCAATCTTTTTTCTCCAATATTTTGTACGAACCACCAGTATCCAATGCATAAAGTAACAAATGTAATACTTGCTACTGTAAAAACATACTGGGAATTCAGTAATTCATTATATACAAGATACATTCCATATGAATAAACAAGAATTCCATAAAATGTAATAAATAAAGTAACAAAACTAAACCAAGAAAAATCTTTACCAAGCTTTGCTACTACTATTTTTTTATCATTTATAGGAAAAAAATATTTATTTTCAAGCTTATGGGTGATAATTAGATCTTTTTTTAATAAATTATTTATTTTTTTTTCTAAAAATTCTGAATAATGACGTGAAAATATTAAATAATAAGCATGGAAAGCCAACATTACACTTCCAAATAAAGAAACTAGAGGAAGTAGATATGAAATATTTATATTATATTGAACGATTATTAAGAATACTGAAGTTAATAGTAAGAAGAAACGGACATCATTTAGAAATTGTAAATGATAAAACTTATTCATACCGCGCATTCTCTTTAATTGGTCGTTAAGTATTGTTAATTCGTCCATAAAGTAAAGTGTATTATGATTATGTTTAATAGAAAATATTTCCAAATTTTTTTCACTAGTCTTTTAATTTTTATTATTATAAATCTATTTTTAGATGTAAAAGTTGAGTTTTTAACTGCATCATTTGTCGAGTTTAAACAATTTAGTTTAAATTGTGGTTCTGTTTATCAAATATTAATTGAAGGTGTCGAATATACAGACAAAAACTTAAGAATGCATGATGCAATTTGTTACAATAATGCGGTAATAAGAGTGTTTAATACTGTCTTAGGAATAACTACAGTTTTATTAATTCTTAAATATGGATTACTGTATTTAGATAAAAAGTCTAATCGAGAAGATTTAACTGACCTCTTAAAGATTCTTAGAATCAGAAATTCAAAATAGTTATAATTAAATTATGAAAATAGGTGTTTTTGTTCCACAAGGATGGAGAATGGACTTAAATTCTATTGAATTAGAAGACCAGTGGAATACAATATTAAATGCAGCATCAAATATTGAAAACCTTGGCTATGAATCTATTTGGGTTTATGATCATTTCCATACTGTTCCAAAACCAACACAAGACCCGACTTATGAATGTTGGACACTTATGTCAGCACTTTCACAAACAACATCAAAAGTACGCCTTGGTCAAATGTGCACATGTAACTCTTATAGAAATCCAGCATACTTAACAAAAGTTGCCTCAAATATTGATGTTATGTCAAATGGAAGACTTGAATATGCAATTGGTGCTGGTTGGTATGATCATGAATATAGAGCATATGGATATGAATATCCTTCTGCTGGTATAAGATTAAAAATGCTTGAAGAGTCTTTAATAATATATAAAAAAATGACTACTGAGGAAACTCCAAGTTTTACAGGTGACTTCTATCAAATAGACGGAGCAATTAATCAACCTAAACCCATACAGAAACCATATCCTCCTCTTTGGGTTTGTGGTGGTGGTGAAAAGGTGACTTTAAAGCTTCTTGCTAAATATGGAGATTATGGAAACTGGGATGTTGATGTAAATGGGTTTATAGAAAAATCAAAAATTTTAGCTACTCATTGTGAAAATGTTGGTCGAGATTTTAATGAAATAGGAAAAACTTTGCATACAAATGTTCTAATTGCAAATAGTCAAAATGATTTAGACAAAAAAGTAGAAAAATTAGCTACATATACCAATATTCCTAAAGATTATTATTATGATCGCCCACTAATCGGAACAAAGGAAAAGGTTTTTGACACTATCGAGCAATACAAAGAAGCAGGATGTATTTATTTGATTGCTTACATCCCTGATATTGTTTGGGGAGATACAGTTAACTATTTATCTGAGTTAAATCAGTCCTAAAATACGGAAGCCCCCAAAAAGAGGGCTTCCCAACAGGGCTGCGTATCACACTTAATTGAAACGCACTCTAAATATACCATTTAAGTACCTATAAAGTAAAGTTAATTGTCAAAAGAAGGTAGAAAGTTGCTTGGAACCAATGAAATCCATGGTTTTCCAGGTGGTATATACATAGTATTTCCGTTTTGATCAACTATATGAAAAGGATCCAAATTTGAACCTCTCTTCCAGTAAGCATCTAACATTTTCCCATTATGCATGATTATTGCCCTACCTTCTCCAACTGTTTTTACTGATGGAAGTTGTAATGGGTGTATGTAAGGTTCACAAAATAATGCAATAACTGTATCTGCATTTATTTGAGATGTGTTTCCAGATTTATTTATCCAATTATGTGGAACTCCAGAGGATGAGCCTCTGTACGCGTCATAATATGTACGTAAATAAGTATTTCCATTCCAAGTCCATATAGTAGAAGTTTGAGAAGAAAATTTTAATTTAATATATGCATTTGTAGACCATAGAGAATAATTTGGAGTTCCCCATGGAAATAACGGTTGAGGATTATCAACTTTTTTGTATCCTTTTGAGATTGCTAATTGTTTTAATTTATAAGTGTCTGCATATAAATTGTGAGGGGCTCTTCTTGTCGAAATACGAAAAAACTCAGGTCTTCTATCAGTTATAACTGGTACTCCAATATCAATAATTTCAGGAATCAATCCACCAGTAGCTCCACTTGCAACTAAAACACCACCAAGTGGACGAAGTACTGTTGGGTCCGTTGGTCTAGCAGATCTAATAGGTCCGTGGTAATTTGTATCAGATTCGTAAAAAACATTAATAAATCTTGTCATTCCACCTTCAACTAATACTTCAAACACTGCATCAGCATCCTGAGGACCAGATTGAGGTCTTGCATTAACATTATTATCATTTTTTATACCTAGAACTATAAGATTATTTGCATTAGAAGGCATACGTAAGCCATTTACTGGGGAGTGAATACCATTTACATAATTTATTGTGGATACAGGTCCAATGGTATTGTAGGTTTTTTCTTTTTCTAGTGACCACCTGTCACCAAGGTAAGCATTTAGCTCGTTTTGTGAGTTTACTTGCGCTGTATTACCAAACCTATAAACAAATACTGGATAAAAACAAGGATCAGTAACCCAAATACCATTTGGATCTACATACCCATCAACACAAGGTTTGGATGGGTTATAATTTCTTAAATCTAATGCAGAAGATGTTGAAATTGTATTTGAAGAAGATTCTGTATTATCAGTACTTGAAGAATCTAATTGATTAATCGGGATATAAGATTCAGCTCCTTTTTCTAACGCAGCCATTGTATTAGGTCCAAGAACACCATCAACGGATAATCCTGCTTTTCTTTGAAATTCTTTTATAGCATTTTTCGTATTAGTTCCATTAATTCCGTCAATAGATCCTTTATAGAGGTCTAAATCTTTCAACTTTTGTTGAGAAATCTTTAAAGCTTCTGATGGTTTTTGAATATTTTGAGTGTCTATTAATTTATTATTAGATTTTTTCTTGATTACATTTTTTTTATCAAACAATGTATTACAAGTATTTTTTCCAATAATTCCATCAGAAATAAGCCCATTCTCTGTTTGAAAGTTTTTTAATGCTGATTTACTAGCAGGACCAAATTGACCATCTACTTTTAATTCATAATAACCATAATTTTTAAGTACAATTTGAAGCATTACTTCGTTTCTTATTAAATTTTTAGAATCATAAATACTACAGTTATAGTCAGTTAAATTAACACTGAAACTAAGTAAAGCGGAAAGAAATAAACTAAATAACAATTAGCTATTTGACCAGGAAATTTGCCCTTCATTTGGAACAATATGAATCCATTGAGAGCTTGGTGGGACTTCAATAGGATCCTGGTTAACATCATA